>JBASRN010000225.1:0-35508 GCA_049273855.1 Blastocatellia bacterium
GCGGAGATCGTCGCGCGGGAAGCTCGACCAGGCGACTTGATGCTGGTGAAAGGCTCGCGCGGTGTGATGACGGAAGGCGTTGTTGAACGAATGAAGCAAATGTACGGGCGTCCCTCCGCGGGCGCCCCTCGATCATGAGTTGGCGTTCGCGCGCGAGGAGGCGCGGCTCGGTGAGACGCCGGTACGGTCGGGACATTGAATGTTCTACTACCTGAGATTGCTTCAAAGCATCGACGAACTCTCCTTCATGCGAGTGTTTAAGGAGGTGACGTTCCGCTCGGCGTGGGCGGCGATTACGGCGTTGGTGCTGAGCTTGATTTTCGGGCCGCGAATGATCGCAAAGCTGAGGCAGTTTCAGATCGGGCAGCAGATTCGCGAAGAGGGGCCGCGCTCTCATGAATCGAAGCGCGGGACACCGACGATGGGTGGCGTGCTGGTTCTGCTGTCGGTGGCGGTCTCGACGTTGCTATGGTCGAACCTGTCGGTCGCTTACGTGTGGATCGTGGTCGGCGCGACGCTGGCATACGGCGGAATAGGCTTCTGGGACGACTATCTAAAAGTTAGGCGGCGGCACAACCTCGGCCTCACCGGCAGACAAAAGCTGGTGTTGCAGTTTATCGCGGCGTTGGGATTTGGGCTGTCGCTCAAGTTTTTCACGACTTACTCGACGACGTTGAGCGTGCCCTTTTTCAAGGCTTTCGAGCCCGATATCGGATGGCCGGTCTATCTGTTGGTGTTCGCGCCGATTGTTGTCGTTGGGTTTTCGAACGCGGTGAATCTGACCGACGGGTTGGATGGACTTGCGATCTCGGTGACGGTCGTGGTGGCTGCGGCGCTGACCGGGTTCACCTACGTCAGCGGGCATCTGAGGTTTGCAGAGTATCTGGGGTTGGCGCACAACCCGGGCATCTCCGAGCTGACCATCTTCTGTGCGGCGCTGACCGGAGCGAGTCTTGGTTTCCTGTGGTTCAACGCGCCGCCCGCTGAAGTTTTCATGGGAGACGTTGGCGCTCTTGGAATCGGCGGGGCGATCGGAGCGGTCGCGGTGATGATCAAGCAGGAGTTTCTGTTGGTGATGATCGGCGGAGTGTTCGTGATCGAGGCGGTGTCGGTGATCTTGCAAGTCGTTTCGTTCAAGCTTTTTCACCGGCGCATCTTTAGGATGACCCCGATTCATCATCACTTCGAGTTGCTCTATCCGCCTGAGCTTTCGCGGCGTATGGAGCCAAAGCTTGTGTTTCGGTTTCTGATAATCGCGATCCTGTTCGCGCTGCTCAGCCTCTCGACCCTGAAGCTGAGATGAGAAAGAGAGTTCAAGCTTAACGTATGGCGGCAAGTTCAAGAGTGGTGAGCCCGAGGTGGAAGCGAGAGTCGGAGTTCTTCTCGGGCAGCGCCCGCAATCCAAAGGCGCGCGAGCTGCCGGTTGATCGCGTGCTGCTGGCGACGGTGCTGGGTCTGACGCTGTTTGGGGCCGTAATGGTTTACAGTGCGTCGGCGATCCTTGCAGAAAAGAACTACGGGAGCCAGTTCTACTTTCTTGCGCGGCAGGGACTCTGGGCGGTAGCAGGCATTGCGGCGATGGCGGTGGCGATGTGCATCGACTACCGGCACTACAAGCGGCCGGTTGTGCTCTGCTCGCTGCTGGGCGCAACTATTGCGATGCTGGTGCTGGTGCTGTTTCTGCCGACGGTGAACGAGACTCACCGGTGGATACGGTACGGCCGATACTTCTCGCTCCAGCCCTCGGAGATAGCGAAACTGGCTCTTACTTGCTTTTTGGGGGTGTTCCTTGAAAGACAGGTGAGAGAGATCGAGAACCTCAAGAAGACTTTTTTGCGAGCCGTCGCCGTCGCCGGATTACTGATCGTTTTGGTCGCAATCGAGCCGGACCTTGGAACCGCGCTGGCGCTCGGGGCAGTGTTTGTTGTGGTGATGTTTCAGGCGGGCACGCCGCTGCGATACCTTGCGCTGCTGGCAATACCGGTTGTGCCCGCGATGATATATATGCTGCTGGTGCCGTGGCGATTTCAGAGGATTCTCGCGTTTCTGGACCCGTGGAAATATCAATCGAGCTGGGGTTTTCAGCCGGTTCAATCAATGATCGCGATCGGAAGCGGCGGCACAAGCGGCGTCGGATTCGCCGCAGGCAAGCAAAAGCTCTTCTATCTGCCGGCTCCGCACACCGATTTCATATTCGCGGTGATTGGTGAAGAGTTGGGCTTGATCGGTGCAGGGACGGTTGTGCTGCTGTTTGGGCTGATCGCGTGGCGCGGCTTTCGAGCTGCGCGATTCGCTCCTGACCTGTTCGGCCAGTTGCTGGCGGTCGGCTTGACTACGATGATCATCGCCCAGGCTTTGTTCAACATAAGCGTGACGCTATCGCTGGTGCCGACCAAAGGAATTCCGTTGCCGTTTATAAGCTCGGGTGGCTCGTCCCTGGCGATCAGCCTGTTTGCGGCGGGCGCGTTGTTGAACGTGTCGAAGCACGGAAAGGCGTGACGATTGAGGATTGAGGATTGCGGATTCGAAAGGCAATCGGCAATCCGAAATCCGAAATCCGCAATTCGTATGCGCGTCATCATCGCGGCGGGAGGAACTGGCGGGCACATTTATCCGGGCGTGGCCATCGCGCGCGAGTTCAGGCGCCGCGATCCACAGACCGAGATACTGTTTGTAGGAACGGCGCGCGGGCTCGAGTCGAAGATTGTGCCGCGCGAAGGCTTCGCGCTGGAGATGATTGAGGTTGGCGCGCTTAAGGGCGTCTCGGTCTTTCAAAGAATCAAATCGCTCGTGCAGTTGCCGTTGAGCTTTGTCGCGACGCTTCGAATATTGGGGCGCTTCAAGCCGCAGGTGGTGATTGGAGTCGGAGGTTATTCATCAGGGCCGACGTTGTTAATGGCGGCGCTGACGCGAGTACCGACGATGGTGGTGGAGCCAAATGCAATGCCCGGCTTCACCAATCGAGTGCTCGCGCGGTTTGTGGACGCGGCTGCGTTGAGCTTTGAGGATGCGATCAAATATTTCGGCAAGCGCGGCGTCGTGACCGGCAACCCGGTCCGCGGCGACTTCTCGAACCTTAAGAAGAGAGAAAGAGGCGAGAGGTTGAACATCTTGATCTTCGGCGGAAGTCAGGGCTCGCGCGCGATCAACACCGCGATGACCGGCGCTCTTTCGCAGCTTCAACGTGAGCGCGAGCGGTTGGCGATCACTCACCAGACGGGCGAGCAAGACTTCGAGATGGTGAAGCGCGGATACCAAGAGGCGGGGTTTGAGGCCGACGTGAGGCCGTTCATTCATGAGATGGCGGCGCAGTTTGAGCGCGCGGACGTGTTGATATGCAGGGCGGGGGCTACGACGGCGGCGGAAGTGGCTGCGGCGGGGAAGGCAGCGATCTTCGTACCGTTTCCGTTCGCGACCGACGATCATCAACGCAAGAACGCCGAGGCGTTCGAGCGCGCAGGCGCGGCGAGGATGATACTGCAAAAGGAACTGACACCGGGGAGGCTCGCACAGGAATTGACTCGCCTGATTGAGCACCCGGAGGAGATTGACCGAATGGAAGAAGCGAGTCACAGGCTTGGTAAACCCGACTCGGCTGCGAGGACCGTTGATATGGCGATGGCGGTGGCCAGTGGCCGGTGAATTGAAGTGTACGGGTGTCCCTCCGCGGGCGCCCCTCATTGCGCCGGGCGCGGGCCGCCTTTCGAGAAGGGGCGCCCACGGGGGAACGCCCGTACAGGTTCGGACAACTGCTCATGCTTTTTAGAGGAGCCAGACAGATTCATTTCGTGGGGATAGGCGGCATCGGGATGAGCGGCATCGCCGAAGTGTTGTTGTCGCTCGGGGAGAACTTTCGCGTGACGGGCAGCGATCTCAGGCGTACACCAATCACCGACCGCCTCGAATCGATGGGGGCGACGATCTGGGAAGGCCACGCGGGAGAGCACGTCGCGGAAGCGGACGTGGTTGTCTGCTCGTCTGCAGTGCGCGACGACAACCCCGAAGTGATCGGGGCGCGGCAGCGGCAGGTGCCGGTCATCCCGCGCGCCGAAATGTTAGCCGAGCTGATGCGGCTCTACCGGCACGGCATCGCGGTCGCCGGGACCCACGGCAAGACTACGACGACCTCGATGATTTCGCACTTGATGACAAAGACCGGCTTTGATCCGTCCGTCGTCGTCGGAGGGCGCGTCCAGTCGCTGGGTTCAAACGCCAGACACGGGCGCGGCGAGTATATCATCGTCGAGGCCGACGAGTCGGACGGTTCGTTGTTGCTGTTGACACCGACAATCGCCGTGCTTACGAACATCGACGCGGATCACCTGGACCATTTCACCGGAGGCATCGACGAAATCAAGGAGTGCTTTACGAGGTTCGCGAACCGCGTTCCATTTTACGGGACCATTGTTTTGTGTCTGGACGACGAAAACGTTCAAGGGATCATTCCCGGCATCGTGCGTCGCACGATCAGCTACGGACTTGCGGCGCAAGCCGACGTGTCCGCGTGGCAGATACAAATGAACACGGGCTTCGGCTCTGAGTTCAGAGTGCGCGCGTTTGGTGAAGAACTCGGAGGCGTGACGCTGAATGTGCCGGGCTTGCACAACGTCTACAATGCGCTGGCCGCGGTCGCGGCCGGCCTGGATTTGAGCATTAAGTTCGAGGATATCGCGGCGGCGCTCGCGGAGTTTGGCGGAGCCGAGCGTCGCTTCCAGATAAAAGGCGAGAACCAGGGAGTGATCGTGGTCGACGACTACGGCCACCATCCGACCGAAGTGAAGGCGACGTTGGCGGCGGCTCGCACCTCGGGGCGGCGAGTGGTGACGCTTTTTCAGCCGCATCGCTACACGCGCACGCGCGACCAGATGGATGAGTTTGCCAGGTCGTTTTACGGCGCCGACGTCTTGCTTATCGCGGACATCTACGCCGCCAGCGAAGACCCGATCGAGGGAATCACCAGCCAGGCACTGGCGGATGAGATCGAGCGCTTCGGCCACCGGCAGGTGGAGTACATCGGACCGCTCGCGAACGCCGCGGCCAGGCTCAAAGAGATTGCGCAGCCCGGCGATCTGGTTTTAACCCTCGGAGCCGGCAATGTCTGGCATGCAGCAGACGAGCTGTTGAGGATGTTGGATGAGGAGTCCGTAGTCAGTAGTCCGTAGTGGTTAGCTCGTGTTCCGGGGACCAGTCGAACTTTGGGACACTAGCTACGGACTACGGACTACTGGCTACTGACTCCCCGGGAGGTGAATCGTGCCAGTAGCTCCAAGAGAACCAAGGTCACGGGCGCAGGTAGTTACGCCGCGCGGGCGGCGTGTTCAAAGAAGAGGACCGCGCCAGAGCGCGCTTCTAAGCGTTCGCAAGACGCTGCGGACGGCCATGACCTTCGCCAGACCGGCTGCGTTTCTTGCGGCCATCGTGCTTGCGATAGTTGGTTACAACGCCATGGCCAACTCGCGACTGTTTCAGGTGCGGCGAGTCACGGTGAGCGACGCGAGCGACCCGCTTCGAGCGAGCGTCGAACAAACAGTTCGACGCGCGGTGGGGCAAAGCAGATTGCTGGACGTCGATCTTGCGAGCCTGCGGCTGAAGGTTGAAGCGGTCCCGCGTGTGCGGGCCGCCGCAGTGGCCAGAGTTCTGCCGGACGGAATCTTTGTGAGCGTCGTCGAGCGGCAGCCCGTTGTGCTAGTACGCCGGGAGTCGGAATCGCTGATCTGGCTCGACGAAGATGCGATCGAGATGGGTGACTTCACGGATGTGAATCTCGATCCGAGGACCGGGGAAGCCCGAGAGATACCTCCGGTCGCTAAGGGTTTTGCTGAAGGCACTCGCACGCAAGCGGCGATAGCCGAGGATCGCGAGCGGATTGCGGTCTTCAAGCAGATCGAGCGGGAGTTCCGCGAGGAACCGAATTCGCTTTGGAACCTGATCGACCAGATCGACCTGACTTTCACGAGAGATGTGAACCTGCGTCTGGCCCATCCACCCGTGATGGTTCACGTGGGGAGCAGGGACTTTCGCAAGCGGTTCGAGAAGGCGCTGCAGGTGCTCCAGGCAATCAAGCAGGGCGATTCCGAGCTGCCGGGCCGTTTCCGTGTTCAGGACATCGAGCGGCTTATTCAGAACGCCGACAACATTAACTTCATTGACGCGGCTCGAAGCGAGCGCATCGTTGTTAACTTCGCCACCCCCGGCGCGCAGAAGCCAGTTGGGCAGGAGTCAAAAAAGAAGTGATGACTGATGAGTGATGAGTGATGAGCAGTCCTTTTTTGCTGCTCATAACTCATCATTCATCGCTCATCATTGTATCAAGAGCCGGAGGATGAAAATGTCAAAGGGAACCAGACACATTTCGGCGCTCGACATCGGAACAACCGAAGTCAGGGCGGTAGTTGGGGAAATAACCGAGAACGACACGCTGGAGATCATCGGCATCGGCCGCGCTCCGTCGCGCGGAGTTCGCAAGAGCGTCGTGGTCAACATTGAGGCTACGGTTGACGCGATCAAGCGCGCGGTCGAGGAGGCGGAGATGATGTCCGGGCTCCCGATCGATTCGGCATACGTGGGGTTGGGCGGCGTGCAAGTTCGAGGAATCAACTCGCGCGGCGTGATCGCCATCAGCCGTCGCAACCGGGACATCACCGAGGAAGACGTTTACCGTGTCATCGATCAGGCGCGCGCGGTAAGCGTGCCGACTGATCGCGAGATCATCGACGTGCTGCCGCAGGAGTTCACAGTTGACGGACAAGACGGCATCGGAAACCCGATCGGGTTTCTCGGGATGCGGCTGGAAGCTTCGGTCCATATAGTCACCTCGCCTATCACCGCCCGGCAGAACGTTATTACTTCGGTGAATCGCGCCGGCATTATGGTGACCGATACGGTTATCAATCACATCGCCGGAGGCGAGTCCACGCTTACTCAGGACGAAAAAGAGTACGGGGCGGCGGTCATCGACATTGGCGCGGACATCACGAACCTGACGATCTTCTACCGCGACGCGGTGCGTCACACTGCGGTCTTCCCGATGGGCGGGAACCATTTCACGAACGACATTGCGGTGGGATTGCGGACCCCGGTCCCGGAAGCTGAACGCATAAAGCAAAGCGAAGGCTGCGCGCTTGCTGGTCTGATGGCGGAGGGCGAGCGAGTGCGAATGGTCGAGGTCCCGTCGGTGGGGGGCCGGCAGCCACGAATGCTCAGCCGCCAGATCCTGTGCGAGATACTTCAGCCGCGAGCCGAAGAGATATTCAGCCACGCGGCGGAAGAGGTTCAACGCGCGGGCTTCGAACGGCAGATCCTTTCGAGCGTCGTGTTGATCGGTGGCGGGTCACTGATGGATGGCGTGGTTGAGATGGCCGAGCAGGTGCTCGATCTTCCGGCGCGGCATGGTCTGCCGGATTTCGTGGGAGGTTTGACCGGCGAGATAGACAGTCCTGCCTGTGCGACGGTTGTTGGAACTTTGCTTTACGGCTTTCACAAGCAGATCAATCAGAAAAAGATCCATGTGTTGAAGGATGGGGCGCCGAAGCCTCACAGCATATGGAAGCGATTGCTGCGGTCGAGCTAAAAAAATGTTTCAATTTGCTGGAAAAAGATGTTGTAGGGGCTGCGCGTCTGTGCTACTATTCGCGGTGTCTTCAGAACCTTGGTCTACCACATATTGTAGCAACCGGCTGCCAGCCTCAAAAGGCACTGTTACGAGAACCCCCTCTAAACACGGTCGCCAAGTTCCAGCATCCGCCAAGGGCGATGGTCTTAAGAACCGTGTTTGGCTCGCTCTTTAAGTAGTGAGCGAACCGATCGCCGTTTAGTTGTTGCGACTCTGGAAGCCCTTTGAGAGTCAGCGGCGTAAGGTCGCCGTGCTTGAAGGTACCGTTTGGATGGTCGTCAGTTTATCGTTTGCAGGAGGCATCCATAATGGCAGTTGATCAACGGAAGGGGGCCCGAACAGGGTCCATCGTGTTCGCCGAATCAGAACAACCTGTGAACGGCGCTAAAATAAAAGTAGTGGGAATTGGCGGAGGCGGCGGGAACGCGGTCAACAGAATGATCGCGGCGGGCATCGAGGGGGTTCAGTTTCTTGTTGCCAACACCGATCTCCAGGCACTGCGGAACTCAGGTGCGTCGGTCAAGCTCCAGATCGGGGAAAAGCTGACGCGTGGGCTTGGCGCCGGCGGAGACCCCGAGGTTGGGCGTCAGTCCGCGCTCGAAGATACTGAGAAGATCATCGAAGCGATCGAAGGCGCGGACATGGTTTTCATAACGACAGGGCTGGGCGGCGGCACGGGAACGGGAGCCGGGCCGATCATCGCAAGCCTTGCCACGGAACTGGGCGCGTTGACGGTGGCGGTCGTGACCAAGCCGTTCGCGTTCGAGGGGCGGCGCAGGTTGCGTCAGGCGGAGCAGGGCTTGTCCGAACTTCGCGAGTGCGTCGACACCGTCATAACAATTCCCAACGAGCGGTTGCTGAACGCCGTGCCGAAAGGCACTCCTTTTTATGATTCGTTCAGGCTCGTCGACGACGTGTTGTTGCAAGCGGTGCAGGGGATATCGGACATAATCACTGTGCCCGGGCTGATCAACGTCGACTTCGCCGATGTGAAAGCGATAATGGAAGGAATGGGTATGGCGCTGATGGGAACCGGTTCCGCGAGTGGCGAAAATCGCTCGCTGGAGGCAACGCAGCGTGCGATCTCGAGCCCGCTGCTTGAAGAGGCCTCGATCGAAGGCGCGCGGGGGCTGCTGGTGAATATCACCGGCGGCACCGACCTCACCTTGTTTGAAGTCAACGAAGCGATGTCGATCATTCACGACGCCGCCGACCCGGACGCTAATATCATCTTCGGCGCGGTGCTCGATAGTCGCCTCGCCGACGAAATGAAGATAACGGTCATCGCCACCGGCTTCGAAAAGCCGGCTGCGGCGAGTGAGCCCCTACGCACCTTTCCGAGCGCGCAACCGCCCGTCCCTGAGACTCGCGGAACGGGCGCGCTTGCCGGCGCGGGCATCGCTTCGGTTGATACGATGAGGCGCGACGACATCAACGTTCCAGCCTTCATGCGCAAGAAGGCTGACTAGGCTTCTGGTCGCGTACAATCCTCCGTACTGATTTGCCGCTGCTTTCGTTCGCAGCGGCCTTTTTTGCCTTTGCCTCAATCGTCCGCCCGCGCCGGTGCCGGTGAAATCGCTTTGAGTTTTCGCGAACGGCCCTCTTAGAATGGCGATTGCTGCGGCTCTGCTGGAGGATTCGCGAGACGACTTGAGAGCTAAGCGGAGCCGGAGAACAGGGATGCGAACAGTAGACGAGGTTGAGGTAAGCTGGCCCGATATCGAGGAGTTCAGAACACGAACTCGGCTGGGGTTCTTCGACCGCCTTGAACAAAGAAAGCTGCTGGTCATCTTCCTTCTGGTTGCGGTTGGGTTCTCAGCGCGGATGATCAGGTTGGACGAAGCAAGCTTCGCCGAAGACGAAGCAAACAAGATATTCGCGATCCGTGCCTACCGTCAGGGCGATTTCACCGCGAACGCCGAGCACCCGATGGTGATGAAGCTCCTCTGCTACGCTTCGGTTGAAGCCGTCTCCGTGTGGAACCGCGCATTTGGTAAAAGCCTCGGGATCACTGCGTCGGAAGAGACGGCGCTCAGATTACCCAATGTAACTTTTGGCGCGCTCACGGTCGTTCCTTTGCTGCTGCTGACCAGCACGCTGCTAGGGTTCAGAATCGGATTCATCGGGTCGACGCTATGGGCTCTTGGACTTGACGCAATCTGGTTTAACCGCATCGTCAAAGAGGATACGTTGCTGGTCTTCTTCATGCTCTTGGGATTCTACTTTTACAATCGCGCCAAAGGCCTTCCGACTTTTGATGTCAGGGGCCAGGAGCGACTCTACGCGCTTGCGGGCGCGTCGTTTGGTCTGATGCTCGCGTCCAAGTACTTCCCGCACTATGTAGGGTTGAACGCACTGTTATACACGCTGATCGGTTACGACGGCCGCAACAATCGGCCGCTAACGCGAAGAATGTGGGCGAGGTATTTCGGCGGGTTTGTGCTTGCGTTTGTGATTTTCAACCACGCACTGTTCTTGCCACAGACATGGCGTTTCTTGTGGAAGTTTGTGAATGAGGAGCACCTGACTCATCACGGCTATCTGCTGATGGACGGGTTGTTCATCAACGACGCAACTCAAACGCCCGGAGGGAATGCCTGGTACTTTTACCTTCTGTTCTTGTGGGTCAAGCTGCCGTTGCCGCTCCTCGCGGCGTTCATCGTTGGTTTGATCGAGATCTTCCGAAGACGCGGAGACTATCTGCAATCTCGGGGCTACCTGTTCTTGAGGATGATGCTCGTATGCTGGTTGCTGCCGATGTCGATCCTCGGAGCGAAGTTCTTGCGGTACTCGCTGGCGCTCATGCCGTTCGTGTACATGACGGCAGGGGTCGGAATAGTTGCTGTGTGGCGCGTGTCGTCTTCAATGCTGCGGCGATTGAATATCGGATGGGAATGGGCGCCGCGAATCGCCGGCGCGGCAACAGCGATCGTGTTTGTTGCGGCTCCCGCAATCATCACCGCCGACATTATGCGTTCATCGCACCCCGGTCTATGGGTGAACTCTTTTGGCGGACGCCGGATCGGATACTTCTTTCCTCACGATGAGTACTATGACCTCGGCGCCAGGGAGAGCATACGATACATTGCGGAAAATGCCGCTCCGGGCGCTCGCCTGGCAAGCGAGGTACCCGGCCTGGTTCAGTACTATTTGGAGCGTTACAACAGACCGGATATTCGCTCTGAAATACTCTCGCGATCCAGCTTCAATCTTACCGAAGGACTGCCGGACTTTGTGTTGCTCCAGCGCGGGCGCATGTACTTTGAGAACCGTGAGAAATTTCACTTCATCGAGACGAACTATCCTGTGGTGCAATCGAGCACTTATCAGGGCGAGCCCGCCGCTCAAGTCTTTCGACCGGGAAGCAAACAAGAGGCGCCTTCGCCGCAAATTGGCAATCCCTAGTCCATGAAACAACTGATCGTCAATGGGGATGATTTTGGCTTCACGCGAGGAGTCAACGAAGGGATTGCGCGGGCTTTCAAGTCAGGTATTCTCACCAGCGCGACGATAATGGCAAACGGCGACGCCTTCGAAGAAGCGCTCGAGCTTGCGCGAGCGAATCCTGCTCTCGGAGTTGGCTGTCACCTCGCTTTGGTGGGCGGTCGCCCGGTTGCGTCCGCGCGCGACGTTGCTTCTCTGATCGAGACCGACGGAGCGCTTCCGGCATCGCTGACCCAGTTGATGACCAGGCTCGCGCGCGGCCGCATCCAGGACGGGCACATCGAGTGCGAGCTTCGAGCCCAGGTCCAGCGCGTCGTTTCAGCAGGGATTGTTCCATCACATCTGGACTCGCATAAGCACTCGCATACTCACCCTCGGGTGATGAAAGCGCTCGCTCGAGTGGCCGCCGAGTTTGGAATCAAAAGGGTCCGCAACCCGTTTGAAAGCGTCAGCTCTCCCGCGCTGACTGGCCCGTCTGCTCGCGGGCGGCGCGGCGTCTATCTCAAACAATACGCGCTGTCGGCAGCGGTCTCCGTGCGCGCGCGCGCGTTCAAGCGGCTCGCGCGAGACCACGGTCTAAGCACGCCCGATTTCTTTTGTGGAGCCAGGCTGACAGGGTTGCTCGACGCTGAAGCAATCAAGAGCGTGATCGAATCACTAAGAGAGGGGACGACCGAGCTGATGTGTCACCCGGGAGTCTACGACCAAGAGCTTGAGCACGCGCGCACCAGGTTGAGGCAAGAGCGCCAACAGGAGCTTGATGCTCTCATCCATCCCGGACTCCGGCGTGCGATTGACGAGCTTGGAGTAAAGCTGATTAGCTATCGTGAGCTTGGCTAATACCATGTTTGCAACTGAGATCGACAAGCCGCGATATTCAGTCGTCGTGCCGTTTCACAACGAGCAGGAAAGCGTTGCCGAATTGCACCGCCGGTTATCCGAAGTCCTCGACGGCCGCTATGAGCCGGTCGAAATCATCTTTATAGACGATCACAGCACCGACGCGACGCTCGACATCCTGAAGCGCATTGCCGAGAAGGATCCACGCGTCGTGGCGATTCGTTTGAAGCGCAACTACGGGCAGACCGTTGCTCTGGCGGCGGGATTTGACTACGCCGAGGGCGAGGTGATCATCTCGATGGACGGGGACTTGCAACACGACCCCGCTGACATCCCACAGATGTTGAGGACCTTTGAGGAGACCGGGTGCGACATCGTGAGCGGCTGGCGCAGCAAGCGGGTCGATAACTTTCTGCTTCGACGCGCGCCGTCGCGCGTCGCCAACTGGCTGATGGCTAAGCTATCGGGTGTGAACATCCACGACTTCGGGACGACGTTCAAGGTGTATCGCAAGGACACCATCAAACAGATCAAGCTCTACGGTGAGATGCATCGCTTCATCCCGGCGCTTGCCTCGTGGAACGGCGCGACCGTGGCCGAAGTGCCGATCAGGAATATCGAACGTCCGGGCGGGCACTCGCACTACGGTTTATCTCGGACGGTGCGAGTGTTGTTCGACCTGCTGACAATTCGGTTTCTGCTCAAGTACGTCACGCGCCCGCTGCATTTCTTTGGCCCGATCGGGCTCTTGAGCACCACTATCGGGTTTCTTATCAATCTCTGGCTGGTGATCGACAAGGCGATCTATGGCACGCACTTGTTCGAGAAGCACGGGCCGCTGATGCTTCTTGGCGCGGTGTTGATTATCGCTGGTGTCCAGTTGATCTCGTCCGGGCTGATCGGTGAGATGTTGAGCCGGACTTATTTCGAGTCGCAGGGTAAGCCGATCTACTCGATCGAGCGGATAATCACCAACAAGAGCACCGCTACGAGATCTCTGCAAAGTCTCAGCCAGACCAGGAATCCCACGCCGGATTAGAGCTGCGACTTACCACGTGCCTGGTCTCCAGTTTCCTTCCGGGCTCTGTTGTGGGCGCAAGCCAAATCTCACCGCAGTTCGCGCTTCGAGTCCGCAGCTCCACAGCTCTCGAATTGACACGGCCAGACGGGCGGGACGGCGTTGCTTCTGCTCGCCCGGTCCTGGCGCTCCCTCCGTCATTTCTTTCAAGGATTATTCTGTTGTCTTGCCGTCGAAGTGCTCGTTGTCGGCCTCCGCGTCCTCGCGCGTATGGTGGACGACGCCGTCCCGATGATTCGGTGGCGCGTAGAGAGTATAGAGCTTCAGTGGAACACTGCCGGTATTCCTGATGTTGTGATTCGTCCCAGCCGGGACGACTACCGCGAAGCCCGCGCGAATCGCCGTCCGAACGCCATCCAGAACCGCTTCACCCGTCCCCTCCTCTACGCGAAAGAACTGGTCGAGCTCGTGGACTTCCGCCCCGATCTCTTCCTTGGGCTTTAGTGCCATGACGACGAGCTGGCAATGCTGTGCCGTGTAAAGCACCCGGCGAAATTCTTGATTCTTGACGGCTAGAACCTCGATGTCCTGCACAAAGCCTTTCATAACGTCGCTCCTTCATTCGTTACCTTTGTAGAAGTCCTCTACTAATCCTCAATGATAAAGTATTCGGCGTCCGGATGCCGGTCATCGCGGGCTGGTAATCGAACGCTGTCCTTCCGGATGATCTCAGAGTTCACAACAGTTTCCGCCCCGCCGAGGTCCAGCAACACGTGAACCGCCTTGTTGTCGAAGCGCTCAGATTTATCCGCGTGCCTCAAAACATCTGCCCCGCTTGCGTCAGTGACTCTCTCGAACAATTCCACGCTGCGAACCTCGCCCGACCGGTCCACGACAATCACGGATACCGCTTCGGTGATCGCTGTTCCGCCGGCGGGGTCCGTCCCCGTCCGAAGCGCATCGCCGAGCCAGTCGCGGCGCTCGCCGATGAGGTTGAAGAGTTTCGAAAGCAACTCCTGACCGATCACTTCACTTGCGGGCCGAGGCTTTGCGAAGCTGCTTTCCTCCCACTCGCGGATCATCTCCCAGGAAGCAGCCGGAACTTCACCCGAAGCGCGCGCGGCGGGATTGTAAAGAGAAGCCGCGGCTTCAGCCCAAGCATACTCGGAGAGTTCTTCGGCGCAGCTCCGGCAAGTTGCGACGTGCGCCGCCGCGCGGGGACGAGCGCTTGACGACTTGCCGTAGAACAGAGCTGCAATCTCGCTTGCGTCCGGGTGCGCGAGGCCTCCGGCGGTTGAGACTTGTCGGGTTGACTTGAGCGCTCGAAAAAGTCCTGCTGCCCGAGCGCATTCCGGGCATCCGTTGAGATGTTGTTCGACTCGCCGAGCCGACGACGCCTCGAGCGCCCCGCTCAAATAATCGAACAACTGCCTGTCCGGATGTGCCGGCTTTCTTGCCATATGTGACTCACTCGCCTACGTGCGCTTACCACCACCCGCGTCTAGCAACGACTCGGCTGAAGTGATTCCTCGTTCTTCAAGCCAGTTCAGCAATCTCACCTTTAGCCGCCGCGCGCGCTGATAAACAAGGTCCTCAGACATTTCGTACTTCGCACATATCTCTTTCGCGTTCTGATTCCCTATGATGTATTCGTTGACGATCACGCTGTCTTTCCAGTCTTTGCAAACATCAACCAGCAAGCGATCGACGATCTCGCGCTGCTCGTTGCTAACCAACTGCGCTTCGGGTGAAGGCTCGCGTGACGGCGCGAGGTCGACCCGCGAAGGCGCGTCCGAGTCGGGATCAGCCGCAGCGGCGTACTGGTCCCACGATTTGTCGCGTCCTACCCGTCTTATCGTGTCAATCATCTCGCTCGAAGCGATGCGAGCGATAAAGCTCGAGAGCTTCCCTTGTCGTCGCCATTGAACCAGCCCGCGATAGACCTTGAATACCACCCGGGCGATCACATCGTCGGCCGAGTCCCACGCAGGAAACCGAAAGCGAGAGCTTCGCACGACGTGGGTGATCAACCAGTGATAGCGCGCTATGATTTTTTCAAAACACAGGTGCGCGCCCGGCCGATCGCTCCTTGACCGCGCGAGGAAACGATCTACAAGTTCCTCGTCGCTCAATTCGTCGAGCCCGCCCGTGTCCAGCTCGGCTTCGGCTCCGTAACCGTTCGGCATGCGCTCACTCTTGAACAGGGTAAGGTGTTCGTCGCGTGGAGAGCGCATTCTAGCATCGCGGCTTGTTTAGCTCAAAAGCCACGGGGTTAGACGGGAGTTGTTTTGATTGTCTGACAAATGGGTTGCGCAGACCCGTGGTCTTCGCAAGGCGCAACCACGAAGCGGGTTGCATCAGCTTCAACGGGCGGCGATCGATTCGTACACTTCGCGCGATATATCAGCGGCAAGCTTATGCGCGAGCTTCTCGTCTTCGAGCCCCCGAGTCAGTACGACCAAGACGTAAGGCTTGCGCTTCGGCAGGTAGACTATCGCAGCGTCGTGATAGAGCCTGGTGATCGATCCGGTCTTATGAGCGACTCGCGCCTGGGGGGGCAAGGCGGCGGGAATTCCCTCGCTGAATTTCTGATCCAGCAAAACTTTCAGCATCTCGTCAGAAGCCTTCTTAGACACGGCTCGGCCTTCGGCGATTCGGCATAGCAGGATCATCAAGTCACGCGCCGTGGTCGTGTTGTTCATCCCGCGTTCAAAAGCCTTGCTGTCTTCAACCCCGCGAAGCACACGGATATTGCTGGCTCCGTACAGGCGCATCAGCTCAGCGACGCGACTAGTGCCAACCCGATCGATCAAGATGTTGGTCGCCAGGTTGCTGCTGACCGTTATCATTAGATGAAGCAGTTCGCGCATCGTCTCGGTCTGTCCCACTCGCTTGTAGAGCGTCCCATCCGAGTCGTCGTCCGGCGACAGCGAGTAGCGACTGCCGTCAACAATGCTCGCGAACTCGTTCTTTATCGGAATCCGATTATCGAGCGAGAACTTGCCCGCCTCCGCCTGACGGTAGAGTTCCATCATCACCGGCACCTTCATCGTGCTGGCGGCATGAAAGGTCTGATCGGGATTGATCAGCAATTGCCTGCCAGTGTCGAGGTCGTGAAACGCTAGGGCAACCGTTTCAGCGGCGCTCTCGCGGATCAGCTCGTTAATCTTTTGTTCGAGCCTCTCGGTGCGACTCGCTCTGGCTTGAGAGGCCGGGGTCGGGAATGAGTTTGCCCACAGCAGCATCGCGGCTGCGGTGAAGCCAGCCAGAAGGCTAGCGGTTTGATGTGAGAGCTCTGGTGGTCGATCCGGTTTCATCTTCTCAGTAGCTCTTCGACGAGCGAGCCCGGCTGCGCACATCGCGCGCTTGCGATTGACTTCGAACGGGTTCGTTTTAGTACAAGCGCGCCGCCAGAACTTCAACGCTTTGCATCGGCGTCGGCATTGAATTCATCCGCGCTGACCGGCTCTCCAAACGCGAACTTCACTAGCTCGATTGACCACTCGTAGAGAATCGATGACCGACCCGCGATAATTTCCAGTTTGAGCAGGTAACGATGCGGAAGACTCAACCCGCTTTCAACGCGAAAATCCGAGAACGCTTCGGTTATGGTGATCCTTGTATCGTCTTTATCAACCGATTCCCCCGGTTTATTGCTGGCCACCGTCGGGCTAAGAGTTTGCCGGTACTGGGTTCCGACATGCTGAAACGTCTCCGGATCGAAGAGCAGGTTTATCCCGATGTCCGAATTGCGCGCGCGACTCTTCAGTTGATGTACCTGATGAGCGTTCCGGCTCCCGCGAGCACCCAACCGGCTATCGATTTCCCGTTAAAGAAGAGCAAGCCGATCCCGATGATCAGCGGAATGAGCGTGAGCCCGAAAGTGTTAGCGCCCCACCAACCCCAGTAGCCGCTTCCTATTTGTGTGTGGTTCATGATCAGGAAGCCGCCCGCAACGGCAAGCGCGAGCCCGAACACAAACAAGCCCATGCCGCCGGGGCTTCCCCCCGGTCCTTTAAAGCGACTGGTTGTTTCATCGGGTTGCCCGCCCTCTTTGCTCACGGCCGGAATCTAGCATCGCGTGTCATTAGCGTCAATTCGTTGTGTTCAATCAGAAGCAGCGAGGGTCGCCCGTAATTTCTTTTGACATCCGTTGCGGTTCTTCCTAGAATGAGGCCGCTCTTCTCGTGGGTTTAGTGGCCGGGTTCCCCGGCCTTAAATTCGATGGGGATGGCCTCCGAACGAAGCGGCAAAGCAAGAGCGTAATCAATGCTGCTTCGACTCAGCTCGGCGGCCACAGGGGGGAGTAATGCAAACCCACAGATCAACGCCCAGTTCGCTGCGTGTTATCACACTCCTGGTCGTGTCGCTGTCAGAATGGTTGCTTCCAGCAAATCTGTCACTCACCTGTCCTGGTTCAACACCGCAGGTTGGCGCAGACGACACCACGCAATCGATTCCATTTAACCAGAACTGGTCAAACGCCGGGTTGATATCGGCGAACGACAACTGGGCGGGCGTGCCGGGAATCGTTGGTATAAGAGGCGATGACCTGACGACCGTCGCAGCCACCGACCCTCAAACGATTGTTGCCGATGGATCAGGAACGCCAATAGACGTAATCGCCAATCAGGCGAATCCTAACACTCAAACCTCGGGCGGTGTCGCGGAGTTTGACGGAATCGCGAATCCGGTCGTTGCGCTCCAGGGGTCCGGAACAGCAGACGCGCCTCACGTTGTCATGAGCATCAACACGACCGGGTTATCCGCCATCAAGGTTGCGTACAATCTCCGAGACATCGACGGCTCGGCTGATAATGCGATTCAGCCTGTAGCTCTTCAATTTCGAGTGGGCGCATCGGGCAGCTTCACAAACATTCCCGCGGGTTTCGTTGCTGACGCTTCTACCGGGCCAAACCTTGCAAGCCAGGTGACTCCGGTAAGCGCCACCCTGCCGGGGGCGGCCGACAATCAACCGTTGGTCCAGATTCGGATAATAACCACGGATGCCAATGGGAGTGATGAGTGGATCGGAATCGACGACATCTTGATCTTCGTGCCGTCCGTTGCGAAATTCGATTCGTTCACTGCGACGCGCCACGAAGGCGGCAAGGTGCTTTTGAAATGGCGAACTGGATTCGAAGTCGACAACCTCGGGTTCAATGTTTTTCGCGAGCAGAACGGCAGCCGCGTTCGGATCAATTCTGAGATGATCGCGGGCTCGGCGCTGATGGTCGGCGAAGGGACAATGCTGAGATCCGGTTATTCATACTCGTGGCCGGACGAGCTGCCAGGTGGCAAGCACGCCGGGTATTGGCTCGAAGCGATTGATCTAACCGGGCGAAGCACGATGTTCGGGCCTGTTTCGGCGGGCGCTTCAGAAGTGCCCGGCGGATTGCCTCCCGAAAGCGGACGCACGATGTTGCTGAGCGCCGTGGGAAGGAAGGCGCCTCACGCAGGCTTGTCAAAGCCGCTAGCACGCACCTCCGCGGCCCCTCGATCCGCAACCTTGCAACCAACGGCCCTTCCCACCGCTGTGCGACCTGTCCTCAAGCTTTCAGTGGACCAGGAAGGCTGGTATCGAGTTACTCAACACGAGTTGACTTCGGCGGGATTCGACCCGTCGCTCGATCCCCGGTTGTTGCAATTATTCGCAGAGGGAGTTGAGCAAGCGATCACCGTCAACGGCGAAGCCCAGGGCCGATTGAATGCAACGGACGGGATTGAATTCTACGGTGTCGGTCTCGACACGTCTTCGACGAACACGCGGGTGTACTGGCTTGTAGTGGGCCAGCAACCGGGGTTGCGAATCAAATCGGCCAAGGCGAAAGGGTCGAAGGCGGCTCCCAGCGGATTCGCTTACACGGTCGAACGCAGAGATCAAACGATTTACTTTTCATCACTGAGGAACGGCGACAAAGAGAACTTCTTTGGGGCAGTCATCGCCCGAAGTCCGGTCATCCAGTCGCTAACGGCACATCACATCGATCGCGAGTCAACGGAAGCCGGCGTCCTTGAAGTGACGCTGCAAGGCGTGACCGCGGGTGATCATCGCGTCGCAGTCGGGTTCAACGGAAGCGAGGTGGGCGAAGTTGCCTTTTCAGCCTTGCAGCAGGGAAGCGCGCGGCTCAACGTGCCGGGTGGCGCGATTCGCGAAGGTCAGAACGTGGTTACGCTAACGAGCACGCAAGGCGAGGGCGACGTGAGCATCGTCGATGCGCTTCGTCTCACTTACCGCCACGCTTACAGCTCCGACGACGACGCGTTGCGATTTACCGCTACCGGCAAGCGCCTACTGACGATTGACGGGTTCACGAGTTCCGGCATTCGCGTTGTTGACGTGACCGACTCGGCCGCGCCGATTGAAGTGAAGGCCAACATCGAGCAACGCGAAAGCGGATACGCGGTCACGATCAAAACGCCCAAAGGCGGGAATCGGATGTTGATGGCTTTCAGTGCGGATCAAATCAAGCGTCCGGTTTCCGTGATCGCGGACCAACCTTCAAACCTGAGAGATGAATCGCGAGCGGCCGACCTGATCGTCGTGACGCGAGGCGAATTCATCCCCGCCATTGAACCGCTCGTGCGGCTGCGTGAGAGTCAGGGCTTAAGCGTCGCGATCGTTGACGTCGAAGACGTCTACGACGAATTCAACCACGGCGAGAAATCCGCAAAGGCGCTGAAAGACTTTTTCGCCCATGCGCATGCAAGGTGGTCGAAACCGCCAAGGTTCGCGCTGCTAGCCGGAGACGCGAGCCTTGACCCGAAAAACCATCTCGGACTGGGAGACTTCGACGTGGTTCCCACCAGGCTGGTAGATACAAACCTGATGGAAACGGCTTCGGACGAATGGCTCGTCGATTTCGACGGAGACGGCCTGGGCGAGTTGGCTATCGGCCGCCTGCCTGCTCGCACGGTGAGCGAAGCGTCTCTGCTGATCGGGAAGATCGTTGCTTACGACAACGCGACGGAGGATGGAGTGTTGCTGGTTTCAGACAGCAACGAGGGGATTGATTTCAAGGCCGGAACTGAGCAGCTTCGAGCACTGGTTCCTGACGGCGTGAGAGTTGAAGAAATCGTTCGAGGCTTCCAGGCTGATGGCGCAACGAAGAGCCGGGTGCTTGATAGCATCAGACGCGGCAAGAGGATAGTCAGCTACTTTGGTCACGGCAGTGTTGATACGTGGAGAGGCGCAATTCTCACCTCATCCGATATGAACGAAATGGCGAAGGCCAACAGTCATTCGCTGTACTTACTGATCACCTGTCTGAACGGTTACTTTCAGGATCCGGGCCTCGACAGTCTGGCTGAGTCACTGTTGAAGACGGAACGGGGAGGGGCTGCTGCTGTGTGGGCGTCGTCCGGGATGTGCGGAGCAGACCAGCAGCTCGTGATAAACCTCGCGATGTTTCGATTGATCTTCGACGGCGGCTCGAGCACCGAACCCTTAACACTTGGGGAGGCTGTTTCGAGAGCCAAGGCGGCTACTGGCGAAAGCGACGTTCGTCAGACTTACCTTCTGCTTGGCGACCCTAGTGCGAGACTCAGGTGATCTCAGGGCTGTCACTAAGAAGGCTAGCCGCGGGCGGGTTGGCCGCCCCGACGAGTCGACGTGGTCGATCAACCGGGGATTGAGGCGCGGGCCGACGCGCGTTGACGTCAGTCAAAGGTGTCGGTAACAATCTCAAGGTAAGTCGAGGTTGAGTTTGCCGGGTTCGCAAATTTCTCAGTTCCGTTTGGAGTCCCTTTATGCAGAAACTTGAAGGCAACGTCTGGGCTGAAAGCATATCGATTCGGGCCTACGGAGTGCGAATAGGGCTTCGGGTGAACAAGGCGGGGGTGCTGGAGGGCTTTCTTCCGGTTCTTCCCCCAGCGTGGAAGCCGATGCGAACCCAGCTCGTGGACCGGATGTACTCGGTCATAGTCACCGGCCAACGTGGGCGCCGCAAGGGCCGGCGATCCAGCCTTGTTTACGCGGACGAGAAACTGATAGCCGGTACATCCGAACTGGATCAGGCTATCGATGCGTTCGAGTCAGACCTTCAGTTGTATGTGGCGGAGATGTCGCCACACCGGCTCTTTGTTCATGCCGGCGTCGTTGCCTGGCGGGGAAAGGCTGTCGTGATACCGGGTAAGAGTTTTAGCGGAAAGAGTACGCTGACCAGCGAGCTTGTAAAGGCCGGAGCGACCTACTACTCGGACGAATACGCGGTGCTGGATGCAAACGGCCGCGTCCATCATTATGCGCGGCCGCTCTCGATCAGGGAGAACGGTGGCCTGGAGAAGCCAAGGAAGTACACGGTTGAGTCGCTTGGCGGACGCGCAGGATACAAGCCGGTGCCGGTCAGGCTCGTGGTTGTGAGCAAGTACAAACCCGGAGCAAAGTGGCGGCCTCGACAACTGTCAGCCGGCGAGGGGGCGCTCGAGTTGATAGCTAACACCGTTTCCGCGCGCCGCGAACCGAAGAAAGTGTTGTCAACGCTCGATCTGGTCGTAGCGGGCGCGCCGGTGTTGAAGGGGTTTCGCGGAGACGCGAGCCAGTTGGTGGACTTCATATTTAATGCGCTGAGTGTTTAGAGAGTTTAGATTGACATAAGGACATTCGCGTTGTATAAACCGCCGCAGTGGATGCGTTCCGGCACACTGCTGAACAAACGGAGCAACAAATGACTAGCAAGAAAGAGCAGTTTGCCCCCAGAGCGCGTCAGAATGCGCTGGTGGTACAGGAGCTTGCCGAAGAGCTGCTGGTTTACGACCAGGAGCGATTCAAGGCGCATTGCTTGAACCGCACAGCAGCGCTTGTATGGAAGCACTGCGATGGTAAGAAAACCACAAAAGAGATTGCGCTGGCGGTCGAGAGAGAAGCTGGATCGCCGGTCTCCGAAGAAGTGGTCTGGCTTGCATTAGGTCAACTGGGGAAATCACGCCTGCTGACTGAGCGGGTGATATCACCGGTAGCAGCCGGGATATCGCGCCGCGAAGTAATCCGGCGAGTCGGAATCGCCGCCGCCGTGGCCTTGCCGGTCGTGACGAGCATAGTTGCGCCGAAGGCCGCGCAGGCCGCCAACTGTAAACCAGCGAGTCAAGGCTGTACGACTGGTGCGGAGTGTTGCTCGGGCCTTTGCAATGCGGGCACCTGCGCGTGAGTCTTGGCGTTGAACAATTATCCTGCAGGTACGGGCCTGCAAACCCTCGGGCAATTCAGCCTACCGTGACGCGCGAGCGGGCACCATTGGGCGAGTTAGTTGCGCGGGTGCTCCGTGGCGCATGGCGCAGCGATCCCCCGGAGCTGGACATTCTCGAAGATGAACTTGACCAGGTAGCCCCGCTGTTGCTGGCCTCGGGAGCAGCGGCGCTTGGCTGGTGGCGTGTCCGCCACTCAAACCTCCGAGACACACCGGCAGCCTTAGAGCTTCAACAAGCCTACCGTCTTCATTCACTTCAATCCGCGCTTCACGAATCCGAGATCAAATATCTCCTCACGCGCGCACGCGAAGCCGGAGCGGAGCCGGTGCTCGTTAAGGGGTGGGCGGTGGCGATGCTGTATCCCGAAATGGGATTGCGTCCGTACGGTGACATTGATCTGTGCTTCGAAAGGGAGAGTTATCCAAAGGCCGCGGCGGCGCTTGAAGGGCTCGATCGAACGAAGTATCAGGTGGACCTCCACGAGGGCTTCTCGAAGCTGGACGACTTGAGCGCCGCGGAATTGCTTGCCAGGTCGCAGACGATTCAGATTGGCGGAGAGGAAGTGCGGGTGTTGGGATCCGAAGACCAGCTTCGGATTCTCTGCACGCACGCCTTGCGGCACTCAGTCTGGCGTCCGCTCTGGTTGTGTGACATCGCCGCCGTCGTCGAGTCTCGACCGGCGGACTTCGATTGGGACCGCTGCCTCGGGCCGGATGCTCGCACAGCCGATTGGGTCGCGTGCGCGATCGGACTGGCGCATCGGTTTCTGGGAGCGGAAGTCGAATCCACTCCGGTCGAGCGGCGTGCGAACGAACTGCCGGGTTGGCTGGTGCGCCGCGCGTTGAAGAACTGGAGCGCGCCCTACCCAGCCCTGTACCCCCCGCTTTCGTATACGCGTCCCATGGCGACTTACTTTCGCGATCCGAGGGGGCTGTTGAGGACGCTGCGGGTGCGATGGCCCGATCCGATAGAAGCGACTATCAGAATGCGCGGTGCTTTCAACGCGTTCCCGAGATGGCCCTACCAGGTCCGAAACGCCGCCCAGCGAATCGTCAGGTTCCTTGGAGGCCTTGCCAGATCAGAGCCGAAGGCGGACTAAGGCCGTCTGCAAGGCTGCCTCAGTGACCGCGAGCCGGCAGCCTCAAGAATCTCCGGCCGGACCGTGGCATGTGGGTGCCGGAGCCCCATCTCGACGGGCGAGCCAGCGCCGCCGGAAACAGCTAAATCGTTTCGTTGGATTGCATTGACAACGCCGCAAACGCCACAGTATGCTCTCTGGCGCTTACGGGTTTCTTTCGCAGTTTCAGTCTTGGATGCAAGGTGAGCCCAGGGTGAACGCCTGAGTTCTTTCAGATGCGGTGCCAAGCCCCGACACCAAAGAGCAGACTCGCGTTTGAGGCGTGAGAGGCACGCGAGGGGCTGTCTTATCCACGAGCCACAGTCCCGTCACTCCGGAGCTTTAGCGTTGCTGCGATCCAAGCGCCGCCGTATCCCCGAAAAGAACCTCTTGGGGCGCGATAGTTGATAAGGCGTGCTGCCGCCGTGTTGCGGTTTCCCTTCGCGGGCTTACCAGTTTGAGGGCGTAGCCTGCGCTTAGACGCCGAATCCGGGAACCACCTCTACGTGCGGCCTGAGAAAAACCATCCGGGCATTGTTCAAAACGACATGGTGCTGAAGTTCAGTCTCGACAGACTCTCCGCTAAAGCGGGGTTGGCAATAGTGGCGATAGGACTTTGCGCGGTGATGGTGCTAGTCGTCTTCTACCAATTTGTGATCGGGACGCTCGCCGACGAACGGCTGCAGGTGACCCGTAATCTGCTCGAGATCCCGCTTGAGCGTTTTCCAAACTCATCCCGGCTAAATTCACGTTTTGCCAAGAACGAGGTTGTTGAAAGCGAGCGCGATCTTCCGCGCGCGGTGTTGCACGCGCAGCGGGCGATCAACATATCACCTTACGACTACCGGCTGCGGCTGACGCTGGCTTCAGCAAAGGAGGCGAGCGGCGATCGTGCGGCGGCAGAGGAAGTGATGAGGCAAGCGCTGGCGCTCGCGCCGGCTAATGGCGATGTGCGCTGGCGGATGGCTAATCTGCTTATCAGGGAGGGCAAGCTGGCGGAGTCGCTGGATCATTTCAAGGCAGCGATAGCGTACGACGGCGAACTGCTCGGGACGACGCTGGATCTGGTCTGGCGGGCGTCGGGCGGGAATGTCGATGCGCTCACAGACGTGACCGGCGACGACCCAAAGGTGAAGCTGAAACTTGCGCGGTTTTTGCTCCAGCAATCGCGTGTCTCGGATGCGATCGCGGTCCTGGCACGCGTCGACCGGAGTGAGCGGCTTGCTTCTCCAGACAGCCCGGCATTCTTGAACTCGCTGATTGCTGCCGGGCAGTTTGCTGTCGCGCACGGTCTCTGGAGCTCGTTGGCAGGCGCGGATGCGCCAGGAGCTCCGCCGCTTGAGACTCTGATCTGGAACGGTGGATTTGAATCGGACATCTTGAAGGACTTCTCCCAGTTCGACTGGTCATTCGCCCCCAGCGAGTACGCGCGGCTTAACATCGATGCTACGACTTCTCACGGCGGCTCGCGCTCGTTAAGGATAATCTTCGCCGGCAGAGACACGACCAACCTCAACAACGCGATCAAGCAACTCGTCGTTGTACAGCCGGGCGCGACTTACAAGATTGAGTGCTACGTGAAGACCAACGAGCTGGTAACCACGGAAGGTCCGAAGGTCGTGGTCAATGACGCTAGCTCCGGTGGGGTGATCGCGTCGTCGGAACCGGTCGCGGCTGGCTCAAACGACTGGCGCCCACTCTCAGTAGTTTTCCAAGCGCCCGTGGACAAGCCGGGCAACTCATCAGCGGTGTACATCTCGATCAAACGCGAGCCGAAGTATAGCTACGATGAGCCAACAAAGGGCTCGGTCTGGTTTGACGACTTCACAATGAGAGTCAGTAATCCGTAGTCCGTAGCCAGTAGTCCTAGGTCAGTAGTAATTCACGGCTACGGACCACCACGTACCGAGCACTGACCGCTGACCACTGACCACGGACTACTACGAACCAATCCCCTATGAGCGAGCGGTTAGACAAGGCAATGGCTGTCGGATTGCTGGTGGCGGTTGTTTTCACCGCGCTGGCCCACGGCGCCGTCGAGGCGTGGTCGCTCGCGCTGTTCGAGTTGCAAATAACGCTGTTGGTGCTGCTGTGGGCGTTCAAGTGGATCTCGGACGGCAGCGTGGCGATCAAAGTGCCGCCTCTCGCCTTGCCAATCGCAGCATTGCTGGCGATTGGGGTAGCGCAAAGCGTGTCGCTGGGCGGGCCGGACACGCCGATTCGCAGCTTGTCAATGGACGTCGAAGCCACGCGAGCTGCCGTGACGGTGCTGTTCTTTCTGGTGGTCTCGTTTCTGATCGCGGTTAATTTTTTTGACGATCGGGAACGGCTTCGAACGCTGGTCAGGTTTCTGGTTGTCTACGGACTGGTGCTGGCGGTGTTCGCGCTTATTCAGCACCTCACCTGGGATGGACGCTTTTACTGGTTCAGGCCCACAAAGCACTCGGTGTTTGGCCCGTTCGTGAACCGAAATCACTACGCCGGATATATGGCTATGCTGATTCCGGTGCCGGTTGGTTTGATTTTGAATCGGGGCGTGCGCAAGGAAGCGTGGTTGTTGTTCGGGTTTGCCGCGGCGATCATGGGCCTGACTGTTGTTGTGTCATTGTCGCGAGGCGGGATGGTAAGTGTTTTTGCCGGGTTGATCTTCGTCGCCATGATGAGTGGTCGAGGAGGTCTGGTTCGCGGCGCCTCGGTTGAGCGGAGTTCGCGGGGCGGTACTGTTCGATCCAGATTGATAACGCGAATCGGCGCAGTAGCAGCGCTCGCACTCGCGATCACGGTTGGCGTGGTCTGGATCGGCGCCGAAGGGGTGATCAATCGCGCCGCTCAGTCGATCGATGTCCAGACACAATCGAAGATGAACTTCTTCGGACGCAACTGGATCTGGAGAGACACGTTGGCGATGTTTTCGAGCAACCCGGTCCTGGGAATCGGGCTTGGCGCCTATGAAACTGTTTACCCAATGTACGCGCACGGCGACGGGTATATGCTGGTTCAGTACGCGCACAACGATTACTTGCAACTGCTGTCGGACGCGGGGATCTTTGGAGGTGTTGTGGGCGTCTGGTTTTTGGTTTTGCTGTTTCGAGCGATCGCGCGCGCCACGCGCTCGGCCGACCCTTTGATGTCGGGGCTCGCCCTGGGTTGCGGCGGTGGTATCTTTGCGATATTGGTTCACAGTTTGTTTGACTTCAATCTGCAAATACCATCTAATTGTTTACTCTTTCTGTTGCTGACGGCGGTGGTTTCCAACATCGCCGCGTCGGTGATTGAGGTTGCCCCTGAATTAGCGTTGAACAAGCGCGCCGCCGCCGAAGCGGGAGGGCTAGCACCAGGAGTACCGTCATGAGAAACGCAGCCAAGACAACCTTCCGGCCGGCGTTAGTCATGTTCCTTGCCGCTGCGCTGGCACTGGTCTCTGCCGGCGCAAGGGCGCAGACTCGCCAGCAGCCGCAAGTGAAGCCGCCAACTCCATCCGGCGGAGATACCAGCACGGCGCCGAGCATACTGGTATCGCCGGACGAGGACTACGTGATCGGGCCTCGCGATGTGATCGAGATCAAGGTTGACGACGCTCCCGAGTTGTCCATCACCGCATCGGTGAATGCCGATGGAACATTTCTCATGCCTTACCTTAAGCGCGTGAAGGCGGGAGGCAAAAGGACGGAGGATCTCAGCAAGGAGATCGCCGACGGGCTGCGGGGCAGGTATCTCAAAGATCCAAACGTCCTCGTATCCGTTAAGCAATTCAACAGCCGCGCCTTCTTTATTCTGGGCGCGGCAAGAAGACCGGGCGTTTACCAGATCGAGGGGCGACCATCGCTGATCAAGTTGATAACCGTGGCCGGCGGACTCACCGAGAATCATGGTTCGACTGCCTTCATTATGCATGAAGTGAAGAAGGAGCAGGGTTCAAACCCGGGACAGGCCGCGAAACCGAACTCAGGGGCCGCCGAAGCACAGAATGTTCTCTCAAAGACTACCGATGCGAATGGAGACGATGAGCCGGAATTTGTTGTGAGAACCATCAACATAAGCAATCTGTTCAGGGGCCTGGTCCCGAAAGATAAAGATATGATTCTTGAACCCGGCGACATCGTAAACATACCGGTTGCGGATGTTTTCTTTGTTGCAGGCGAAGTTAACGCGCCCGGTTCGTTCCCGCTGAGCGACGGGACGACCTTGCGCCAGGCGATCGCGCTTTCGCAGGGCATAACCATGAATGCGGCATCGAGTCGCGCGGTCATATTCCGCCACGATCGCTCCACGGGCCAGCGCCAGGAAATACCTGTAGACATCGGTGCGGTGATGAAGAGTCGCGGCGAAGACGTAACAATATTGGCGAACGACATCATCATAGTGCCAAACAGCAAGATGAAGACCATAGGCAACTCGGTGCTCAAGGCGTTGGGGCAGGGCGCCATTCAGCGAGGCGTATATCGGTACTGAGGTTAATGGCTAAGCCAAGGTGCGCGACTGCTTAGTGCATCGACTTTGACTAATTGAAACTCCTGTTCCTGGAGCAATGACTAATGCCTGACGAGAAATTCGATCTGGAAAAACTTCCGGAGCCACCTGATATCGTGGCGAGGGAGACGACTGGGTTGCGGCCTCACTATCCGAACGCCTACGGCTATGGTTCAGGCCCCGATAATCAAAAGGTCCATCTACGCGAACTGTGGCGGACCGTCAGCAAACGCAGGTGGCTGATCCTCAGCATTTCGTTGATTGTCACCACGCTGGTTGCGATCGAGGTTTATCGGGCCAGGAACACCTATCAGGCATCGACGTTGATCGAGATCGGCAAGGACTCGTCGACGCTCGGCAGACCGGGCAGCATCTTCGGCGACGATTACGACCCGTTCTACATGGTGAACATCAAGACCAAGATGCTAATGGTCAAGAGTCACTCGCTTCTGGAAAGCGTCGTTCTCAAAAAGAAGCTCGACCAAAACAATGTCTTTCTCGAAGGCCGCGGAAAGAGGTCGGTCTGGGAGGCGCTCAGGACAATGGGCGCCAGGGTCGGACTCAAAGAGCAGAACTCGAAAGAAGCTTCGGAGGCCGATCCCAAGATTATCACCGCAAGCACGCCCGATGACGAGTCGCTGCGCACCAAGGAGGAGAAGCAAAGAATCGAGCGTTGCATTGCGACGCTCGAAGCGGGTCTGATGGTCGAGCCGGTGAAAGAAACCAGGGCTCTTCGGATCTCGTTCACCCATACCAATCCCGAGTTGGCTGCCGATCTGACCAACTCGGTCGCGCAAGACTTCCTCGAACGCAACTTCGAGAACAAGACCGAAAAGTTCACAAACGCAGCGCGCTGGCTCGCAGATTCAACCAACAAGTTAAAGGCTCAGGTCCAGCGGTCGGAAGAAGCGCTTGCCCAGTACACCCGTGAACACGGGATCTTTTCGACCGACAAGGAAGGCACTCTGACTTCCGCGAAGCTTCAGAACCTCCACGATCAGCTTTTGCGAACATCGACCGACCGGATGCTCAAGCAGTCGCTTTATGAAGAGGTGAAGGAGGGCCGGGTCGAGAAACTGCCCGAGGCTTATGGAGACCTGCTGTTCAAATCGTCTCCGAAGATCGCCGATCTTCAGAAGCAGCTTAGCGATCTTGAGACAGAGGCGGCCGAGCTTCGAGTCAAGTTCGGACCCGAGAACCCGCGGCTGATTGAAGCGAAAGAGAAGATTGCCGCAATCAAAGGACAAATCGACGACAGCCGCAAGTCGCTTGAGGAAAAACTAAAGAACGAGTACGAACGGGCGGTACGTGATGAGGGGATGCTCAAGGCCGCGCTCGTCCACGCCAAGGGTGAAGCTATTCAGCAGAACCAGGACGCGATTCAGTTCAACATACTAAAGCAGGATGTAGACACCAATAAGGCGTTGTATCAGGACTTTCTTCAGAAGGCCAACCAGGCAGACGCCCAACGCGCCGAGCAGCAGAACAACCTGCGCGTGATCGAGCCGGCTCAGGTCCCGGGATTTCCCGTCGGCCCGCGGAGGCTGTTCACCATTGTACTTGGGTTGTTGCTGAGCACCGCTGGCGGAGTCGGTCTGGCATTCTTCCTCGATTATCTGGACAACACGATCAAGACGGTCGAAGACGTGGGGCGTTACGCGCAGTTGCCGGCGCTCAGCGTAATACCGGCGGTCGCGACAAGCGCGCCGCGCAGGCTCACGGCTCGAGGCAAGAAGTTGATTTCGAGCGCGGGATCGAACGGCACCGCTAACGCAGCGACGCAGCTTGCCTCGCTCGACCACCGCTCGTCGGTTGCTGAGGCCTACCGCGTGCTTCGGACATCGGTGCTCTTATCGGCTGCGGGTCACGCGCCGAAAACGATACTGATCACAAGCGGACAGGCGGGCGAAGGCAAGACCACGACCGTCGTCAACACGGCGATCTCGCTTTCGCAGATGGGAGCATCGGTGCTGATCGTCGACTGCGACCTCCGGCGGCCGACTGCTCACAAGGTTCTTGGGGCAGAACATACCCGCGGCTTGTCGACCTATCTGTCGAGCGAGAGCGTGACACTGGATGAAGTGATTCAGAAGCTCCCGATAGCCAACCTCTCGCTGCTTCCTTGCGGACCGATCCCACCGAATCCCGCCGAACTGATAATCTCCGATCGAATGAAGGACATGCTGCGCGAGCTGGCCGACCGATACGATCACATCCTTGTAGACTCGCCGCCGCTGATTAACGTCACCGACCCGGTGATACTCGCCACGATGGTGGACGGAGTGATACTGGTAGTGCACGGCGGCAAGAGCACTCGCGACGTTGTGCGCCGCGCTCGACAGGAGCTTACAAACGTGGGTGCTAAGATCTTCGGAGTGGTGCTCAACAATGTAGACTTGCGTCGCGAGGGGTACGATTACTACTACTACAACAGGTATTACTCCGGGTACACAAAGGACGGCGTGGAAGCAAGCCGTCAATAGCAGGCGCGAGAGTCAAGGCCACCCGAATGAATCCACAGGGCGGCAAAAGCATAGGTGGCTAAGGGTACCGTCAGTTCGGTTGGGTTGAGTTGGCCATCAATCACGGACCCGGTGTGGCAATTGTTTGTGATCCCGTCAAAGCGGCCGGACGAGCTTCCGAGATTTCTGAAGTCAGTGGGGGTTAACACCTTGTTCACTATCCCGTGCCGCCGCACTTGTAGCAGGCTTACCGGCAGATGGAGCTGTTCGTCGGGTCGTTTCCAATAACTGAGAGTAATTACAACGAAGCGTTGAGCTTGCCAAATGGGACCTCATTTCGCTGAAGCAGACGCCGAGCGGGTTATCAAAGCAATTCAATCGGTCGAATGATCAATACCGAGCAACGATGCTCAGACCACTAATATGGCGCACGCTAGTTGCAAATTCTGGAATCACGGTGCTGGGGTTGGCAAATTCCGTGCTTTTGTCCCGCTGGCTTGGACCTACCGGGCGAGGCGAAGTAGCCGCGGCAATGCTGTGGCCCACGCTCTTGATCTATCTAAGCAGCATGGGTTTGATTTCTTCCGTCTTGTACTTTGCCTCATCGCCGGACGCGCGGCCCAAACAGATTTTTGGCAGCAGCATTTCCCTTGCAGGCGTTCAGAGCGCTACGGCACTGGCGGTGAGCTTCTTCGCTTTGCCTTGGCTCATGAAGAGCCAGACGTCGGCCGTCATAAGCGCAGGGCGATTGTATCTGCTGGTCATACCGTTATCTCTGATTTCTCAGTACGGGATAAGCATCTTGCAAGCGCGATTGAAAATGTCCGCTTTCAATTTGATGCGATCGATTATTCCAATTGGCTACTTGATAGGAACTCTCGTGCTAGTGGTGTTTGGGCAGCTCGTGCTGCACAACATAATAGTTCTCCATCTGATCCTGAATGTAGCTGTGCTGGCTGGGACGCTCGCTGCGCTTTCGAGGGCCGGTATTCACCCGGAATTCCCGGTCGCGATGCCGCTCGCAAAGCGGCTACTGAAATACGGCGCCAAAGTGCAAGTTGGAGAGGTGTCGCAAATTGCAAATCTGCGGCTCGATCAGGTTTTGATGGCTGCTTTTCTGCCCGCAGTGTATCTGGGAGTGTATGTTGCCGCGGTAAGCGCGGCGGGTCTGGTGCAACTTCTGTCCTTGGCAGTGCGAATGGTCGTCGTGCCGAATATCGTTCAACGTGAATCCGTTGTGGAGCGAACGGTTGTCCTGGAGGCCGTGTTTCGCAGGTATTGGCTACTCAGCCTGGTTTTCGCAGTCGGCCTGGCTGCGATCCTTCCCTGGGCGATACCTTTGGTTTTCGGCGCAGGCTTTCAGGACGCAATCCTACCTTCTGAGATTCTAGTCGTCGGGGCCCTCTTCATCGGTGCGAAAGATGTTCTGAGTGCCGGAGCTCAGGCCCTGGGAGATCCGTGGCTCAGCAGTCGGGCGGACATGATTGCCCTGGTTGTCACGGTCGTTTTGCTTGTAATCCTGCTGCCGACCCTCGGTATAGTCGGCGCGGCGATTGCGACGACGACCGCGTACGGAACGGCGTTGCTGCTGATGGTTCATGGCCTGCGCCGAACTCATCGTATTGTGCCGACGGAACTCTTCCGCATCAGATTGAGAGACCTCAGCCCAGCATCGTATGTCAGATCTTCTCCTTGAAATCGAAGCGCGAGATATTCGACACGGGAGGAATAATGCTTAACGGTCAGAGGGTTCGGTCAGTCGGCGCAGTTGTCAGAAACTCACTGCGGATGGAACCCGATCACTTTCGGTTTGATCTGCCTTTCGAAGACGCTGTTCGTCTCGTCAGGACGCATGTCGAATTGATCGAAGTGGAAACGACCTCCTATTGTAATCGCACTTGCTCTTTCTGTCCGAACAGCTTTATCGACCGCAGAAGTACGCAGTCAACTATGCCTGAGAGTGCCTGGGAGGCGATTCTTGGAGGATTGAGGCTGGTTGAATACGACGGCACGTTTGTTTGGTCGCGTTACTCAGAGCCGCTTTCTGAGCGGCGAGTCATTGACCGGGTTCGACAGGTGCGCGAGCACGCTCCCTCTTGTCGGATAGCCATTAATTCAAATGGTGATTACTTGGACGCGGCCTACATGCGAGACCTGGAAGAGGCCGGGCTGAACCGCCTCTTTATTGACCTCTACATACCGGACGCGGAGGTTTACGACCTTGAAGTTGCCTATGAGTATCACAATAGGTTCTTAGAACGAATCGATAGGACGTCGACGCTCATCGCCACCATTCCTGAACTTACGCATCGAATCGACTCGAAAGAAATGGAGGTCGTGAGTCATGTGCGAAACATTGCGGCTATGAAAGCAATGGATTTGTCCGACAGAGGAGGGCTCATTACGATTGCCCGTAAGACAACACGAGTTTCGCCTTGCTACCTCCCGTACAAGCATCTGGTCATAGACTGGGACGGCTCAATCGTCATCTGCTGCCAGGTTAGAAGCGATAGTCCCGAGCACGCGTCGGCTGTGGTCGGAAAGATCGGTACAGACGGAGTCGGGCTTGTTGATGCTTATGCCCGGCTGGCCGGCTGGCGACGAGCATTGCGCTCGTATGGACCAAAATATGGGCCGTGCGAGAGCTGCAATCTGGGCGAGTATGACTCTACTCCTTTTACCCGCGAAGTGTCTGTTGTTCTCACGAATGGCGGCTCGGTTGCGCAGGTGCTGAAGACGGTTCTGCGACCGGTAATTCGGAAGAGGGTGAGGTATTGATCGAGAGGCGGTCGACTAGTGCCAAGGTGCACAGCAGAAAGTCAAAACAGGATATGAGTTCCTCCCGTGTCGGCCAAGGGTTAGCCTCCGTTTGAATGATTGCCATCGTGTTTAGAGACTGGAAGGCACGTAGAATTCAAAGGCCGCGTTGGAGTGTTGTTCTCGAAGAGATTCTGGTCAACTTCCTTTGGTACAGAACCGGATTTCGACGGTTCTTCAGAAGGGGGTTGCTGAACGTCGAAGCGAAGGGCAAAGACAGCGAGTCGCTTAGAAGCAACGTGTTTCACTACGGCGTTGATCGCTTCAACTTTTTCAATCCCTATTTGGAAAGCGTCCAAGATCAGAAGCCTTCGATCCTCGAAGTCGGACCCGGGGGATTGTTAGCTCATGGGCTTCTTCATAAGGCAGTGGGCTGCGCCTATACGGCTTTGGACGCAGTAGAAGGCCACGTCTTTTCTCCGCTGGCGCTCGCCCACTATGATTACTTGAAAGAGAACTGGTCAGCCGTCTCTGCTGCCCTCGACTCGAGAAAGCCTGTGACCGGCGCGATGCCCGACGTTGAGTCGCTGACTTACACAGTCTTACCTTTGGAACTTGCGGAACCGGGTCAGGTTGGCCAGTTCGACGTAATTCTGTCATACGGAGTTTTCGAGCACTTGTGGAATGCCAGGCTAGCAATCCAGAAGTGCGCATCGCTCGCGAAGGCGGGCGGCATAATGGTGCATCGCATCGACTTCTTCCCGCACGATTTCTGGTCCGGCTACACTAACCCGCTAGAGTTTTTGAGCGTCAGCAAGTTCGCCTATGAGTTGATGTATCGCGGCCGAGGCGCGCCGAACCGCAATCGATTTTCCTGGTTCAGGCGCGAGTTTGAACGAGCGGGATTTGAGGTTGAGATAAGGGACCCGGAGTACTATTGCCCCGGAGTACTCGCCATCCGTTCCCGCGTTGACCCAGGCGTGGAGGTGACCTCCGAAGAGGACTTACTGGTCAGCAGTGCAACGTTCATCTGCCGAAAGCAGCGGAAGGATCGGGATGAGGACGCCAATTGATGGTTGAAAGCAACTCGATGGATGGGAAGCGCCCATCGGCACAAGCTCTGTCTCAAGCAGAATCATGCAGGCCCAGGTTTGTCTTTCTAACAAACATCCCCACTCCCTATCGACTCCACTTCTTGAAAGTACTCTCCAAGCATCTCGAAGAGCGAGGATGGGATTTCGAAGTCTGGTTCATGGCTGCCACGGAACGGGGACGCAACTGGCAGCTTGAGAAGGAAGACTTTGAGTTCAATTGTCGGTTCTTCCGGTCGCTCAGTTTTGTTTTAGAAGGAGCCGTGTTGCACTTGAATCTCCAGATACCACTGCTAGCGTGGCGCGAGCCGCCAGATGCGATGCTGATAGCGGGGGCTTGGGGCTTGCCAACGAATGTCCTAACCACTCTCGCACTAAGGTGTTCGAAGAAAGGCCCTGTGATCTTCTGGTCCGAGTCGCATCTGAGATCGGTCAGGCGAAGCGGAAGGCTCATCGACAAACTGCGAAAGCGGTTGATGCTGGGCTATGACCGATTTGCTGTCCCAGGACAGCTCGCGGCCGAGTACGTGCGACAGTATGCCCCCGACCGGCCTATCTATGCGCTACCGAACACTGTTCGCGAGACCGTATTTCGAGACAGTGTGGCGAGCAATCGGGCGATCCGATCCGAAATCAGGAGCGCTCTGGGGATTCCTGCCATGAGGCGGCTGTTGCTCCTTACCGGGCGCCTAGCACGGGAGAAAGGGATAGAAGAGTTCTTATCTGCGATTGCTGGTTCGCGAGTTGCCGGTGACTTTACCTTTCTCATAGCGGGCGATGGTTCGTTGAGAGAAAAACTCAGTTCATGGATTGCGCAGCACGAACAGTTGGATGTTCGTCTCGTTGGTCACTTGCCTGAATATGAAATGGCGCGGCTTTATGCTGCGGCGGATTGCTTCGTCCTTCCGTCATTGGCCGACCCAAATCCGCTCGCGGTTATCGAAGCGCTTTGGGCCGGATTGCCCATTATGCTTTCTAATCGGGTCGGTAATTATCCCGAAGCGCTGGTGCCAGGGGAAAACGGGTGGCTCCTTGATCCACTGGACCCCACCGGTGTTGCTAAAGCGGTGGAAGAGTGGCACGCGGCGCCGGCCGCGACGATCGAGGCGTACGGGAAAGCTTCCGCGAGGATTGCTGGCGAGAACTTCGATACTCAACGCGCCGTGAGTCGTTTCCTCGAAGACGTGCTCGGCCCGAGCTGATATCAATGGTACTGAGCCTCGCTTCACGAGCCGGGTCCGACATCGAGTGCGTGCGGTCACGTGGGGAGTCGATACCCAAAGCGGTAGTCGCATTGGCGGGAGCTCGGGATGGCTATCAATTGCCGCTCGCGCTGCATGAAGGCGGGCTGTTGGAAAGGCTTGTTACGGACTTGTACTGGCCAGCGGACAAGAGTTGGTTCTTGTCTACGCTGGGCTCGTTGCTCCCGAAGGAACTGATAGCCGCTCGCTTCTGCGAAGGCCTGATCAGCGAGAGGGTAGATATCTCGCCAGTTGCGTTGTCTGCTTTTG
>JBASRN010000053.1:0-27323 GCA_049273855.1 Blastocatellia bacterium
CATGAGTTCGACGTTTTGATTTCTAGTGGCCGATTTGATCTGATCGCGAACCGGTTCGGCGCGCCTGCGGTCGCGGCAAACCATGACTATGGTTGCGTTCATCTTCGCGAGAGCATGCGCTGTCGATCTGCCAATGCCGGAATTCGCGCCGGTCACAAGACAGACTTTACCGCTCATGTTGGTTTGTTCGGTTCGCACGTTTACTTGTACTGGCGTCCCTCTGTGGACGCCCGTTGGTCGCGAGATGTGAGTTGCGCCGCGAGGAGGGGCGCCCATGGAGGGACGCCCGTACCGGATGATCACCTTTTGCTCAATTAACTACTGGGCTAATGCCTGATCAAAATCCTCGATCAACTCGTCGGTCGCTTCGATTCCTACTGACACTCTAACGAGACCGTCGGATATTCCGAGCCGCTCGCGGTCCTCGCGCGACATGCCCGCATGCGAGGTTGTTGCGGGACGAGTCACCAGCGTTTCAACACCGCCGAGACTCGGGGCGATGATCGGGATGGCCGCACGCTGCATGAACTTGTCTGCCGCCGGCGTGCCACCTCTTAACTCGAAGCTCAACATCCCGCTGAATCCGTCGAACAACTCGCGCGCCCGCTGATGACGCGGATGACTTTCAAGCCCGAGATAGTTAACGCGCGCGACCGCCGGATGCTTTTCTAGAAACTGGGCGATTCGTAGCGCGCTTTGGTTTTGATGACGCACCCTCAGCGCAAGCGTCTTCATTCCGCGATGAAGCAGAAAAGCCTGGTGAGGGTCCATCGAGCCGCCAAGATGGTCGAGCTTGTGCTTTATCTTTTCGATCAGGTCCGCGCGCCCGATCACCGCGCCGCCGACGATGTCCGTGTGACCGTTCAGATACTTTGTGCAACTGTGCAGCGAAAGATCGAAGCCGAGCTCCGCGGGCCGGAAGTTGATAGGGCTCGCGAACGTGTTGTCGATGATCGAAATCAGGCCGTTCTCTTTGGCGAACTTCACAGCGGCTTTCAAGTCGGTCACTTGAAGCGTCGGGTTCGACATCGCTTCGACGTAGATCGCTTTCGTGGTTGATGTGAGCTTGTGCGTCCACGAATCGGCTTTGTCGCCATCGATGAAATCATAAGCGAGACCCCAACCCTCGAAGTCTTTGGTCAGCAAATCGTGAGTGCCGCCGTACAGGCAATCCTGCGCGAGCAGGCGATCGCCCGCGCTTAACAGGGTCAGAAACGTCGTCGAGATCGCCGCCATCCCGCTTGCGGTGACGAGCGCGGCTGCGGCATTTTCGAGCGCGGCCAGTTTCGCGTGAAGCGCCAGATGATTGGGTGAATTGTTAAGCCGGAGATATCGCACGTCGTGGTAGCTCGCCTCGCCGCCGTATTCGAACGTTGCGCTCTGAAAGATCGGCATGCTCACCGCGCCAAGGATTCGTGGGTCGGGTTCACCCGCGTGAATGAGCTTGGTTTCAATCCGCTTGTATTGTTTTGTCATTGTGTCCTCGCAAAGTAACCACAGATGAACACCGATAGAAGAATGTAGCGCGCCGTCGGTGCGGGTACGCCGTTATCTGGTCCGTGTTCATCGGTGTTCATCTGTGGTTGCTCGACTCTCCAGGTTCTCTATCTGCACGGGTTCGACTGGATCCGCCAACTCAAACCCAAAGACCTTCGAATAAAAGTACAACTCCGCGTCGAGTGAGCGCTTTATGTTCTTCGCCTGTCGGAAGCCGTGCTGTTCGCCTTCAAACGGAATGTAGGCGACCGGCAAGCCTTTCGCGCGCGCGGCTTCAAACATCATCTCGGCCTGGTTCGGCGGAACGACCTTGTCTTCTAAACCCTGAAACAGGATTATCGGGCACGACAGCCGGTCGGTGAAATGAATCGGCGAGCGCGCCTTGTACAGGTCTCGACGATCGGGAGGGCCGATCAGACTCGTGTTGTAGCGCGATTCGAACTTGTGACAGTCCTCCTCGAGCGCTTCGAGGTCGCTTACGCCGTAGTAGCTCGCGCCCGCCTTGAACACATCGCGAAAGGTCAGCGCCGCCAGCGTCGTGTAACCGCCGGCGCTCCCGCCACGAATGATCAAGCGCTCGCCGTCGGCTTCGCCGCGTTCGACCAGATAACGCGCGCCGTTTACGCAGTCGTCTACGTCGACGATCCCCCAGTTGCCGTTCAGCCGCTCGCGATACGCGCGCCCGTAGCCGGTGCTCCCGCCGTAGTTCACATCCAACACGCCGAAGCCGCGGCTCGTCCAATACTGGGTGTTCAACTTCAGCGTGGTTGTCGTTGCGCCGGTCGGACCTCCGTGACTGATCACGATCAGCGGCGGGCGCTCATCGCTCGGGGCGGCATAATCGCGATTCTTCGGCGGGTAGAAAAACGCGTGCGCGGTAAGGCCTTTCTCGGTCGGAAACTCGAGCGCGCGGGGAATCGAGAGGTAACCCGGATCGACTTCAACGTTGCTCGACCGCTGGAGAACTTCGGTCTTTCGCGTGGCAAGATCGAGCTGAACAATCGACTGAGGCTCGCTCGGCGAACCGCCGCAAAACAGAACGCGGCCCGGCGAAACTCGCAGGCTTGATATGTCGCTGTAGCGAGTTTCGATCGGCTCGAGTTTTTTCTTCGACGTATCGAGGCTTGCCAGGCGCCAGTTGCCTCGCTCGCAATAAGAGCAGATGATCCGGCTTTCAGACTCGAACGCATAAGCCGACATCCTGAAGACCCACTGCGGCGCACCGAACTCCGCGTGCATGTCGCAAAGCGGCTCGATGCCGTCTTCGCGCCAACGGTATAGATTCCACCAGCCGGTTCGATCCGATATGAAGTGAAGTTCGCCGGCCGGCGACCACTCAGGTTGAAAGATGGATTCGCTCTCCCCGCCTGCTACCTTCTCAACGCTGCCAACCGAGCCGTCCGCGTGTACTTCAGCGACCCACAGTTCGCAACCGTCCCAGGGCATGTTCGGATGATTCCAGGTTAGCCAGGCGAGACGGCCTCCGTCGGGGCTCAGTCGTGGCGATGAATAGAAGTCGTTGCCCGAAACGAGCACGGTGCCGCCAGTTTCGCCGCCGAGGTTGACGCTCGCGATGGTGTTGATCGCGTCGCGCCCGCCCAGGGTATGGTCCTCGCGAACCGTGATAATGCGATCGCGCCGGCGGTCGATCACGCCGTCCGAGTAGTACATTCTCTGGCTGAGAGTGACCGGCTGAGGCTGCGATCCTGCACGCTGCCGGTATATGCGCTGGTCTGCAAAGTTCGAAAAATAGACGGTGCCCCGATCGACAAGGTAACCGCCCCCGCCGTATTCGTGAACCGTAGTGCGTGCGTTGAAGTCGCGAGGAATAGCGTCTTCGATATTGCCATCAGGAGCTCGGCGAACAATCACGCTGCGCCCCTTCTCAGACGGGCGGACCTCGATCCAGTAAACGTCCGGACCCTCGACGGCAAGCTCGCCGAGACCTATGGTTCCCGCGACTATCAAGTCCGAAGTGATCGGCGATTTCCACGAGCCAAACGGAGTTACCTTCGTATCTGTCATTGCAAACCTCTGCTGAAAAACAGCCGCGCGCCGAGCCCGCTCAGCGCCAACACTAAGATGATCCCGAGCGCTCCAAGAACGTTGTCCAGGCTCTTGACGCCCGTCCATTGCAAGTAGTGAATCTTGTAAAACGTGTCTATACGGTCCGTGTCTTTGCCCCGCTGGCTGAGCGCGAGCCGGTTCCAGTCCATCTCTATGCTAACACCGGTGTCCGTTGTGATCCTGTCGTCTTCGATGCTGGCGATTTCGCCGTAGCGCGCTGGGTTCGCCGAGAACGCATCGCTCACGAGCGTTCGGATCTCGTCCGGGGAGGGCTCGGGCTTGGGCTGCAGGCTTCGAGGCTCGAGGTGAACCCAGCCTTGCGAAGCGCGCGCGAGTAGATGTTCGCCGAGGATCGTCTTTACGAAACGAACCTCAAGCCACGACCGGTCGGTCTGCAAGGCGATGTTCGCCTCGAACGGGTAAGTCTTTACGGGCAGCATCTCATAAGCGCCCTGATAGCCGGGCTTCAGGAAGAACACGGCACCAGTGATCGCCCAGCCTGCAAGGGGCAGCAGCATCACCAGCCCGATGACGCGATGGAACGCGCGGGTTTTCATTCAGGAATTCTACTTCAAAACACTGAGGATCACCCGTGATGAGTGATAGACACGCTGAGTTCCCTTCTCAAATCCGACACTTTAGCGGTGTAGATGTCCACAAACTTTGCGGATCGCTCAACGCCGATAAGACTCAGGATCAGTAGTGAAGCTGCCGCACGAAGCATGAAACGCTGATTGTGTCATTGAGATTCTCGTGATGTGCCTGTCGAGCGCGATCATTACCCCTAGTGTGCTCCCTTCGGCTGCGCTCGGTGCACAAGCTTCCTAAGAAGGATCCAAGCCCCAGTCAGTACGAATTAGAGGAATAGCCAGAAAACTATGGTCAAGACCTTGTGTCCAGACTGCCAATAACTTTGAGGAACCTATACAAAACGCCCGTCAGGTTCCTCTTTTTTGTGTCCCTCAAAAACACAATATTTTGTGGTTTACTTCCTATTGAAACCTTGTATATATTGCGAGCGTGGATGATTGGAGAAACACCCTCAACCAAAATTGGATTGGAACCATAATCGGGTTGATTGGAATAATAATTGGTATTGTTTTATGGCTCGCTTCCAAGTCTAGATCCCGCCTTGCTTCTCAGATAAATACTCTTCAATTGATAGGTAAAAACTCACCACTGCCAAACTATGTTGAGTTCTTATTTAAGGGCGAAAAGGTCTCTAAGATTACCATGTCCCGTGTTGCTATTTGGAATCTTGGCAATACAACCATATTGGGAAACCAAATTGTAAGTAGTGACCCTTTGCGAATTGTGGTACCTGAGGATAGCAATATTCTTGAAGCAACCGTCCTCAAATGCACTCAACGAACACGGCGCAGTGGGTCCGCCAACTAAGGAGCCACCACAGAAACAAGGCGAGTTACCCCCGTTTTTGGCTAAACTTTTGCCAATAGTATTTCTTATTCTAGGTTTAGCACTACTTGCGCTTCCTATCCTGGGCAAAGTAGAGCCTCCAAAAGGCTGGCCGGTAATAACGCTTATAGGTCTCATGCTTACGTCTATCGGGTTATTGTGGTTATTTGCTTTTAGATATATGCCTCCTAGTGAGATTGGAACGCGAATAACAACAACTGTACCAAGGAAACCAATTTCGTTTCCGTGGAAAAAGAAAAAAGATTAATGAATTCAGAAGAACATGACGAACTCCTCGAGATCGGTAACTACATGGAATCGGGATTGGCTCCACGTTGTGCCTAACTCGGCGAGCAGCGCAATGGCGAAATAGGCGAACCATTTACGCTTCATTAGCTCATCTATCCTTTCCGGCTGCAGACTTGCGCTGCAGATCTCTCAGGGCACCATAGCCGATTCTTTTGACTCCTTGCGTTTCCAGAATCCGCCGAATCTCCGGATCGCGAGTGAACAACTCGTATTCGGCCGCGCGATCTTTCCATGAGTTGGTTATGTGCTGGATCTCTTCGCCGGCCTTCGACGCGTGAATGTACAGCTCTGTGACGCCAGGCTTGAGCGCGTTCAACATTCGCTTCCAGTAGTCGGACACCGACTCGCCCTTAGTTGGGCCGCCGTGGATCAAGTAGTCCGGATAAACTATGCCGTCCGAATCCAACTGCCCGCGCTGATGCCCGCCTCCGGCCGCAGCAAGCACTTCCTGCGAGCCCATCCTTATTGGCACGTTGAATTCTTTGGCGAGCCGCCGGTAAACCTGAAAGTACGCGTCGCTGTACTGAAGCGCGCCCATGTGCGAATCGAGATGAGTCACGTCGATGCCCGCGTCCATCGCCTTTTTGATCTGCGCGCGAGCTTCGATGTAAGCCTGCTCCGGAGTCGAGTGACTGTACACGTTCATTACGTCCGGCCACAGATAGCCCTGCGGGTCTACAAGCCCGGGCACATCGCTCCTGCTTGCAACCGGCCCCCACCTGTAGGTCTTCCACTCGCTGGTGTGGGTCAGGTGCAAGCCGAAGTCGCGTTCGGGATGCGCCTTTGCGTAAGCAGCGATCTCGGGAAACCACGGGCACGGAACCATGATGGTCGCCGATGTAGCGAGTCCGTTCTCGAGCGCGTCGATGGCAGCGACGTTAGCCGCGTGACTGCCGGCGACATCATCAACGTTTATGATGAGGATTTTGTTGGTCGCGTTAAATCCCAATCGTTCGGAAAGCGAAGCTCCTGCGCGATGTGCGTACGACGTGTGGGCAAGTGGAATCGCTATCAGCAATCCCGCTGTCAGAACCGCGGTTGAAACCTTTGTCATATCCTCTCCGATCACTCGAAATTCTCCGGTATTCTCGGCAACTGCCGCCAACTTTGCTATTCGCGTAGCGTCCGGGCGTTAACCTCTCATCGAGGCGTGAAAACCACGTATGCGCCGGACTATCGTGAAGCTTCTGGAGGATGGCTGCCCTGGAGCGCAGCGATTATAGACTCCCGTCGGCGGGAATGAAAGCACTCAGCCGTCAGCTTGCCGACGAATTACCTTTGTGTTTTTCCTGACTTGGCATATTCTAGTCAAGCCGCAAATTCCCAATGGGTTCACGTTCAACAGTAGCGGCCGCAAATCACCGCCTGCGCGGGCACCATCGGAAAGGAACCGCCGGATGAGGGGCAAGAAAACGAAGGCGCTCATCGCAACGCTCGCAGTCGTTTTATGCCTGGCTCAGGTTACTCCCGCCGACGTCCCGTTCGACCGGCCTGGCCTGGAGCGATCCGCTCTTGACAGGCTCCTTGGCCACAGGGTCATCAACATCGTCGACGACTTCCTGCTGTTTTGGGACCTGGCGAAAGACAAGCCGCTGAGGACTCAGCGTCGCATCTGGATGCGGAGGGTTGAATCGAAGCATCGCGATTATTTCGAACGAGCCGTCTATCGCGGCGCCGATCCCGCGCAGCGCCGCGCGATGCTCAATGAATTTCTGATCCGCGTTCCCGAGCGCGTAGAAGCGATCCGCGAGCTGAACCGCACCGTCACCAACCGGCTGATCGAAGCGCTGGTCACCTTCAGGGATCTCCGGTTTCGCGAGTACAAGCATCAGCAGGATGTGTACATAGGGCTGAGTCTGTTCAAGTTTGATGGAGCGGTGCGGCCCGTGCGGAACGACCAGGGGATTCCCGATACTCTGTGCCTTGGCGCCGAGGTGCTTGCCAGATACACGCCCGAGCAGGTGCGAATGGCGATCATTCACGAGTTCTTCCACCTGTATCACTTCGGGTTCCTGTTCCAGCACCCCGGCCTCTCGTCCGAGGATTTTCGGACGGCTCATATCCCGCTGCTTATTGAGGGCCTGGCAGTGGCCGGCGCGGAAGAGGCCTACTCCGGTCAGTCACGCGCCGCTTATGTGCACTTGAGCAAAGACGAGTTTTCCAAACAAGAGCAAGAGTTGGCTTCAAACGCTGCGCGCTTCCTGGATCTGATCAGGTGGTCGGCGCCGCCGGATCAGTACGAGCGTTGGTTCACTCAAAGCTACGAAGAGCAAATCCCTCCCAGAGGCGGGTATTTGTTGGGCGCCGAAGTCGCGAAACGCATGAAGGCCGGCTACACCTTCGAGCAAATGGTCAGGATGAGTCCCGCGGAGTTGCGCTCCCACGCAGAAGAACAGCTTGCGGCGATGTCGGGGTACCGCATCCTGATGATGGCCGACGCCCGGTGACCCCTCTCGTTTGACGCTTCAAACTCCCGCCCGATACAATCCGCAATCGCCACGCGCTTTGATCTCCGCTGAGAATCGCCGCGTCTTGATAATTCGACACATCGGGAGGACTCATCCTTGGACGAACTGCTGACAAAAGACAATCTCTACTACCGCGATCTGGCCCGAAGCATAGCCCAGGAACACGTAAAGCCGATCGCCGCCGAGCTTGACCGCACGGGCGAATACCCCTGGAGCGTCATCAACGCGCTCAAGGAGGCCGGCATAATGGGGATGTGGATCCCGAAGGAGTACGGCGGCAAGGGATCGGGCTTGTTGAACCTGTGCATCGTTTGCGAAGAGATTTCGCGCGCGTGCGGAGGCATCGGGTGCACTTACGTGGTGAATGCGCTTGGCTCGTTTCCAATCATCCTTGCCGGTACCGAAGACCAGAAAAAGAAGTACCTGCCGGACATCGCTTCGGGCAAGAACTTGATAGCGTTTGCGCTTTCGGAAAAGAACGCGGGCTCGGATGCCGGGAGCATGAAGGCGCTGGCTTTGAAGGAAGGTGACCACTACGTCATAAACGGCGACAAGAAGTGGACGACCAACGGCGGCGCGGCAAACATCTTTACGGTATTCGCGACAGTCAACCCGGAGCGGGGTACCCGCGGCGTGACGGGCTTTATAGTCGAGCGCGGGTGGAAGGGCTTCGAGATAGGCAAGCGCGAGGACTTGATGGGCATTCGCTGCGTGCCGGTGAACGAGACTCACTTTAAGGATTGCCGCGTGTCGGCGGACCAACTGCTCGGCGGGGCGGAGGGCAGGGGTTTCAAGCACGCGATGATGACGCTGGATGTAGCGCGTCCGTTTGTTGCTGCTCAGGGACTCGGCATCGCGCAAGGCGCGCTCGACCTGGCGCTCGAGTACACCAAGAACCGGCAGCAGTTCGGGCAATCCATCGCTTCGTTCCAGGGGATTCAGTTCATGCTTGCCGATATGGCTACGCAGGTCGAAGCCGCTCGGCATCTGGTATACACCGCTGCGCGCGCCGTTGACGCGGGCGTAAAAGACGTGTCGAAGATATCCGCGATGTGCAAAGTGTTCGCGACCGACACCGCGATGAGTGTAGCTACGGACGCGGTGCAGTTATTCGGCGGATACGGCTTCTGCAGGGACTACCCGATTGAAAAGTACATGCGCGACGCTAAGATCACTCAGATCTACGAAGGCACGAATCAGATTCAGCGAATGGTGATCGGCCGCGCGTTGATCCGTGAGGGCGCGTCGGCTTAGCAGAAATGGAACCACAGATGAAAACAGGTGGGGTCCGTAGTCGGTAGTCCGTAGTCCGTAGTCCGTAGTTTGAACGCAGGCGTCTAAGCCAGTTTGGGAACTACTGACTACGGACTACTGACTACGGACTGCCTGTGTGGTTTGATCTCCGCTCGCGATTAACACAACGACCTTCCCGTCAGCAACCGCCTCATCGTAATCGGTTGAGATTCGCCGTCTCAGCAATCCGGCCTCGTAGATCATCCGCCCAAATGTCGCCAGGATCGCCCCAAGCGCCGTCAACTCGAACACGATTATACCAAAGGCCCACGGCGACACGATCGGCATTCCGCCCGTGACAAGATTGACCTGCCGTGATGTCCAGACAGTCAGCAGCATCGCAAAAGCCGCTCCGATCAAACCGCCCGCGATCGCGAAACCCGCGATTCGGGTTTTTGGCGCATCATCAGTTTCGAGATGCAGCGGCTCCGATGACATCACGGTGATTGACGAGTCGGGCACGCCCGCGCTTTTAAGCTCGCGCAACGCGGCGATCGCTTCGCGCGGGGTGTCAAAGACCCTGAACTCAGTATCCGCCATCTTCTTCATGCGCTCTCAAGTCCAGCTTCAGTCGTACTGACAATCAGCGGTTCGCCGTGCTCGCCGAGCGGCAGCCCTTCCTTGTATTCCCACACCGCGATGATCGGGAATAGCTTTGTGAACAACGTGTACAGCAAAACGAAATACCCTACCGTGCCCAGAGCCAGCATAACCTCGACCCAGGTCGGCCGGTAAGAGCCCCAGCTAAACGTGAGTTCCGGATGCGCAAGTGTTGGCACAATAATCAGGAATCGCTCAATCCACATTCCCCCGACAACCAGCGCCGAAGCGATCACGATTCCTGGTATCGTCCTCAATCGCTTGAACGCCAGCAGCGGCGCAGGTATGACGAAGCAGCACGCGACCATCGCCCAGAACAGAGGCGAGTATGCCCCGCTGATCTTCGAGTGGAACACCGCCATCTCGCCCGGATGGTTGCCATACCACACGGTTAGATACTCGGAGAAGGTGAAGTAGAACCAGATAAGGCTCATCGTCAGCAACAACAGTCCGAGATTGTTGAAGTGAACCGGCCGCAGATACTCTTCGAGATGAAAAACGCGGCGGATGATCCCCATCGCGAGAATCAGCGCGGCGATGCCGGAGAAGATCGCGCCGGCGACGAAGTACGGACCGAAAATCGTCGAGTGCCACATCGGGCGGATCGTCATCGCGAAGTCCCACGAGACTATCGTGTGCACCGACACGGCGACCGGGATTATGACAACCGCCATCACCTGGACGGCTTTCTCCAGCCTCGCCCACTGAAGCTGAGTGCCTCGCCATCCCAGACTGAGCGCGCTGTAAATTCGCTTGCGCAAACCGTTCGACCGGTCTCGCATCAGCGCAAGGTCGGGAATCAACGGCAGATACAAGTAGATAATCGAACCGAGCAGATACGTGTTTATCGCAAAGAAGTCCCAGGCAAGCGGCGAGCGGAAGTTCGGCCAAAGCCCTCGCTCATTCGGATAAGGCATGAGCCAGTAGAACAGCCACGGCCGCCCGAGATGAATGATCGGGAACATCGCGCCGATCATAAGCGCGAAGACGGTTATCGCTTCGGCGCAACGAGTGACCGGCCTTCGCCACTCCGCGCCGGTGACGCGCAGTATCGCCGAGATCAGAGTGCCCGCGTGGGAGATACCGATCCAAAACACAAAGCTGGTGATATCGAAGGCCCACATCACCGGCCGGTTTATTCCCCAAACGCCGATGCCGCTCGAAACCTGATAGATGAAAGCTCCGAGCGCAGCAAGAACCAACGCCCCGCTCAGGGCTACCGTGATGTACCAGCCCCACCCGGTATTTACAACAGGGCTTAGAAGGTCCTGGTCGATCTTCGCGTTTGCCGGTCCGTCGCGTCCCATAGAACCATCCGCGTCATCCGCGGCCCTGATCAGTCGCCCTTATTCAGATAGATCACTCGCGGTTTTGTCCCCAACTCTTCCAGAAGCCGAGTCGCGCGATTGCTCTTCGACAGCTTCGACACTTCGCTTTCGGGGTCGGCGATATTGCCGAAGTACATCGCCTTGGTCTCGCAAGTCTGCACACAGGCCGGCACCACATCGCCGTCGCGCACCGCGCGGCCTTCGTCTTTGGCTTTCTCTTCGCCCTTTCGAATGCGCTGAATGCAGAAGGTGCACTTCTCCATCACGCCGCCGGTCCGCACCGACACCTCCGGGTTCAAGGCCTTCTCCAGCGGCGCGTCCCAGACCGGAGTAAAGAAGTTGAAGAAGCGAACCGTGTACGGGCAGTTGTTCGCACAGTAGCGAGTGCCGACACAGCGATTGTAGACCTGCGCGTTCAGGCCTTCGTCGGTGCGATACGTGGCGTAGACGGGACACACCGGCTCGCACGGCGCTTCTTCGCAGTGTTGGCAGAGGACCGGCATGAATCTGGCCTTCACGTCGGGATACTCGCCGTCGAAGTAGCGTTCGACTCGAATCCAGTTGATCGAGCGGCCCTTTGCTGCTTCTTCAGGTCCGACGGTAGGAATGTTGTTCTCGACGCGGCAAGCCACGACGCAAGCTTCGCATCCGGTGCATCGATCGAGATCGATCACCATCGCCCACTGAGGTTTGTTTGATTTAGCTTCTTCGGTCATCCGGTTCCCAGTTCAGAGTTCAAGCTTTAGCTTGCAAACCGCAGCGAGACAAAGGTCGAACTCTGAACGTTATCGTTTGTTCTCCATCTGCTCCTGCAAGGCTGTACCGAATCGTGTCACTCTTGCAGTACCTTCGACCTTTGTTATTTTCGCGGGCACCGTTCCCTGATAGTCCGGGTTCAACACCCTGGGATTTATGCCCTGCCCTGTTGCATAACGTCCGTACGCTGTATGTCCTTGACCATCAGGCATCGCAATCACGTCGGGACGAATCGCCGGGTAAACAATCGTGGGCACACGCAGTGAACCGTGCTCCGTGCTGACTTCGACGAGATCGCCATCCGCGATGCCGAGCTCGGTTGCGGTCTTAGGATTCACCTCAACCCAGCTCCCCCACATTACGCTGGTCATTGGATCCGGCAGTTCTTGAAGCGTCGGCAAGTTCGCCTGTTCCCCAAAGCCAAGCGCAGTGTGTTCGTACACAACTAATGCAAGCGGGTAATCGCGATTGACATCGCCACGTTCATACAGCACATGGCGCACGAGCGGCAGTTGGGTTTTGGGCGATGCGCCGTTGACGGCTTGCAGCTCGCCCGACCAAACACCGCGCTCATCGAGAGTGTTGAAGAAGTCGTCAGGCGCGTCTGCGCCGATTGAGCTGCCCGCATTATGCAGTGCTTCTGCGGCCTGTTTTACGACCTCTTGCGCGGACTTGAGCGGAACAGCGCCCCCGATCGCTTCAGCGAGTGCGACCAGGAAATCCGCCGTCTGCATCGTGTTGAGCTCTGGTTTGATTATCGGTTGCGTAACGGACACCGCCACGTGCCTGCCACCGAACGCAACTGACTCAATGTCCCAACTTTCGAGATAGCTATGATCGGGCAGGATCAAGTCTGCCATGTGTGTCGACTCGTCGATGACTGATGCGAAGCTCGCTAAGAAGGGAGCGCCCTTGAGTCCATCGACCGTCCAGGGATGAGTGTGAGCCGGATTGGCTCGGTGCAACAGGAGCACATCGAGCGAGGTGAGCGCCTCTCGCCAAGACTGTCGACCTAATGCAGTCGGCTTGCCTTCTCCCGAGCGCATCGTTGCAAGCAGGTCCGGAGATCCGGTCTCGGGCAATAGCACACCGCCGGGCTTGTTCACGTTTCCAACCATTAGGTTGAGGTGATTGATTGTCCGAAGATCAGCCAATCCACCGCCTCCAATCGCAAGCGGTCGTTCGGAGCCGGCGAACTCCCGGGCGATGCGGATGACCGTGTCGGACGGAATACCCATCTGGTCGGCTATCCTCTCGGGCGAGTACCAGTCCAGCGGATCGAACACAAACTCAGGCGGAGAGGCATTCTTAACCAGACCTTCGCGAATGATGACTTGCATTATTGCCAGCGCGACGAGATCCACTCGCGAGGCTGGCAACCACTCGTCGGCGTTCGCGCCCGTCAGCGACATCCGGGGCTCGACCTGAACGAACTTGCCACGCGCGCGATGGGCCGTTCGACGGAACTCACCGTACGCTAGGGAATACATGACCGGCGAGTGCCAGTTCTCAAGAAACCGCGCGCCGAACGAAAGTAGATATGATGCGTTCCCAAGATCAAAGACCGGAATTCCGGGTCTGTCAAAGAGGTACTCGTATTCCAACCTCCCCGTTCGCTCAGAGGAATCTGCAGTTAGAAACACCAGCGACTTCACCACGCGACTGAGCCAGTCGACTGCGAGTCCAGTGACCCTACGGGAATCGCCGCTCACGAGCGCCACGGTTCGACCCGATGTCTGGGCTACTCGCAGGCGGTCGGCCAGCGTCTTGATCGCTTCGTCCCAACTGATCTCTTGCCACTTGCCTTCGCCGCGTTCGCCGACACGTTTCATCGGACCCTTGCTCCGATCGGGGTTGTAGAGCACTTCCAACCCAGCCTGACCTCGAGCGCACAACGCTCCGCGATTCACTGGATGAAAGGGGTTGCCTTCGATCTTGTTTGCTTTGTGCTCCCGAGTTCGAACGATGATCCCGCAACCGGCCGGACACATCCCGCACGTCGAAGCTTTCCAATAGTCAACGCCCGGCACGTACTGGTCGTCGGGTATCAGGGCAGGGATAAGCTTTTCTTCGGGATGTCCGCAGGCGGAAAGGAACGTCGAACTCGTCGCGCCAACCCCGGTCAAGATTATGAACTCGCGTCGCTTCATGATGTCCGGTTCCTGGTTCGTGGTTCTGGGTTCAGGGTTTGGAGTCCCAGTTAGTGACTCAGCACGTCGAACCCCGAACCCGGAACCCGAAACCCAGCACTATCTATGACACGCGTAGCAATCCACGCTCGCGTCGCGCTGGCGATGACAGTCGATGCACCAGCCCATCGTTTGATCTACCTCGCGACGAACCCGGCGAGACTGGCTGACGTCGCCGTGACAAGATGAGCACTCAACGCCGGCCCGTGAATGCGCCTTGTGCGAGAAGAACACGTTAGCGTCGCGCTCAAACCAGTAAACGCGCTTCCACTGTGGCTGCTCTTTACGATCGGAGAAGGCCGCGAGTTTTTGCACTTCAGCGCTGTCGGCCTTTTCAGTCTGATGACATACCATGCACGTGTCGATGTTCGGGATCGTCGCGTGTCGAGACTTATCCACGTGCTCGTGACAGAAGGTGCACTCAAGCTCCGGGCCTTCCTTTGATGAGACGTGCTGCCAGTGATCGAAGTGGATGGGCTGGAGAGGCGCTTCGGGCCTTGCAGTGGCGCGCATCAGGAAGAAGCCGCCGACTGCGACTACCGCGACCGCCAACAGTATGAGTTTCGTCAGTCTTCTCATCGCTGAGTGCTGAACTGCTGGATTGAGAATTATTGAATCGCGCGGACGGCTTGCCGCGACGCCCGATTATACAGACGATGTGGATGAATCAAAAATCAGATCGGTGAATTGAGGGACTTTTCATTAGCCCGGGCGTTCACGCCTGGGTTGCGTATCGGGATGGATTAGGTTAGCCGCGTTCACGGGGCTTCGCAGGCGGCTTTAGCTTTTGAGACACGGGGAATTGCCTGAAGGCCAAACCAAAGCCCGGTGAACCGGGCTACCTGATCGGTCGGCACGCGTGACCCAGGCGTGAACGCCTGGGCTAATGGAAAAACTGGGTCGCATCGGTCGGCACGCGTGACCCACAGGCGTGGACGCCTGGGCTAATGGAAAAACTGGGTCGCATCGGTCGGCACGCGTGACCCAGGCGTGGACGCCTGGGCTAATGGAAAAACTGCGGTCGGTGTCCATTCAGCTTCAATACATCCGCTGAAGCTTGATGCCCGTGTAGTATTTCTGAAGAATCGCCGTGTAGGAGTAGCCCTCTTTTGCCAGGCCAAACGCGCCGGTCTGGCACAGCCCGACTCCGTGACCCCATCCGCGCCCGGTGAACACAAACGCCACGACCTCGCCGCGAGCGTCCTTTTCCGTGTCGACCACGAACAGGTTCTCTCGGAGCCCGAGCGCGCCGATGATCTTGCGCCCACGCAGACGCGAGCGTCCCTCGTCCCCGGTCACCTCGACTTCGGTGACTCGATGCGAAGCGCTGAACGCGACCGGCTCGATTGACTCGAGCTTGCCGACATCGACGCGAGACCGCGCAAGCCGTTGCTCCATCTCACCGCGCGTCACTCGAACACTCCATTGCGCGATGCTCGAGAAGCGATCGCTCGAAGCGCCCCGCTCTGAAGGCGAAGCTTCGAGAAAATCGATCCGGCCTTTCGAACTCAGGTGATAAGTGATTCGCTCTCCGCCGATCAGCGCCAGCCGGCCCACGGCGTAGCTCTCACCGCCCAGGCTTCGAAACAACCACGCGTCGTCTTCAATCTCGAAGCTCTCGTTTTGCTGTGTCGCCGCAGCTTGTGAACTCGCGGCCCGCGACGGTATCTGGCGCGCGGTGATGTCGCGCGTTGTCAGCTCTCCCGGTCGCGTTGCGCTCTTCGGACCCGGCAGACGATTCGACTGAGTATAGGTGTTGTTAGCGGCGAGTTGTTCCATTGCGCGGGGCTGCGCTTTGGCCGGGGCGTTCGCTCCAGCAAGCACCACACGCCCGTTCTCCGATGGTTGGGCGACGCCTGCCCTCAGATCTGAAATCTGAAATCTCAGATCTGAGATTTGAGACTTGAGATTTGAGACTTGCGGCTTGAGGCTAAGCGCGCGGGCGAGTGTCTCGATGATCTGCGCGCGAGTGAGAACCGCCCGCGAGTCGAGCGCGCCGGTGACAAGCACGCCGTCTTTAAGCAGCATCGCGACATCGGCTCGGGCTTCACGAGGCAAGCCGTCGCATCCCAGCCCAGCCAGCAAGTAATCGACGTCAGCAGGCGGCAGCAACAGGCTTGCGCGGCCCTCGCCATAGACCGCCGACGCGACAAGCCGCGCGAATCCCGGCAAACGAGTCGCGTCCCCCCGTTCAAACGACGGCTTGTCCTTCTGCGTCAGTCTCGCCACGCGCTCGACCCATCTCGTCACTTCGACTTGATCGGGCGCGCTTCGGAGGTAGCTGCCGGTCACACGCGACGGCAAGTGGAACCCGAGCACGTCGAGCAGCCCAACGCTCCTAAGAACCGATCGGTCTTCAATCTCAGTGGACCGATCCACAATTCGACTGGTTGCTATGTCGCGAACGGCGGCGGTCACACCGTCCGGCGCGCAAGCTACTCCGCGCAGATACGAAAGGGGCGCTCCGCCAAAGACCGCTTCGTTGTTCTCGGTTCGCCCTCCGCAGTTCGCTGTGTACAAAGCTTGAATCGGTTTGGCATGTCCCGAGCCATCGATAAAGACGGCGATCATGCCGCGCGTCTCTTCGACCGCGCGATCGCTCAACGCCCGCTCGCCGGTTAGCCCGGCGTAGACTTGCGATCGCGCGTCGTCGTACATATCGAAGCCGTCGTCGCCGTGCTGATTGCGATTCGCAAGCGCGTAGGTTCGAGCGGCGACGGCTTGTGCCTTCAGCGCTTCGATGGCGGGATACGGACCCGGCGGAAGCTCCATCGGCACCACGCCTCGCAGATAGTCTTCCATCGACACCTCGTTGATCACGTTGATCCGGCCTCGCCGATTCTTAACCAGATGAATCTCGCCGCGGTACTCGTTGGCGCCAACACGCACGGCGAGCGGCTTGTCGGTTGGAGCGCCTGCCGGGGGACTCGACTCTCGACGTTGATCCGTTTTTTCGTTGTCGTCTTCATCTGACGTCCTGCCTTCACGATCGCCCCGGTCGAAGCGACTGTTCGCGTTTGGGGCGGGTGAGATGACGAGGCATTCGTCGCTTGAAGCAATCAACCTGTCGGCGTCAAAGGCAGCGATCTGAGTTGCACTGGCGGACTTGGCCGTTGAGCGATCGTGCTCCTTGCTGTCTGTGTGGGATTTCGCTTTGGCTAGCATCGAGCTGGTGTCTTTCGAGGAAGACTGTGTTGTGTTCGTCTCCGTCACGACGCGGGCGTCCGCGTAGCCTGAACGGCGCATTCGCGCGAGCATCGCGTTTGCGTCATTTTTGTTCGTGAATCGTCCCACTACGACTTCGTACGCTTTTTCTCTTGAGTTGTAAGCGATCGCGCCCTGCTCGTCGAACCACTTCTTCATTTCGTCGGCGAGCTTGCGCGCGCGTCGAGGATCATCGGTAGACGTGATTGCGACGCGATACACCGGAGCGCTCGAGACTACAAAACGCGAAGCTTCGCGCAACTCGACGCGTAGAGGTCCGCTTGCGGTTTTCTTGTCGTCGCGCGAGCCAGCCGGAGAGCGGCTCACTACCAGTCCCCACGCCGAGCTGACCATGACTGAAGTCACGTCGGTCATCAACGCTATTCGGACGAGCGGATCGTCACCAAGAGCAGGAGGCCGGGTGGCCTGGTCGCCTTTGGTCTCGATGGAGTTCGCGGGTTTCTGCGCGGCCGCGGCCGCCAACAAGAGCGGTTGCGCCCAGCAAGACAAAACGAGAACCGACGCCAGAGCAACGCCCGGCATACGGCGCGCAGTCGGAAACTGCTTGCGCATACGAGCTCACTACAACGTGAAGAAGTAAACCGTCACAGTAAAGATGAGGGAGGTGCCTGCGTCCTGCGGATAACCCTCATAGGGGCTAGCTGTAAATATAGCCTGTCTTGCGGAATCGTCAAGAACCGAAAAGCCCGTAGAGCGAACCAGGCGAGTCGAGAGGATATTCCCATCGCGCCGTATTATCACCGTGAAGTCGGCGGACACCTTGTCGCGCAGCATATCCTTGATCCAGTCGCGCGGCATGATGCGCTCGTTCGCCTTTCTGATCTTTGCTCGCACATAAGCCATGTACTGGCCCTCGGCTGCTTGAAGCGCAAGCGCCGTTGATTGAGTGCTCTCGCCTCGAAGGGTGCCGGCTGAAGTTTGGTCGCGTGCGCCTGCTGCGGCAGGGGCGGGGTCGAGCTTTGCTGAAGCAGCGGGAGGGGCGGGCACGGGCTGCGGCGAGGGGGGTTGAGCGATCGGCGGAGCCTCGGGTTGAGCTATTCCGCTGGCTTGCAGAAGCGAAGACGCCGGAGGCCGGGCGCCCTTCTTCGGCGGAGTCTGCGAGTCGCGATCGCCCCTTCCGCGCATGGCCCTCACTCGGCGTTCGATTTGATCCGCGGACGGGAGCTTGTCTTGTGCTCCTCGCTGGTGGCTTGGTTTGGGTGAGCGGTTGAGCAACTGAAGGTCGTTGGCGTCGTCGGGATCAAAGTGAAGACGATTAAGATCGGCCCGTTCAAGCGGTTCAGGTGCGGATCGGAGGTTTACGGGTTCGCGCGGCGGCGCCAGCTCGGTGAGCTGAACGAGAGTTGGTTGACGCCTCACACGCGCGATGGCTCTTTGAATATTCCACAAGTCCAGCTTTATAACCGCGGTGTAGAAGATGAGGTGAGCAACCAGGGAAAGCGCGAGCAGTCTATTGAATCGGGGGTCGCGTTTGGCACGCGCGCGGATTGATTCCAGCAAGCCGCTCGGGGCTTGCCGGTCGTCGATGTAGTTGTCTAGCGTCTTGAGCACTTCAACTCAAAGGCTTCTAGTTTCTGGTTTCTGGTTTCTGGTTCGTGTCCTTGTGACTTCGGGCTCGGCGTCTGTCTCGAGACAAACAAGCACGAACCAGAAACTAGAAACCAGAAACTAGAAACTATTCAACGAGTCAATCGCCAGCGTATTGAATCTCTGTCGTATCGTTTTCATATCTGTCGCATCCACCTTCGGGTGAACACGGTTGGTCAGAAGAATCAACACTCGGCCCTCCTCCGGGTCCATCCACACGCTACCGCCCGTAAAGCCGTTGTGACCCATTCCAGTCCGGGACAACAGGGGGCCCGCCGAGCAATCCGGCGTTGCCGCTAGTATCCACGCAAGCGATCGAGCCGTGTCCTGACCGCTTGTGAAGTCGTTCCGGAAAAGTCCGAGCGATTCGGGCTCGAAGAGTTCGCTGCCCGTCAGAAATTGAGTCGCAATCCGAAAAACTTCCCGCGCAGTGGAAAAAAGTCCAGCGTGTCCGGCGACGCCTTCCATAAAGTACGCGTTGCCGTCGTGAACTTCGCCCCAGATCACCTTGTCGCGCCATGGGTAGCCGCCGGCCGCCTGGGCCCGAGGACCGGATGGGCCGGAGACTTCAAAGCGCCCGTGTGCCACGACTTCCGCGTCGGCGTTTGCGTGCTCGAAGACCTGACCGCACTCGGTTGCGGCTATCTCGCGCTTGAGCTCGGATGGAGGATTGAACATCGTGCGCTTCAGATTGAGCGGTGTGAATATCTCTCGGGCCGCTATCTGGTCGAGCCGTTCTCCGGTTACTCGCTCCAACAGGATGCCAAGCAAAATATAGTTCAAGTCGCTGTACAGAAGTTGAGGCGAAGAAGACGCTGGGATACGCGCCAGCGCCGAGGCGATATCCTCGCGGTTTCGAGCTTCAAGGTAGAGCGGGCGCCAGTTGGGAAACCCGGAAACGTGAGTCAGTAGTTGCTTGATCGTGATGCGCCGCTTGCCGTCAGCATCAAACTCTCGCACATACTCAGCCGCGGGAGCATCCAGATCGATCAATCTTCGTTCCGCAAACTTCACGATCAGCAAAGCAGTCACGAGCGGTTTGGTCAGTGAGGCAAGGTCGTAGATGGTGTCGTGCGTTGTTGAGATGCGTTCGGGCTCAACGACTGCCAACCCCAGTGACCCTTCAAAGATGATACTCCCGGCTTCGCCGATGACGTATTGTGCGCCGGGGAAAGTGCCGCGCTCGATTTCGGATTGCAGGAAGCCGGAGACTCTTTCGGAGGTGTTTGCCATTTCAGTGACCGATTCGCGGGCCTTTCTTAAGCAAGGATTATAGTCAGGGGCGGGGCGCGGCGGCAAAGAAGTTGCGCTGGCGAACCACTTCGTACAGGAGGATAGCGGCTGCGGCCGCGACGTTCAACGACTCGACGCCAGAAATCATGGGTATGCTCACAAACTCATCGGCGATAGCAGAGGTTGCTTCCGCGGCGCCGCTGGCTTCCTTGCTGAGGATCAGCGCGAGTGGTGTTGTGAAGTCGGCATCGGTGTAGTTAAGCGATTTCTTGTCCGCGCGCGCCTTTCTGACTCCGCGCGCCGGCGGCAAAGAGGGACGTGAAGCCGTGATCTTGAGCTTATTCAGACGGCAAAACGAAATGACCTCTTCGAGCTTGACGCCGGTTACAATCGGCAACCGAAGCGCTGCGCCCATCGATGCGCGCAGCGCTTTGTCGTTCCATGGCTCGACCGTGAACTGGGTTGTTATCAGACCGTTGGCGCCGGCAGCCTCCGCGGTCCGGATGATCGTGCCCAGGTTGCCCGGGTCTTGCAGTTGATCGGCGATCACAAGAAGAGCCGGCTCGCGCAAGAACAGGTCCGTCAGGTCGTAGTGGGGCCGGCCGACGATCGCCGCGACCCCTTGATTCCCGACCGTGCCGGTAATGGCTTCCATCACCTGGGGGGACAGGTGAGCACCACGGCAGGGAACCTGTTGAAGCGAGTCGAGCAATTGGATGCCGCGTTGGGTGGACTCGATCGCCGAGGTGAACGCCACGGTTTCGAACCGCGCGCCCGATCTCAACGCGTCTTCGATCAGGCGTACGCCTTCGAGAAAAACAAATTGGCGCTCGCCTCCAACGCGGACGCGCCGAAAGCGCCTGACGAGCGGGTTCTGCCGGCTTGTTATTTTTTCAACGAGCATGGTGGTGTGACGAAGTGAGCCGTTCGATGGCCATCTCGATCTGCTCAGGGCTGCCAAGCAGGACGATGATATCTTCGGCTTCAAACTTGAAATCGGGACCTGGATTTATCTCGGTGTTCCCATCTCGAATGGCAGTTATCAAGGTCGCTCCTGTTAGCCTTCTCAAGTCCAACTCGCCTAACGTCTTGCCTATAACGGGAGATTCGCGATCAATGAATAACGTCTCAGTGGAAGCCATGCCAAGGGCGTCACTGATGGCGCTCAGTTCGAGCACCGGCTGCGATGGGCCGCGCAGCATCTGGTAGCCTTCACGCCTGATCTCTTCTACTTCACCCTGAATCACATTACGGGCAACTCCATACTCCCTGAGCACCCGAGAGAATATCTCAATGCTAGTCTCAAATTCTTCAGGTATGACCTGATTGGCTCCGAGCTGATACAGATCTTGCAACTCCGCCATATATCGAGTACGAACGATAATTTGAATATCGGGGTTCATCTCTCGGGCGAGCGCCACGGTTCGCCGCGTCGCTATCGGATCCGAAGTGGCCAGCACAAGTATACGCGCGCTCTCCAGGTTCATACGATGCAAGACTTCTTTTCGCGTTCCGTCGCCGAACGTTATCGGCTCGCCTTCCTCGGCGGCTTTACGCACGGTCTCGGCGTTCAAATCAAGAATCGCGTACGGGATGTTGACCCTGCGCAACACCTTTGAAAGATTGCGACCGTTCAGCCCGTACCCGACGATAATAATGTGGCCTTTAAGCGGCTCGCCGGGGTCGAAGCCCATCATAGACGGCTCGAGTAGCGAGTTCGGCGACAACTTCGATTGAATCGCGTAGCCTATGCGCGGCGCCGCTTTGATCAGAAATGGCGTGGCGATCATCGAGATGATCGCGGCGGCCAGAAAGGTTTGATAATCGGCGTCGGTGAGCAATCCCTGGCCGACTCCGGCTTTGGCGAGGATGAAAGAGAATTCCCCGACCTGCGCCAGCCCTACGGCTGTCATCGTCGACACCCGCAGCGAATTGCCGAGCAGCCGCACCGCCAGGGCAACGATAAGGGCCTTGCCGATAATCAACGCAACGACCCACGCCAGCACCATCCCCACGTGCGTCACCAGAAAACCGATCGAGAGCAGCATTCCGATTGAAATGAAAAAGATGCTGTTGAAAACATCGCGAAAAGGCAGGACATCCGCCACGATCTGATGGCTGTATTCGGATTCTGAGAGCACGAGTCCTGCGATGAATGCGCCAAGAGCAAGTGATAACCCGAACTGCGCCGTTACCCACGAGGTTCCGAGGCTGACGAGCACTATGAATATGATAAAGACCTCGGGGCTGCGAAGCCGAACAATATGGTGCAGCAGGTATGGAATAATCTTTCGCGCGGTCAGGATGATTATGGCAATCGCGGCGAACGCGCTGCCGAGGGTCAGGAGTATCTTTACCGTGGATGACCCTTCCTTGCCGCTTAGCACGGGCACCAGGAGCATCATCGGCACCACGCAAAGATCCTGAAACAGCAGTATGCCGATGCCGGCTTTTCCATGCGGGCTGTCAAGCTCCGCGCGGTCCATATAACTCTTCAGCACGATCGCTGTGCTTGAAAGCGCGAGCAGGAAACCGAAAAAGACCGCCTGTCCAAATCTTCGACCCGCTTGGTAAGCGACAAACGTCGTCAGCAGAGATGTGAGCGCCACTTGAATCCCGCCCCCTCCCAACACCATCCGCTTCATATCGAGGATGCGGCGCAATGAGAACTCCAGTCCGATGGCGAACAGCAAGAGCACGACGCCGATTTCGGCCAGCGCTTCGACTGCATGGACATCGTTTATCAGCGCCAACCCGTACGGGCCGATTACAACTCCTGTGACCATGAAGGCCACGATCACCGGCAGGCGCAACCGGTTGGCGATAAAAGCGATTGGAATAGAAGCGACAAGCAAGATGAGCATGTCTTCGAACAGAGGAAGGTCTTGCGGCATAAGTTCACTTCCCTTTCTCTTTGAAGCGGTGACCGCAGTTCTTGCACTTGTAGAACTGGCCAGGCCGCTTCTCGACATAAGAGTCTGCCCGCTTGCAATGGGAACACACCTTGGTTGCGGCAATTACCGACTTATTGATCATCTGGGTCCAAATAGGATTCATTCGCTCGTCCTTCCCGCCGGCGGAGGCGGAAGCTCCGCAGGCGCTGGAGCCATCCCTAATGAGGCTCTCTTGTGACCGGCACGTTCGCGCTTCGATGGTGATGAACCGCCCGCTCCCAGGCTGAGACTTGATTCTAACCCATGGCCGATGACTATAGATGCAGCCAATGAACGGCAGCAGACGATTCGCGGAGCTAAGAGATTCAACTATGTTGCCGGCGGCGGAGGAGCGCGGTTGGAGGGGTGGGAAGTCTGAAGCCAACTATAAGTTGCTATTGAGAAAGAAGCCGATGCGGGTCGGCCGTCGATGTGAATAAGGCTCGACCAACTGCCCGGTGTTGCAGCGGCTAGATCAGCCTGGCTACGCCTGGCTTTGCTTTGAGCGAAAGAGAAATTCTGCGCCCGCACAGCGACGCGATCAAATCGCGAACAATATGCTGAGAACTTTACCGGATTTGAAACTGGCGCCTCACCAACATAACCCGGTGACAGGCTGCCGATGAACAAACATATTTCGGCAACCACGCAATTGAGCATCATCGCGCGTCTGCAAGACTGTCTTCTCTTTTCTCGCAGCATCATTGACTGAGCGATTCTAACATAGAAATCCCTTGTCGTTGGCGCTTCGGAATTGAAGGAGTTTCCCGAGACTGGGCGCTGAGCCAGATGGTCTGATCCCTGAGAGCCGAGCTGGTACGCATCGCGGGGAACGGAAGTGGGGTAAGCAGGTGTTGATGCCTGGTGGCGCCTCTCCTGCCACGAAGACTCAAAGACACAAAGCCGAACAAAGAAAAGCTTTGTGGACCTTTGTGTCCTTGGTGGCTTCGTGGCGAAATCTTCTCAACACGCAATTGCACCACTACCCCCGGGGAACGCGCAGCTTGACAACATTAGGCTTGGGCGTATCCTATCCGTTAGACATGAACTCACTGCCTGGACCACCGACCTGTGAAATTTCAAACAAGACTCGGATGCAAGGTAAAAATGTAAGGCTCGGATCAGTCCGCGCCTTGGCGCAAGTTCACATGAGCGAGGTTAGCTGAGATCGAGCGGAGGGGACCGAGCGTTCGCCCACTTAGTCAGATGGCAATCACAACAACCCCTACCCGAGTGCGTGTTGTCGTAGCCACCTCGGTGATGCTGTCGTTCATCTCGTTCTGGAAGGCCGCGGCGATCGTGCTCAACGACCTCGGATCATCCGCGTTTTACGCCGGAGGCCTCGCCGAACAGTACGTAGGAAAGGCCGCGCCGTGGTTCATCCTTGGCGTGATGCTGTTCAGCTCCGCCGTGCGACTGGTATACATCGAGTCGTCGTCGATGTTCACACGCGGCGGGGTCTACCGGGTGGTGAAAGAGGCGATGGGCGGCACGATGGCGAAGCTGAGCGTATCGGCGCTGATCTTCGATTTCATCCTGACCGGTCCGATATCGGGCGTCGCCGCCGGTCAGTATATCGTCAAGCTGATTGCCAATACTCTCACGTACTTCGGCCAACCCTGGCAGCCATCGGCCGACACCGCAAACTATCTGGCAGCGGTGATCGCCATTCTGGCAACGGTCTATTTCTGGTGGCGCAACATCAAAGGCATGCACGAGTCAAGCGATGATGCCATCCGGATTATGTACGTCACGACGGTGATGGTCGTGATAATGATCGGTTGGGGATGCTTGACATTGATCATGCGCGGTGGTCAGATGCCGCCGCTGCCGATTTCCTCGAATCTGAGTTTCTCCGGTCCTCCCGAAAACGCGCTTGGCTGGCTGCAACCGTTGCGCTGGTTCATTCCGGACGGCGAGCGATTCAAGATCGTAGACAATGCGCCGAGCTTCATCGGACTGCTCGGGATAATGATCGCTTTTGGACACTCGGTGCTCGCGATGAGCGGCGAAGAGACGCTTGCGCAGGTGAACCGCGAACTCGAGTACCCGAAGCTCAAGAACCTGAAGAAGGCCGCCGCAGTCATCCTGGTCTACTCACTGATGTTCACGTCGCTCGTTTCGTTCTTCGCGGTCGCGATCATCCCCGACGATACCCGCCCGCAGTATCTAACCAATCTGATCTCAGGCCTCGCGATGAACTTCGTGGGCCCTGAATCGCTCAGGTTACTGTTCCAGGCATTCGTGGTGATCGTCGGTTTCCTGATGTTGTCGGGAGCGGTAAACACGGCAATCATCGGCTCGAACGGCGTGCTGAATCGTGTCTCAGAAGACGGCGTGCTGACGGATTGGTTCCGCGCTCCTCAAAAGAAGTACGGAACGACTTATCGGACGATTAACCTGATCGTGATCCTTCAGATCGTCACTATTATCTTGTCGCGAGGGAACACTTTCCTTCTCGGTGAAGCGTATGCGTTCGGCGTGATCTGGAGCTTTTCGTTCAACGCCATCGCGACGGTTGTGCTTCGCTTCAGGCGGCCCGAGGACAGGGAATTCAAAGTGGGCGGAAACATTCGCATCGGGGGTGTGGAGATACCGATGGGTCTTGTGACCATCGCTCTTGTCCTGGTCTCGATCGCATTGACGAATCTCCTGACCAAGCCGATAGCTACGGTCTCGGGCATCGTCTTTACCGGCGCGTTCTTTGCGATCTTTACCATCTCCGAGCGAATCAACCTGCGCAAGCTCGACACGACGATCGGTAAGCTCGACCAGTTCCAGCTTCAACACAACGAGACGGTCGATCTCGTCGCTATTGGAGCGCGGCCCGGCAACGTGATGGTCGGAGTGCGCGACTACAATACGCTCGATCACCTGGAGCACGTGCTGGAGAAGACCAATACCGAAGAGCGAGACATCATCGTAATGACCACGCGATTGTTCGCAGGTCCGGGAGGGGGCGAGCGCGATCTGTCGGACGAAACCTTGTTCACCGAATACGAACAGCGGCTGTTCACGCGAGTGGTTGCGCTTGCGGAGAAGCACGGCAAACCGGTTGATCTGTTGATTGTCCCGGCGACGAACATCTTCGACGCAGTTGCGCAGACGGCGTTGCGGTTGGATTCTGCCGAAGTGGTCGCGGGCCTCTCTTCGAAGATGACCTCGCAGGAGCAGGCTCGCGAGCTCGGCCGCGCGTGGGAACGCCTGCCCGAGAAACCCCGGAGGCAGGTGGCCTTCAAAGTAGTCGAGCCCAACGGACACGAACACGTCGTGCATCTCGGAGCTCACGCGCCCCACCTCACCGAGGACGACGTCAACCTGGTTCACAAGTTATGGATTCAGGTCTCGAGTATTCCCAGCCGCCGCAAAGTGCATCACCGCGACGTGGTCCGGGTGGCATTGAACCGGCTCGAGAGGGACTTGCGCGGAGAGAGCGACGTTATGCTCGATTTCTACAATCTGGAGCATAAGGACCATGACAAATCGCCCGGTCGAGACACCGGACCCCTCTCAAAGTAGAGCGTTAGAGGAATAGACATGCCGATTGTTGAGCAGATCAGTCGCCACATCACCGAGGCGATGAAAGCCAAAGATGCAGAGCGGTTGAGCGCGCTTCGGATGGTAAAGACCGCGCTTACCATGCGCCAGAGCGAGCTGCCAGGCGGCGTTGACGACTCCGAAGCCTCGCGCGTTCTTACCACTCTGCTGAAGCAGCGGCGCGACGCGGCCGAACAGTATCGGGCCGGTCACCGCGAGGACCTCGCCGTCAAGGAAGAGAACGAAGCGCGAATAATTCAGACCTACCTGCCCGCTTCGGCGAGCGAAGAAGAGATGACGGCCGCGGTAGCCCATGCCGTCATTGAAACCGGCGCCGCTTCGATGAAAGACATGGGGTATGTAATGAAGCTTGTTCGCTCCAAGCTTGAAGGCAAGACGATCGATGGAAAAGCGCTAAGCGATCTAGTCAAGGCGAAGCTGTCTGGTCAATAGTGCCCGTTAGTCGGGACTGGCGTTTTTTGGTTGATTCTATTTGTTTTTCGTATTAGTCTCTCTCCCGGACTGGTTAGTTCGATAGTGGTCCCCGCGACAGTAACGGTGGGAAGCCTGCAGTAGTATCACATGCTCGGTCCGAGCTGCTGAAACTTTGGAGAGGGAGAGAAAGAGATGACAATGAAAAGAGTGTTGATGATAGCTGTGCTGGTGGTGGCGATAGCGTCGCTGGCAGTGCCACTAATTGGAGTGAGAGTGACGGCGGCCGGGACAGTGGCGGGCGCCAAGGGAGTAGCGGCGCCAATAGCTAGCGCGCCGGCTCCAGCGGCTGCGTCAGTGGGAGTGGAGCAAAAAGGCATTGCTCTGGATGACGGGGTGAGCCAGACGGGGAAAATTAATCCCGATGTGCTGAAGGCACTTGGGATACGACGG
>JBASRN010000076.1:0-30406 GCA_049273855.1 Blastocatellia bacterium
CGGTGACGACGTCATCATCGTTCCAACCATAAGCGACGAGGACGCCAAGACAAAGTTCCCCGGCGGATGGAGAACGCTGAAGCCTTACTTGCGGATCGTGCCGCAGCCAAACAAGGAGAAGGCGGCAAAAAGCAGCTAGCACAGTACTCTTCGGTATGCCGCTGCGACGGCAGTTGGAGAAGTCGCGACGGCTTGCCGCTACAGAACAAAAGCCCGAGGCAGCGAGTGCAATAGTTCGCTGCTTCGGGCTTTGACTTGTCTCTTGAGAATCGGTGCCCGGGAATCAGTCGCCGTTTTGGGTAACTTCCTTTAGCTTTCGCTTCGCAAGCTGCTGGCGCACTCCCTGAGTGTAGAGCTTCATGAATTCGAGGATCGACAGTGTTTGAGGCTCGCCCTCGTAATAAAAGGTGCACGCGTTACCAACCTCTCGCTGAAGCAGTTTCAAATCCACCGGATCGAGCGGAAACTTCAAGCACGCTTGCGGCGCATGAGGCGTGGTATAAATCGAGCAGTGAGTGTTGAACGGCCCTCCGTCCACGAAGAAGGGACACTGGAACTGGATCTTGCAGCAGAGCCCACAACGATTGCACTCGCCGCGCTGATATGCCTTGTAGCGATAGACCAGATTGTCGGGCAGCAGATTGGAAAGCAGTGTCCGGCGCAGCGCGCCCCAGGTGTGAATCGAGAACGGCGCGCGCACCACCTTTTTTGAAACCGCGCGGGTCATTTGCCAGTACATCCATCGGCGCGATGGAACTTCGGGCGGCAGCTCCGGGGGCCCATCTTGAGAGAGGACGTTGTCGAAGACGTGTAGGACCCGTCCTCTCGTCTGATTCTCCTGCGTCATTCTGGAGTCCTCTGGTTGAATTTCGGTAATCGGAGCGACCCGGGCGGCGCTGAATGATCAATCATAACGGAGTGTTGGTCCTTCGAGTGAAGCTCAACATCGATCGGCAACCAGCGCCGCTATACTAGCACCAACTCAGGCACTCGGCAAAGGCTTGACTCTTAACTTGGTCGCAGGCCCGAATCACTAATCACGCGTCCCTTTCATTCTCTTGTCACTTGTCTCGGTTCCTACCTATACTTGCGCCGGTCGATATCTTGCGGACCGGAGAACGGTCGATGCGGCGAACGCGGTTCTGCTCGGCCTGCGGCGAGCCAATCAAGACAAAGGGTGTCAGCTTCGCGGTGCTGGGATTGCTATGTCTTCGGTGCTCGCCACACTTCAGACGTGAACGTGCGATGACAGTCGGTGCTTTCCTTTTATGTCTGTCCATCGTGTTTGCGATCGCCAGATACACCGCGCCACGCGAGGCTTTACGTTTCATCGGAACACCAATCGAGTCGAACGCCGGCAATCTCGCGTCTGCAATCGAGCCGGCATCCCCGCTCGGAGTCGCTAACTCCTCGTCCTCTCGCGCCGCGCGCCCGCCTTCGACTGAGTCGCCGCGCTCGGCTGAACCGCTCTGCGGCGCGCCGACAAAATCGGGACGACCGTGCCAGCGAAGGGTGAAACGCGACGGCTACTGCTGGCAGCACCGCGATAAGTTCGGCGCGCACAAGCCTGCGCTCAACGATCGATGAGCGCTCAAAGAGATGACACGCTCTGCTCCAGCCTTCGGGCAATTGCGGCTGGGCTATCCTCGCTTTTGAGGCGCAGCGGCTCACCGATCGTCACTGTGACTTCACCCGGGCGGGCAAAGTACCTTTTTCGCTGTTTCAACTCGTATAAACCGTCGATCCTCATCGGCACTACCTTGACTCCAAGCTGTTTGGCCAGCACGCCGATGCCTTCCATGAATTTGTGCATCTCTCCATCGGGTGTTCGACGGCCCTCGGGAAACACAAGGACGCTGTAGCCCCGATCCATCGACTCAGCCGCGAACGCAAAACTCTTTCGGAAGCCGCTCTTCTGCGGAAGCGGGAACACGTTGAACAAGGCGACCACCAGCGCGTACTGGATCAGTCCGATGAACCGGGCGAACAACCCTGTACCTTTCCCCGGATGACGCCAGGCCCAGAGCTTCTCGGCTTCCATCGCGATCGCAAGTTTTCCCCGGAATCGCGCGGGGAGCGCCGCGAGTATGACCGACTGATCGACCATCGCGACGTGGTTCGAGACGAACAACAGCGGCCCGCCCTCGCTGGTAAGTCGATCGCGACCGGCGACTCGCGCGCGACTCATCCATCGAGTCAGTGGAAGAAGCAAAAGATAAAAGACCGTTGTACGAATCCAGGCAACCAGCCAGCGCTGGGCCCATCGAGGATAAGCGCGCTCGCTCGGTTCGGTTCCGCCTTCGCGAACGAGCTTCTCGACGTCCGCGAGCGTGGTCGCTTCGCTAAACGCCGCTTCGTCGATGTCGATCCGGTAATGATCTTCCAGCGCGCTCAGAAGCTCAACCCGGCCAAGCGAATCGAGCTTCAAATCCGACGCGAGATTCGCCGACGGATCGATGCGCGGCGCAGCTTCGCCGCTCACGCGAGCGACTTGTTCGAGGATGAAGGATGAAGTCGCTCGTTCTCCCTTGATCACTTCTTTGTCATCTCGCCCATGGGCCGCCGGCGACTGCTTGATCAATTCGAGCAGTTCCCGCTTCCGCACTTTGCTCGTCGGTGTTCGAGGAAAGTCCGCTTCAATCCACACGACCCACCTTCGAATCTGCTGATACTGGTTGAGGCGCTGGTTAGCTCGCTTTACCGCCGCAGCCGGATCGCCATCCGGGCGCGCGAGTATTAATACCGCGCACGGCTCGGGGCCTTGCGGAGTCTCGACTCCGACGACGGCGCTGTCGCGAATCTCGGGCTGGGAGTCTAATACGGCCTCGAGGTCTTCGGGATAGATGTTCATTCCTGCCGCCGTTACGATCACGTCCTTCGCGCGGCTCTTGAAGTAAAGGTTGCCCTGTTCATCTCTTTCCCCGACATCGCCCGTGTTGAGCCATCCTTCTTCGTCGGTCAGCGGCACAAGGCCCTGGCGCCAGTACCCTGGCGAAACGTTGCTGCCGCGCACCAGGATCTCGCCGCGCTGGCCGAGCTTTACTTCTTGCCCCGGCAACGTCTTTCCTATAGAGCCTCGACCTACTTTGAAAGGGTGGTTAAGGCTTACCAGCGCGGCGGTCTCGGTCATGCCATAGCCTTGGACGACGACGAAGCCGAGTCTTCGCCAGAACATCTCGGTGTCTGCGGCAAGCGCGGCTCCGCCTGAAATAAAGGCCCAGAACTTCCAACCGAACTTCCGATGTATGTCACGAAACATCCACCAGCGTCTGAGGAAGTGCCTGTTGTCTGCGGCCGCGAGCCTTGCATTGAAGCGATCGGTCTGACCTGCCGCTGCATACTCTCTCTCAATCTTGTGACGAAGCGAATCGAGCACGCGCGGAACCGCGGCAATCACCGACGCGCGCTGTTTCCGCGCGGCCTCGATGATCTCAGACGGGTTGAGCGAGTCCTGGAGCAAAGTCTCGCCGCCTAGCAACTGCGGAACGAACATCCCCATGAACTGCCCGAACACATGGCTCAGCGGAAGCAGGTTGAGGAAGCGCAAAGGGTGAAATGGCCGCTCCCACTTGACGTACTTTTTAATCTCGCGTTCGAGAGGACCAAGATTCGCGAGAAGATTCCGGTGAGTTATACAAACTCCCTTTGGCTCAGCGGTTGTCCCCGAGGTGAAGATGACTTCTGCGACGTCGGCCGCGGCGATGTGATGTGGTTCGCAAGGCGAGTCGTGATGGCGATCGACGACCTGTTTAAGGTCTTCGAGTACGACAATCGGCAGGCTTGCCGCGAGATTGCGTTGTTCGCGCCCTGCAAGCATGAGTTTCGCTTCGACTTGTTGCTGAATGCGGCCCACGAACTCGGGAGTGCTCTCAAGATCGAGCGGGACAACTATCACACCGCGCAGCAGACAGCCAAAGAACGCCGCTACCCACTCCGCGCTGTTCCGCCCACAGAAGAGAATCCGATCGCCTTTCGCAACTCCGCCTGCTTCCAGCTCGCGCGCAAACTGAAAGGCCAGACGGCGAAGCTCAGCGTACGACCACCGAGCGACTCGCAAACCGTTGCGCTGCGCAATGGCGCACTCGTCACCCCTCCGCCCCCAGTCCTCCAGAAAGCTTACGAGGTTCTCGCGCATAGCTTGTCCAATGGATCGCTTCCAGCGCGGTATCGAACCGCGAGTTCTTTTACTAAGCATAGACGCACGGTCACTCCCATCAAAGCAAGTTGTGCCACGACTCGGTTCGGGAAGCGCATGTAGGGGCGGCCCTCCGTGGCTGCCTCTCATCGAGGACTTCAAATAGGGCGGCCACGAGAGGGCCGCCCCTACATGTCACTGGAGCCCCACTCATAACTGCGCCCCGATTCGAGATGTTGACTAGTGCGTCGCGGCGTTGGTAGCCTGTCTATTAACTTTTTCACGCGGAAGCGTCGCCGGTCAGCAGGCACCCCCTTCGTGCGACGCAGGTTCAAGGAGGATTACTGATGAGACGCCTTATTACATCAGCGGCTATCATTGCGCTGACGTTTGCGATCGCTGCCGCGGGCAAGACCACCCAGACTGCCCGCCCGTTTACCATCGATGATCTCTTAAAGGTTCGACGAGTTTCCGACCCGCAAGTCTCGCCGGATGGCCGTTGGATCGCTTACACGATTGCCGATACCGACAAACCAGCAAACAAACGAACGACTCAAATCTATCTTGTTTCCAGCGAAGGCGGAGAGCCGCGCCAGCTCACAAACGAGAAGCAATCATCGAGTGGACCGCGGTGGTCGCCTGACGGAACGCGGCTCGCGTTTGTGTCGGCCCGCGACGGCGATTCGCAGATCTGGACCGTCGTATTTACCGAAACTGGAACCGGCGAGTTAAAGAAAGTCACCAACATCTCAACAGGAGCGGACGGGCCGGTCTGGTCGCCCGACGGAAAGTGGATCGCTTTCATGTCGGAGGTTTATCCCGAATGCGCCAGTGACGAGTGCAACCAGAAGCGCGCGGAGCAAGCGGCAACGAGCAAAGTGAAAGCAAAGATAGCTGAGCGGCTTCTCTACCGGCACTGGAGTTCGTGGAAGGACGGCAAGCGCTCGCACGTGTTCGTATCGCCGGCTGACGGAGGCGCGGCGCGGGATCTTACGCCTGGCGACTACGACGCGCCGCCGTTCAGCCTGGGAGGTCCGGCGGACTATGCCTTCTCGCCAGACTCGAAAGAGCTGGCGTTCGCTCGCAACACTGACAAGATCGAGGCGATCTCGACAAACGGCGACATCTTCATCGTTCCGCTCGCGGGTGGCGAAGCTCGACGCATCACAGGAGAGAACCCGGCAAACGACGTGTCGCCGCAGTATTCACCCGACGGTCGTTACATCGCTTATCGGGCGCAATCGACGCCGGGCTTCGAGAGCGATCGCTGGCGGCTGACGATTTACGACCGCAAGACCGGTCAAAGCCATTCGGTAACCGACCAGCTCGATTCATCGGTCGAGGGCTTCACGTTCTCGCCCGACAGCCAGAAGGTCTATCTCGCGGCAAGCGAGCGCGGCCGCCAGCCGATTTACGAACTCGCAATTGGCGGCGGCCCCGCTAAGAAGGTTATCGCTGACGGATTCAACGACGATGCGCAGATTACCAAAGACGGGAAAACATTGATCTTTACGCGACAAAGCCTCGCGCGGCCGATCGAAATCTACCGCGCTGGAACCAACGGCGGCGCCGTGACTCAACTGACAAAGGCTAACGATGCTTTTCTGGCTGAGTATGGATTGAAACCAGCCGAAGACGTGACCTGGGACGGAGCGGCGGGGGCGAAGGTTCACGGTTTCATTACCAAACCGGCGGGCTTTTCGGCGACTAAGAAGTATCCGCTTCTGGTCCTGATCCACGGCGGGCCACAAGGAGCCTGGAACGACTCCTGGAGCTATCGATGGAATCCGCAGGTATTCGCGGCGGCCGGCTATGTGGTTTTTAGTCCAAACCCCCGAGGCTCAACTGGGTACGGCCAGAGATTCGTTGACGAGATTTCAGGTGACTGGGCCGGCAAGGTGTACACCGACTTGATGAATGGAGTCGCCTATGTCGCTTCGATGGCCTACGTGGATCGCGATCGCATAGGAGCGGCGGGCGGAAGCTTCGGCGGGTATATGGTCAACTGGATCGAGGGTCACAACAACGATCCGCGAGTTAAGTTCAAGACGCTGGTGTCACACGCAGGCGTTTACAACCTGACGAGCATGTACGGGGCCACCGAAGAGCTTTGGTTTCCCGAGTGGGAGTTTAAAGGCACACCATGGACGAACCCCGATATGTACGCTCGTTGGTCGCCACATATGTTCGCCAAAGAATTCAAGACCCCGGCTCTGGTAATTCACGGCGAGCTTGACTATCGAGTGCCGGTGGGCGAAGGGCTACAGTTATTCACGGCGCTTCAAAGACAGGGAGTCGAATCGAAGTTGCTGGTTTATACGGATGAAGGCCACTGGATCTTGAAACCTCAGAATTCTGAGTTGTGGTACGACACGGTGCTGGGATGGCTTGATGCTTATTTGAAACCTAAGGCTCAGCCCTGATGCCGGCGAGTGAAGGAACGCGGCTTTCCTTGCCCTAACCCACATTCCCAATTTTTGAGCATGGGTGCCGTTACTCTTTTAGATTTTCCAGTAGTTGCCGGGCGCTGGCGGCTCGCTCACCGGTAGGCGACTCTCTTAGAAACGTTTTCAATTCGCGTATCGCCCCGTCACGCTCGCCTTTCTTGAGGTGGACCTGCGCCTTGTAATAGTGCACCACTGAGTATTCAGCGCCGCCGAGCGTCAGTGCCGCCGATAGCTCGCGCTCGGCCGCCGGGAGCTCATCGGTCTCAACCGATGCGATGCCCAGGTAGAGGTGCGCAGCCGGCGAAGAGCTGTCAATGGAAAGCGCGAGGTTGAGATGGTCCATGGCATCGACGTATTTCTTTTGTTCAACGAGAGCGATCCCCATGTTGAGCCGCGGATTGAACGATTTTGGGTTTATCTCAATAGCAGCATCGAGTTGCTCGATTGCCTCGCGCCAGAGTTTGAGCTTGGTGTACTGAGCGGCCAGGTCATTGCGGGCCATCAGGTATCCTGGATAAATGGCGATCGCTCGCTTATATCGCTCAATTGCCTCTTGAAGCTTGCCTTCATTCACCAGGAGAGTGGCCTTTTCAAACTCTTTCTTCGCGGCTGCGGGTACGTTTCGATCGAGTTCGCCCACCGAGACCACATTGCCACCGGGCCTCCTGACTTCGGAGGCTCTCTCCTTAAGGGCTATGTTCAGCCGCGCGTGCGTGCCACGAATCAAGCGCACTTCCTGAATCAACGTTTCGTAGAGCTTCGAGTTGACCGTTACCTCTATTGTATACACACCTTCACCAAGCCCCGCGAAGCCGAACCCGCCGCTGTTATCCGTGTAAAGCACCATGCCATGACTGGTCATTGTGCTCAGAGTAATCCTGGCGCGCTCGCTGAGCGGCTGGCCTGATGGCAGAACCACTTTGCCCGAAATCGATCCTGTTCCCCTCCTCGGCCCGCCAGGAAGGTTGTGCAAGGGGATAACATCTTCCTGGGCGCGCGCAACAGCAGACGCGCCGAGTATCGTAATCACAATCAAGCAAACTTGGAGAATCCTCACTTGTGTTTTCATGTCATCCTCTTTAGCTCAAGTCTTGCGCCGTTTGAACAACGCAGCCTCAGAAGCGAGTTTGCGGTCCGTTGACCGAATCTGTTTCCCGACCGTCGAAACCGAATTGTACACCGACTGTGAGCTATGTGAAGCGGTTGAATTCACAGCAAAGCGGATTGCGAGTGTGAGTGAATGATTTGGGATTCCAGGACCATAAAGCCCTCGCGCGGAGCCGGCTCTGCGTCAGCCAAAAATTGGAGGCCGCTACCGTGCCCGGGCAGCGACCTCATCCCAAGTTCAGAACAGAATGGTAGAGATTCTAAGGATGTGCACTCGCGAATTAGGCAATCCCGATACCGCAATTCCCGCGGGAGTCAAGTTATTGCTGAAGAAGCTCTTAATCTAGAGACTCATCGCGTGTTGAGCCTTGGGTTTTCCAGGATTCTGGAAGACTGTACGAAAAATTGGATTTGCGGCTTCTTCTTGCGGGGTACTCGGGAAAACTTCGCTTGGATTTTGAGATGAATGCCGTGCAGTCTGACTTTCTTCTCCTCGATGAAAGTTCTTATCTCGCCCGCTGTTGGTGATATAATCTCTGTCTCAACGCTCACATCGAACGGTTGCAATCTTTCCACAACGGAGGTTCTCATGAAATCAAAAGCCCTAGTTGCCGTGATCCTGGCTTGGTCCACGATCGGTTTCGCCCAAAGTAACCCTCAGGGGCCCGCCCAAGACCAACCTATACGCATCACCACAGAGTTGGTCCAGCTCGACGTTGTAGTGACGGACAAGAAGGGCCAGATCGTCACCGGTCTCAAGAAAGAAGACTTCGAGCTGCACGAGAATGGTAAGAAGCAGCTGATAAGTTTTTTCGAGTCTGTTGAGGCGGGAAAAAAGCGTAAACCGGGTGACATCGAGAAACCTGGCGAGCCAGAGGTATCGCCTCAAGGTGCAGGGGTCGCCGACATTAGACGAATATTTGCTTTTGTCGTTGACGACCTGACTACGCGATTCGAAGACATGGTCTATGTTCGCCAGATGCTCACAAACTTCGTGGATAATCAAATGCTGCCAACTGACCTGGTGGCAATTGTCCGCACGGTCGGCGGCAAGGGCTTGCTCCAGCAGTTCACGACTGACAAGGCATTGCTTCGTAGCGCTATCGAGGCCCTGACGCCGAAGTCGCATCCTTTCAGCACGTTCAACAATCCTGCAACGCCAAGAACTCCCAGAATACCGGAAGCGGCAGGCGCCGGTGCTCCGGTCGGCGGGGATACGGGGGTCATTGGCGCCTTTGATATCTCGACGGGAGAGGCAGCGGATATAAACAGTCCGCTGGAAGATACAAATAAGGCGTTTCGCGCCTACATGAGTCTTGGCACTGCCAGCTTCGTCATCGATAGTATGAAGCAGTTGCCCGGTCGCAAATCCCTGGTGTTGATATCAGGCGGGTTACCAGTGTTCGGCTCGCGGCCAGGCTCAGAGTCCACCAGCATAACTTACTTTCTGAACGTGCTTTCGGATAACGCAACGCGCGCTGGGGTCGCAATTCACACTATGGACATACGCGGACTCGAGGCTTATCGCGCCGTCTCAAGCTTTGAGGACACGCCGGCCCGCGGGATGGTAGACACTGGAACGGCGGGCAACGCTGGGGGCGCTGGCAGCTTCGGGAGGACCGCAGATCAAAGTCTGCTGGGCAACAATCCCATCGAGTCACATCAGGGTCTAAGAATGCTCTCAGCGGCCACGGGTGGGATAGCCGTTCTAAATAAGAACAATTTTGATGAGGGTCTTGGCCAAATAGTATCCGCAAACGACGGCTATTACTTGCTGGCCTACACGCCGGAGAACGCCAAGTTTGACAACAAGTTTCGGAAGGTCGAGATAAAAGTAAAACGTGACGGCATGAAGGTCTACAACCGCCGGGGTTATTATGCGCGGGAAGACAGGCCAGATGCGGCTCCCGCGACAAAACGGGATGAGATATTGGCGGCGGTAAAATCGCCGCTTGCAAGGCGAGACATCAGCCTTGACGCCATGGTGCTCTACAAGGCTGCGCCGCCGAGTCAGGGAACCATAGACGTCCATATGGTTATTGACCCGAAGAAGTTACAATTCGATGTAGTGGACGCCAAGCAGGAGACCAACTTTGACGTTGTTGGGTTTGTTTTTGACGAGCTTGGCAAGCTGCGCGGCGGGTTCAGCGAGACGGTAACCGCCAGCCTGACGCCGGAGGAGTTCAAGCGGGTCAGCGCGGGCGGGCTGCCCTATTCAGCCAACACCACGCTGCCGGCTGGCACTTACCAGCTACGATTAGCGGTGCGCGACAACAAGTCCAACCAGATCGGCACGATGTCGCGTTACCTGGAGGTGCCAGACCTGTCTACTGGGCGGATTGCCGCGAGCAGCTTGCTGCTCGGCGCAGTTCCGCCGGGAGAGATAAAGGCGACCAATCCGACGCCGATTTTGGCGAATCGCCAGATCGGGCGCACTCAGGATCTGCGTTACGCAACGATCATTTATAATGCAAAGCTCAAGGACGGCAAGCCCCAAGTGCGCACGCAGCTCATAATCAGCCAGAACGGACAAGAGATTTACAAAGAACCTGAAGGGCCGTTGACGGCCGCCGGAAACGACACTAAGCAGTTGCTCAAATGGGGCCAGTTAGGGCTTAAGGGCGTCAAGCCGGGCCGATACACGCTTACACTGGTCATCACGGACCCCCTTGCCGACAAGAAGTCCCAGACGATTACTCGCAATATGGACTTCGTCGTCGTGAACTAATGCGGGTGAGCTTTCCTTTGGAAGATGCTACGGGCTTGGCCCGTGGCGTCTTCTCAAGTGAGTCCGGTATCCTCGGATCATATCTCCCCGGTAATGCGCACTCACCTTCACGCTTATGCCCAGCGCATCCGTGTTCAAGCTTTCCGTACGGGTATTGACTTTGAAGATATTGGCCTCTTCATCCGGCTTGGGCGCTTCTTATACGGTTTCTGTTCGTCAGGCCAGAGGTTGCTTGCGGCTCCCGGGCGCACACAAAAAAAGGAGGGGCTGAGCCCCTCCTTTAGGTTTCTTCTGCTGATCGCAGCCGACCTAGAAGATAAACTTCAAGCCGAACTGGATAGCGCGGCGAGCCAGTTGGACTTCAGTAAAGTCGCCGAACGGAGTCGAAGTACCCGCGTCGTCGACGAAGATGTCAGGCACCGCACTAGTTTCATTTGCGATGAATCCAACGCCCGGGTTTGGATGGTTCAACGCGTTGAACATATCCACGCTGAACCGGATCTTCATGTTCTCCCTTATTCGGAAGGTCTTGAAGATACCCAGGTTCAGGTTGTTGAGCTTCATGCCGATTTCCTGTCCGCGCGGCACTGTGCCGAACGGCGAATTGAAAATCCTGGCTGCGCCCGGTCCGTTGAATATGTAGCGGACCTGGTCTTTAGTCACGTTGACGAGGTTTCCGTTGCCCTGGAGCTGGTTCAATGACCAGAATCCGTCTATGTTCTGAACAGGGACGCCAAAGATCAAAGCTGCGTCAACCTGGCTGATGCCGACTTCGGTGCGCGGAGCATTCGGATTCCCAAAGAACGGACGCAGGCTGTCAAGCCCCAGGAATCCGCCGTCCCAGACCGTGTCATCGTAGCCTACACTCCCTATCCCGAATACGTTCAAGAACTGCGAGGGTGTGTAACGCAGGCCGTTGGCCAGGAAGTACGTTCCGTTCAACTGCCAGCCGCCAAGCAAATTGCCCACAAGTCCTTCTTGGTTCTTGAACAGCGGCACGTCCCAAATGAAGTTCATCGAGAGAGCGTGTCTGCGGTCGAACCCGCTAAAGCCTCTCTCGAGCGAATTGGTGTTGAACGGGTTCTGCGTAGCAGACGCTTCCTGGAACGAGAACACCTCGCTCGCGTTATCCAGCGCCTTCGACCACGTGTAGGACACTCCGAGCGAAAGCTGGTTGACCAGCCTGCCCTGGTAGCGAGTCTGCAGCGAATGGTAAATCGAATTCACTGTGTTCTCGCGCGAGCGTATCAACGACTGTGGCAGAAGCCGCCCGTTACAGGCGTTAGCTTCGTTTAGTATACCTGCCGGCGTGTTTGGGTCGTCCACACATGCGCCCACGCCCGCCACCTGAGGTGTAAGACCCTGCGGCAACAGCTGCGGGAAACCCGGGAACGTGACAGGAACCACGTTTGGATTGTCGGGATCGCCGCTGTCAAACAGGACATTTCTGGTGAAGCCATTCAGCAAACGATCAATCCGCGGATTGCGATTAAGGGTCTGGAACAGCCCGGTGCCTTTCGTGGCCACCCAGCGAGCCTCAACAACGTTCTCGCGGTTAAGCTCGCGCTGGATGCCGAACGAGAACTGCTGAGCGTACGGCAGGTAGAAGTTCTTCGAGACCTGGGTCTGAGAGAAGAACCTCGGATCGAACGTGTCCTTTGCAATCAGACCAGCACCCTGAGCAAACGCCTGAACCTCCGCGCCGGTTGGACTGGCTGAAGGCAGCGGGAAAGCGACGGCTGCCGGCGATGCCGGGTTAAGTGTGGTGTTCAGGAACACCAGCGGTGACGAGGTCGATATGTTCAGCAGCAGGTTGTAGAACGGCGGGTCATAGGCGATCGAATAGCCGCCCCGAATGACCGTCGCATCCGACTCGCCTAACAGCATCTTGCTGAACGCGCCATCGCCAAATCGCGGCCGCCACGCGAACCCAAAGCGCGGCGCGAAGTTGTTCTTATCAGCAGGAAGCTTGCCGAAAGTGCGGACCTCGAGAGGCAGGCTCTGTTTCCACAACGCCGTGCTTGGGTCCGATTCGCGCTCGAGGCTCAACTCATGAAGGGTGTTGATCGGCTGGCCTATGTACTCATAGCGCACGCCGAGGTTGAGCGTGAGATTATCACGAACTCGGAAGTCGTCGTTGATGTAGTAAAACTGGTCGGTCTCCTTGTAGCCGATGGCAACTTCGCCGGATGCAAGATTCACGAACGAAGGCCGGTTCTGTACTATCGCCGTTGAGCTCGGGAAGCGGAAAGCGCCGTTGACATTAGGCAGGAACGGCACCGTGTTCTTCAGACGGCGAATATCGGCGCCTATCTTCAACTGATGCTTGCCAAGTGTCTTGGAGTAGTCGTCGTTGAACTGGTAGACGTCCACTACGCGGCCCTGAGGCAGGTTAGTCGCCGGGCCAATCGTCTGCATGTTGTTGCCGTTGCTGTCGCGGAAGCCGGTAAAGGTGATATTGGCAAGTGTATCCCCGATAGCATCTGGGTGAGGAATGCATCCCTGCTTTCCTTCGCAGCCGCCGCCGAAGATCACGGACAAACGGTTGAAATTGAAGCGGAACGCGTTCACGGAAGTGGACGTGAGTTGGCTCGTGAACTGACCGGTGCTGATTTTGCTGGTGACCGGGATGTCACTAAAGAACCCGCCCGAGCCGGGGCTCGACAGCGCATTCTTGTTGTCCACCGTCTGATATAGCTGGCGGAACCACAACCCGTGCCTGTCGTTGATGGTCCAGTCGGCGCGGGCACTGAACTCTTTCTGGGTGAAGGGTAGCGCTACCTCGCGCTCGGGGAAAGCGGCGCGGTAAACATTCCCTCCGATCGTAAATGTTCCATCGTTCGGTAAATCAGCTCTTTCCCTTAGCGTGCCGATGTCGGTGATGGCAAACGCCGAGAAATTCGCTATTGCCTGAGCGATTGGGTTACCTGGGAAATCGGCTGCGAACCGGCTCAAGTCCTCAGGAGCGATTGCTGGATTCGCCGATTGGAACAAGCCAACCTCGCGGCCGGTAATCGTCTGCCAGCTTCCGAAAAAGAACAGCTTGTCCTTTATTATTCTGCCGCCAGCCGTCCCACTGTACACATTGTAGAGAAACGGAGTGGGGTCGTCCTTGTCACCACCACGCCTCTCGAAATTGGTAAGCGAGTCGAAGTTCTTGCGATCGCGATGCGCCCAAAAGAGGGTGCCGTGAAAATCGTTAGTACCAGCCTTGGTCACGATGTTGACAATGGCGCCCTGATTGCGGCCATACTCGGCCGAGAAGTTATTGGTGATGACTTGGAACTCGGCAACGATGTCCTGGTTGTCTACAAAGTAGTTGGGACCGCCGATAGACAGGTCATTGTTGTCCGCCCCGTCAACGGTGAAGTTATTGGAGCGGGCACGGTTGCCGTTAACAGAAAGCGTGGTGCCGTTGCCGTTGACGTTGCCAAAGCCTGGCACGACGCCGGGAGCCAGCAGCGCCAGCGTGTCGATGCCGCCGCCGGCTACGTTTGAAGGAAGGTCGGCAACCTTCCGCGCCTCGAACGTGTTCGAGATCTGGACCTGTTCCTTCTGGATCAGGGATTCGCCTGCGGTGATCGTTACCGTTTCGGTGCCCAGACCAGCTTCCAGGGTCGGATCGATCGTTGCGATGTCACCGACTTTTACAATCACCTCCTGGAGCTCTGCCTTCTTGAAGCCTTGCTTCTCGACGACAACCAGGTACGAGCCTGGCAGCAGGCTGGGAAAGCTGTAGATACCCTCATCGTTGGTCTTGGTCCTGCTCTCGACTCCGGTTGCGGAATTTTTTGCTGTTACGTCAGCATCCGGAACAACGGCGCCGGCCTTGTCGCTTACCACGCCTCTAAGCCCACCCGTCGTGGCTTGCGCCAAAACCGGCTGACTAAACAAAGGCATCAGCAACGCCGAAACAAGTAAGAACGTTGCCGAGAATGCGAGTGACTTCACTCTGCGGAGATTCCTCATGTTTTTCCTCCTAAAGGGGTTGTTATTCTGACTAGTCGTTGTTAATTGACCGAAAATAGAACGTGCGAGACAACCGTAAAACGCAAGGTCAGTGCCAGATTCCCGGACTGTGTCGCGCGCGCCGATACAAGCGACTTAACTCGCTCTTGGCAATAGGATTAGTCGAGCAATAGAGAACGACCGGTGGCCGTCCCAAGTGGAGAGAACCTGAAATCAAGTTGCTATCCATCCGAGTTTTTGGATTTTTATCCACGGATTTGTATGCTGGCAGTGGGACCGCGGGTTGACAACGGCCGGCGATGATCGCGGGCTCTCCAAAATCATAGTTGAGAGCGAGGGGTCTTGAGCGATCGGCACTCCAAATTCCGAAGGCCTCGAGAATCAGTCGCAAAGATGCGTCCTGTCATCAAAGCAACCATGGAAAAAATTGGAGGTCGCCACCGTGCCCGGGTTGCGACCTCGCCCAAGTTCAGAACAGAATGGTAGAGATTCTAAGGATGTGCGTACTTGAACTCTGCAATCTTGAGACCGCAGCAAGGCGCCGGGCCAAAACATAGTCACACAAGCCACTACCGAGGAAACACGCCGCGCGTCAAGTTTCGCATTCTCCAAGATTCTGGAATTGTCTACGAAAAACTGGAAACAGAGTATTGCTCTCTGGTACGCGGCTCAGACCGTAGATCGGCTAGTTTCGCACGCAAAACAATGTCTCAGCGCCGCCATCAGCGCGACGACTCGACCCACGATGAGCCTTAGCACTCGTTAGTGCTCCATACTAATTTCACCTGCTGCGCTCGCTCCAGTTCAATCGCTCGTTCGATCATGCTAAGCAGCGAAGGTCCTCCGTGAGCTACCGGAATTCCAAACTTACGTCCGACATCTTCGAGGGTCAGATCATCCAGGAAAATGTGACCGGACTTCAGGCAGGCTTGCTCGGGCACAATCAAGAAGTTCCCTTCCACCGAGCCGCGTGCGGCAAGTAAGTCGCCTCCGGCCATCAAACCGGCTACGGTTACCTCTTCCCCGAAAAAACGATTCCGCACCGCCACGACGTTCAGCTTTGTGCCCCATCGTTTGTTCATCTCGTCAACAAAGCGAGCAAGTATCGGATGAAACAGCTCGCCGGTCGCGATCGTGCCGTGCAGGGAGCCGCGCCGGATCGCTCGCTCGGCGGAGTGATCATCTAATCTGGGAAAGATCAAACGATCCCCTCCGAGTGTCTTGTTCGCTTCGGTGATAAAGCGACGGACCATGCCGACGCCGTCTTCGATCTGTGGATAGTCGCCATAGTGCGCGCGACCGGGCAGCGGCGCTCCCGCGCGAAGATAGAACTCGTCGGCCAGAAACACAAACGTATTCCCAAGCTTGCGCCGAAATTCACGTTGCCACGGCCGCACCTCTTTGATCAGCTTTCTGCAAAACTCACCGGTCACCGCAGTCATTCGATCGCGATAGTTGTGGAGCCTGGTGAACACGACCGGAACAACGGCTACCGAAGTCAGGCTGGGATGAAGCTCGGCCAGTTCGTCTATCGTTCGCTTGAGGACCGCCCCGTCGTTGATCGTGGGGCACAGAACTATCTGCGCATGAAGCTCGATCCCATGAGACCCGAGATATCTCATCTTACCTAGCACGTCGTCGGTTCGCTTTCGCCCGAGCAAATACTTGCGCACTTCGGGATCAGTTGCATGAACCGAGACATACTGAGGCGACAACCGCTGCTCGACTATGCGATCAAGCTCGAGCTTCGAGATCGAAGACATCGTCGTGTAGTTGCCGTGAAGGAACGACAGCCTTGTGTCTTCGTCCTTGAAGAAGAGCGACTCGCGCGAGCCGGCCGGATTCTGGTTGCAGAAGCAAAAGATGCAATCGTTGGCGCACTGACGCGGAGCGAAGTACTCGAAGTCCAGGCCCCAGATTTGGCCTTCGCCGACCTCGACGTCAAGCTTCACGTGCTCGCCCGATTTCTTAATGATGTCGAGCCGAACATTGTCTTCGGAACCGGTGTAAAACTGAAAATCGAGAAAGTCCCTGATCTCGTGACCGTTGATCTCAACAACTCGATCGCCGGGTTCAATGCCGGCTTGATCGCCGAGCGCGAACGGATCGACGCCGGTCACAGCCACGCCCTTGTCCTTCTTCGGAGTGTTGATGGGATAGATAGTCTCGAACAACTCGGTGTACATAAGCTGCTGAGTATAACAGAAGAGGGGGGCGAATCTGTTGTTGCTTCTCCTGCCACAAAGACACTAAGACCCAAAGACGCACAAAGAAAAGCTTTGTGAACCTTCGTGTCCTTGGTGACTTGGTGGCGAGACTCTTCTCAACACGACTATCTGATTGGGAGATCGGGATTGGCCTTGTCCGATACCATCCAACGCTGAGTCTTGCCGGTCTGTCTAAAGCAACTTGTCGATCGGGGTGTACTCCAAACCCTGGTCCTTTGCCACCGCCTCGTAGACCACTTTCCCCTTGTAAGTGTTCGCGCCGTTCTTCAAGTGCGGATCTCGCCTGAAGGCTTCTTCCGCGCCGTATCTCGCAAGCTTCAACCCAAGCGGCAAGGTTGCGTTGGTCAACGCAAATGTGGATGTGCGAGGCACCGCGCCCGGCATATTCGTCACACCATAATGCAACACGTTCTCGACATAGTAAGTCGGCTGGCTGTGGGTGGTTGGCTTCGTTGTTTCGATGCAGCCGCCCTGATCAACCGCGACATCCACGATGACCGCGCCGCGCGGCATGTCCTTTAGCATATCGCGCGTAACGAGCTTCGGCGCCGCCGCGCCAGGAACCAGCACCGCGCCAACAACGAGATCAGACTGAGAGACCGATTCATGAATAGTGTAGGGGTTCGAAGCGAGCGTTCGAATTCTCGAACCGAAAACGTCGTCAAGATAGCGGAGCCGTTCCAGGTCCAGGTCGATGATGGTCACCGCCGCTCCGAACCCGACCGCGATCTTCGCCGCGTTAGTCCCGACCACGCCGCCCCCAATTATGGTCACACGCCCCGGAGAAACGCCCGGAACTCCTCCGAGTAACACCCCTCGCCCGCCGTTGATCTTCTCCAGATAAGTCGCGCCGACTTGAATCGCCATACGCCCGGCTACTTCACTCATAGGGGTGAGAAGCGGGAGGTGGCCGTGCTGATCGGTGATCGTCTCATAAGCCACGCCGATGACGCCGCTATCGAGCATCGCCTTTGTAAGGTCGCGCGCCGGAGCAAGGTGAAGGTAGGTAAACAGTATCAAATTCTCGCGCAACAAACCGTACTCGGAGGCGATCGGCTCTTTGACCTTCACGACCATGTCGGCGCCTGACCAAGCGTCTTCGGCAGTATCGACGATCCGAGCCCCGGCAGTAATGTACTCCTGGTCGGAGATGCCCGAACCTTCGCCGGCGCTCTTCTGAACAAGCACCGTATGTCCGGCCATCGTCAGCGCCTTAACTCCGGCCGGCACGAGTCCAACTCGATATTCGTTGTCTTTAACTTCCTTCGGCAATCCAACGATCATTATGGCTCCTGTTAGCTAATAGTCCGTCTACGGACTACGGACTACTGACTACGTGTCAATCTGCGCTCGCTGGAGCTTACCCGAGTAATCGACGTAGACCGCCTTCCATTCGGAGAAAACGTCCAGCACTTGAGTGCCGCCCTCGCGATGGCCGTTTCCCGTCGCCTTTGTCCCTCCAAACGGAAGATGAACTTCGGCTCCGATCGTCGAAGCATTCACGTAGAAGATTCCGGTCTGCACGTCCTCCATCGCCTTGAAGGCGCGATTCGTGTCCGCGGTGTAGATCGAGGCCGACAACCCGTACCTGACGCCGTTAGCAATCTCAATCGCGTGATCCAGATCCCGACACTCGATCACCGACAGCACCGGCCCGAAGATCTCGTCTTGGGCGATACGCATCCTCGCATCGACTGCGGTGAACACGGTTGGCTCGATGAAGTGCCCGTGCTTTAAGTCACCCTTTTCCACTCGATGGCCGCCGCATGCAAGCGTGGCCTTGTCCTCGCGCTGGCCGATCTCGATGTAGCCGAGAATCTTCGAGACCGCTTCTTCGTTGATCACCGGCCCGACGTCGGTCCGGTCGCTCAAGCCGTTCCCGAGCCGTAAGCTCTGCGCTCCGGCGACCAGCATACTGATGAACTTCTTCGCGACTTTCTTGTGCACGACGACTCGCGACGCGGCAGTGCATCGCTGCCCGCTAGTCCCGAACGCTCCCCATAACACCCCTTCGACTGCGAGATCGAGATTGGCGTCTTCCATGACCATGACGACGTTCTTGCCGCCCATCTCGAGCGAGCAAATCTTGTCGTTCGCGGCAGCCGCCCCGCCAACCATTCGCCCTACTTCAGTCGAGCCGGTGAACGAGATCAAACGCACGAGGCGGTGCGACGTCAGCTCTGCCCCCGCTTCGGGACCGTTGCCCGCCACAATGTTCAACACGCCCGGCGGCACGCCCGCTTCGACGCAAGCTTCGACCAGGTTGTAAGTCGAAAGAGGCGTGTCTTCCGCGGGTTTGATGACTGCGGTGTTGCCGCATATCAGCGCGGGCATGATCTTCCACGAAGGAATCGCCATCGGGAAATTCCAGGGCGTGATCAGCGCGCACACACCGATCGGCTCGCGAGAGCACATTGCGTACTTATTTGGAAGCTCGGCCTTCGTCGTAAAACCGTGAAGCCGCCGCCCTTCTCCCGCGATGAAGTAAGTCATGTCGATGGCTTCCTGGACGTCACCGCGAGTCTCTTTCAGGACCTTTCCCATCTCGCGAGTCATCGCGCGCGAGAATTCCTCCTTGCGACGGATCAGGATCTCGGCGGCCTTGAATAAGATCTCGGCGCGGCGAGGCGCCGGAACCTTTCGCCATTTCTTGAACGCTTCGGCGGCGGCGTTGACTGCGGCGCCGACGTCTTTAACCGAAGACGCTGGAAACTGGCCGATCAGATCGCGGCGATCAGCCGGGTTGCGATTCTCGATGTAAGCGCCCGTTGACGGCGCCACCCATTCCCCATTGATAAAGTTGTGATATTCAGTCGATCTCAGTGTTGCTGCTGGCTTTGCCATTTGAATCTTACCTCTCCGATCCTAGCTGGATGATTCCTGGTCTGATGGAGGATGAGTGCGGCCGTCGCGGGCTCAGGCAACTTGTGACAGGCGTAGCACGGTGTGGTCCTGTCGGGTGGTTTCCCTTTCTTCGGATGGCGAGCAGGCATCGGCGCGACTTGCGAGTCGGGCGCATGACACACCCAGCAATCCTCGCGCGCGGTGTCACGGCTCATACCTGCGTGTTCACGCCTCACGCTCATAGGCTTCGGCTTCCGCCCGATGATCGAGAGAACAATAAACAGAGCAACTACCGACACCGCTATGCCGAGAAAGATCAAGTCTTTTCTGTTCATAAGAGCAAGCGCGTGTGGCTGTTCCGCCGTGTTGACTCTTGAATGGCGAATCTAACAAAGCGGGTATGGGGTGTCAAGAAAGAGACCCTCGAATAACCCGAAATGACGGGCCAAATTGCATTCTGAGACTTCATCTTGTATGTCCTCTAGATCAGACAATAGATCACACCACGACGCAGTTGGCCCGGCGGCTGCTCAATAGCTCGCAAACTTTGGGGGCGAGCATCCGTTCTACTGGGCCAGCTTTATTCAATTGGGCGAGTGGGCTAATCTTGAAGGCAGACGATGAGCGCGAGAACCAACCAAAGAGGCTCGAAGACAAAACGATTGAAGAAACTGATAGCGGCGCCTTTCGTCTTGACGGCCGCGGTTATCATCCTGCTCGAGGACTGGTTGTGGGATGACTTGGCGCGTCTGGCTGCAGCGATCGGACAATTACCCGTTTTCCGCCAGATGGAAGGCTTCATAGTCAGACTTCCTCCTTATGCGGCGCTTGCGTTTTTCGCGGTTCCGTCGGCACTGCTAATACCGGTGAAGTTGACCGCTGTTTACTTCATCGCTCACGGACACGCAATGGTTGGGTTGCTGACGGTTGCAGCCGCAAAAATCGCAGGCACGGCCCTGGTCGCGCGCCTGTTCACCTTGACCCGGCCAAAACTCCTGCGCATCGCTTGGTTCGCCTGGCTGTATGAAAGGTTCCTCGCGTTCAAATCAAGAGTCTACGCTGTGATCAAATCAACAAGAGTCTATAAAGCCGCGCATCAAATGCATCTTCGAGTGCGTCGCGCCTTGAAAGTTTGGATGGGCAAGCGCAAGGGGTTCCTACGAAGGCGGTGGAATGCTGCACTCCGGTTGTCCCGCAATCAAGGACAAGAGAAGTGATGGAGTTGATCCGCTATCCGGACTCGATTGACTCGCCTAGATCTACTTGCCATAGACACTCCGTCCCTCGCGGGTTCTGTTCAGATAACGCTTCGCAGGACCTCGCTGAAATGGTTTCCGGATCTGTCTTGTCACGGGGCCAAACGGCAACGTCAATGGGACGACGGTCGGAGCCCCCGAAGGAGTGCAATTCGCGAATGGCCCGCAATATTTGCGTAACGACCGCTTGACGGTTCGGGCAAGCTACAATAGTGTGTGGGTCTGTTGAATTGATGACACAATTGTAGGATCAGTGCCGGGATGAGTTGGAGAGAGCCGATGTCCTCAACTCCGGACCAGAGTGGTGAAATAAGAAAGCTGACGACCCTGCTGGAGATCAGCCAGGCGTTGTCAGGAACCCTCGATTTAAAAGCCGGCCTGCATCGCGTCCTCGAGGTACTGGAGAAGCATCATGGCCTTGTCAGCAGCGCGGTGATGCTTTTGCGCGACGACTCGAAGGAAATCTCGATAGAAGCGGCGTGCGGGCTGACCGCTGACGGCCAGCGCGCGCGCTATCGGCTAGGCGACGGCATCACGGGCCGCGTTGTCGAAAGCGGCAAGCCGGTCGTCGTCCCGCAAGCCAGCCGCGAGCCGCTGTTTTTGGGACGAGCCACGCCGACCAGCTCAATCAACAAACAAGAAATCACTTTTATTTGCGTTCCGATAACGCTGAACCGCAAGACTCACGGCGCGCTTGCCGCGGTGCTGCGTTACAAGAAAGATCGCGATTACGATCGCGAGGTGAAGTTTTTGCGGGTGGCCGGTTCGATGATAGCGCAGGCGCTCAAGGTCCATCACATGGTCGAGATGGACAAGCAAAGGCTGCTGGACGAGAACATCCATCTCCGCCAGGAGCTAAAGCAACGCTACGATTTCTCAAACCTCATCGGCAACAGTGGACCAATGCGGCAGGTGTACGAACAGATTGCTCAAGTAGCTCCGACCAATACCACGGTGTTGATTCGCGGCGAGTCGGGGACGGGAAAAGAGATGATCGCGCACGCGATACATTACAGTTCGCCGCGGGCGAAGAGGCCATTCATCAAGGTCAGTTGCGCGGCGCTCCCGGAAAGCTTGATCGAGTCGGAGCTGTTTGGTTACGAGAAGGGCGCGTTCACCGGCGCAGCCGCGCGCAAGAAAGGCCGCTTCGAGATGGCTGAGGGGGGTACGCTGTTTCTTGACGAGATAGGCGAGCTCAGTCAGGCCACACAGATCAAGTTGCTGCGCGTGCTTCAGGAGCGCGAATACGAACGGCTCGGGGGAACCGAGACGATCAAGGCAAACGTGCGGCCGATCGCCGCCACCAACAAGGACCTTGAGATGGCGATGCGCCAGGGGACTTTTCGCGAGGATTTGTACTATCGCCTCAACGTCTTTGCGATCTACCTGCCGCCGCTACGCGAGCGGCGGCCCGACATTCTGGAGCTGGCCGAGCACTTCGTCGACAAGTACTCCCGCGAGCATCACAAGCGAATCAAACGGATCTCAACACCCGCCATCGACATGCTCTCGTCGTATCACTGGCCGGGCAACGTCCGCGAGCTTGAGAACTGCATCGAGCGCACGCTGCTGGTCTGCGAAGGCAACGTGATTCACGGGCACCATTTGCCTCCCACGTTGCAGACTGCCGCCGCCAGCGGCACCGTGACTCGATTGTCGCTCAGCGCGGCTATCGAGGCTTATGAAAAGGATCTGATTCAAGACGCGCTCAAGACAGCTCGAGGCAACCGCGCCCGCGCCGCCAAGCTACTCGATACCACCGAACGAATACTCGGCTACAAAGTAAAGAAGTACGACATAGACAACCATCGCTTTCGCTAAGATCGCCGCGATCCTACAAATCTGTCGGTCAACTATCCTGGAGCGACAATCTTGTCTGCTTTGGCGTCACGCGTGACGTCCTTACGTCTTCTAAAACCCCGCAAACGCCGCGCAAAACGAGAATCTGACCTTGTGGCGGATTACTGGAACGGAGGTTGCCGTAACGCGATGGATGCCCCCCTATTCATTCCCAGGCCTACCGGAGGATTGATGAAGATCGTGAGGAGAACGTGGCTGTTCACTGTTCTGTTACTGGCTGCGGTGTTTCCGCTCGCTGCTTACGCACGGGAGGACGGCGTTGAGGATCGCCTGAGAAGTCTTGAAGACGCGGCCGCGGCGGCGCAAGGAGCGGCAGACAATGGGTGGATGCTTGTCTGCTGCGCGCTGGTTTTGTTGATGACCGGGCCGGGGCTCGCCCTGTTCTACGGCGGACTGGTGAACCGGAAGAACGTGCTGGCGACGATGATGCAGAGCTTTGTGCTGATGGCGGTCGTAACAGTGCTCTGGTTCGTCTTCGGCTACAGCATGTCGTTTGGCGGCGGGGACGCGATCATAGGCGGGCTGAGTCATGTGTTCTTGCGAGGTGTGGGAATCGAGCCGAACCCGGACTACGCGCCGACGATACCGCACCAGACTTTCATGATGTTTCAGTTGATGTTTGCGATCATCACTCCCGCGCTGATCACAGGAGCGTTCGCCGAGCGAATCAAGTTCAGAGCCATGCTGGCGTTTACCGTTCTGTGGACTATCGTGGTTTACAACCCGCTGGCGCACATGGTGTGGGGAAAGGGAGGCTTGTTCAATGCGACGCTAGGCGGACGGTTCCCGGCGCTGGACTTCGCCGGAGGAACGGTGGTGCATATCAGCTCAGGCGTGTCAGCTCTGGTCTGTGCGCTGTACATCGGCAAACGAGCCGGTTACCCGTCGATTCAAACACAGCCGCACAACCTGGTTCTTAGCTTCATCGGGGCTTGCCTGTTGTGGGTCGGCTGGTTCGGATTCAACGCGGGCAGCGCAGTGTCTGCTGGCGGACTCGCTTCGAGCGCATTCGTTGCAACTCACTTCGCGGCAGCGAGTGGCGCGTTGGGTTGGATGGCGGCTGAGTGGGCGAGAACAAAAAAGCCCTCGGTGCTCGGTGCGATTTCAGGAGCGGTGGCAGGATTAGTAGCGGTAACTCCCGCATCGGGGTTTGTTTCGCCGGCTTCGGCTTTGTTGATTGGCTTGATAGGCGGCGCGGCTTGCCACGTGATGACAACCGCCGTCAAGCGCAGATTCGGATACGACGACTCGCTTGACGTGTTCGGAGTGCATGGGGCGGCTGGCAGCCTGGGAGCCTTACTCACCGGAGTATTCGCAACGCTTACGGTCAATCCTATATTCAAAGACGCGAGTGGCCAGCCGCTTCCGGTGGGCGCAATCGACGGCAACCTGCATCAAATCGTCAACCAGGTCATCGCAATCGGCGCGTCGTGGTTGATTGCCGCCGTTGGCACGCTCGCGGTCCTTAAGCTGGTGGATGTCACAGTGGGGCTCAGAGTCAGTGACACGGAAGAAACGATCGGACTGGACCTCACTCAGCACGGCGAAGAGGCTTATGCGTTCGAGGCCGCGACCGTTTCCGCAGCTATGAAAGAGTTGGCCCCCGAACTCCCCGCGCCAATCGGGAACGGTCTGGGCTCGATTCCGACGCTTAGCGAGGCCGGTGACTGACCTCTGCGCGCCGGCGAATCTAAGACTTGTGCGATAGGAGAGACGATGATGGAAAAGCACGGAGAATTAATGTCGGTCCTGCTTCACAACAGAGAGCGATGCGCATCTGACGCAGAGTTCCGGACCTTCTTGCTGGAATCGGCCCGAACGTTGGCGAATGATCTCGCGCCCTTCGGAGTTGAGCTTTTGGTGAGGCCGGTCTCGGTGAGGGCAGCGAAAAGCGGCGGTGACTGGAATTCTCTCAAGATCGGTTGCGAGTAGCTCCGGAGTCATACCGAGTAAAGAGGGCAAACAGTTTCCGAGAACAGACGGATATTGCTTTCCTGCCTTCAGATCAGGCTATCCTATCCCACACAGGCTTGACAGAGCGCTTCTATTTCTAAGGTACACACCCGATTGTCAGGATAAGGGGGATCCACCAGTTCGCGTTCTCCCCTTCGCTATTGAGCAACCGCAGTCGGCGTGATACAAACAGCCGGGAGGCTGTGACAAGAAGCGGCTCTATCATTAAAATTCCCGTTTGATTTATTGCATTTGAAGCAAGTGCGGTTGGAGGACAACTCGCTCACGGATGTCACTCGATATTGCAGGAGTGCCTGGCATAATAAGCAGATTGGAGATGCGGCGGATTATGGCTAAGACGAATAAGGGTCCCCTAAGAACTTACGTCAAGCGAATCATGAAGCAGAAGGATCTCTCGCTCCGTGACATCGAGATGAGGGCTGACAGTAAGATAACCGACGGCTATGTTGCGGACATCTTACGCGGGACGGCAAGCAATCCCTCCGCCGAGAAGATCAAGGCCCTGGCGGTCGGACTCGGCGTTGATGCCCACGCCCTGTTTGATGTTGTGTGTGGACCTTTCGAGCCCGGGGAATTCGAGCCGCCGGGCGAAGACACGACGGACATATTAGAGTTTCTGGAGACGATGCAGGAAGTTGCGGCAAACCCGGAGTTGATAAAGATTGTGGACGAAGCGATCCAGCTCCTGCCTGAAGAGCGCACGGTTGTGCTCAGGTCGCTGCAGTCGATCAACGAGCGCAGACGCAAGCTGAAGCATCGCAAGAAGTCGCCGCAAAGTACAAAGTGAGGTGCTGGGCGCCAGGAGGAAGGACTTGACCCTACCGTTTACCTGGACCTTTCTGCCTGAACAAAATGCTTTCAATGGATCCCAGGATTTCCAGAAGCTCGTAATCAGTTATGTCTTTTGCGGCGGTAAGCTCCATGATCTTGAGCAGCAGTTGTCGGCCATCCAAATCTCCGTAGCGCTTTTTGGCTTGTGGAGTCTCGTTGGAATCCCCGCCCACTGCATTGTTGCGTTCCGACATGATGAGCACGCGTGCCGGCTCTTGTGTATCTCGTGAGGATGCGGCGAGGCTGCTGCCAACCGCCTGCTCGCGCACAGGGAAGCGCAAAATGTTCGAAGCTTCGGCAGGTCCGGGGCTGACGTCAAGAGAATCAGCGGCAAACTCAGCCGGGACTGACGACGGTTTTTGAGCTTCTGAGGAACCTTCGTTTCCGATCGCTTCGACCGTGTCCGCGACCGATTGGCTAAATCCCACCGTAGAGCGAGACGCTCGGCGTCCCCTGAGTTCAATCTCCGCGCGCGTTTCATGCCATTCCGGATACGCCGGGGCGAATGGCGACGCAAGCACGATCTGCGATGCGTTACGAGCTTCTTCGAGTCTTCCCACTTCACAAAGCTCCACCGCAAAGCTGTTCAGGTAATCGTAGTAGAGGTGCGGCTGCGCCCAACGCATCATTTGGGCAAGCGGGAACAGATTCTCAAGCAGTGAAAGCGCACCACGGTGATTCTCATTTTCGCTGTTGATCACTGCGACCATCTTGTGTGTCCCGAGCGCCGCATATGCGTCAGAGATGTTATTTCGCGAAGCAAAACGAGCAGCTTCGCAGTAAAGCGTCAACGCGGATTCATTGTCGCATTTATGGCGCAAGTTTGCCGCTAAGGAGATCATCGCTCTGGCTCTATATCTGAGTGGCGCATTCGCCGCGACACGTTCAAGCAGACCCTCTGCTCGTTCGACATCGCCGCGTCCGAATCGTTGAATGCAGACTGCCTGATAGTAGCGGCCGATTGGCTCATATTGTCGAGGCAAAAGCCCGCTCACGAGAAGGTGACTCACCTCCTCAAGTACTTCCATCTGCCGGAACGCGTGCGCGTGCTCGGCCATCACAACGAGTCTGTCACCTAGCCTGGCAAAAAAATGCTTTGTATGAACGCTTCTCATTAGACCGGACGCGATTACTTGGTAGAATCCGCCGTGGCTGGTTGATGTCTGTAAATCAGCTGATCCCTTTAAGGAGGAAACATCTGTGAGGACAAGGCTATTACTTGCGGCTGTGTGCATACTCACTCTCCCGCTTTGGTTTCCAACTCCGGGTAACAAACCAGGGAACGCGGCTCCGCTTGCTACAGTCGCTTACGCGGGCCACACCACCACCGGCGACTGGTGCGAATGCGGCGGTTTAGGCTGCATCCCCAACGCCGGCGAACTCTGCGGCAACAACAACGCGCGAGCTGCGGACGATCAAGGGGTTCCCACTGACTCGGCCGCAGGTTCCGATGTTGACCCTGGCGCAGGGCTGCTGATGTTTGCCCTGGCGTTTTTCTTGTGGACTAGGTTGCGAACCTAAAAACAGTTTAGCCGCTCCTAAAGCCCACTACTGATCTCAACTTGCGTCATCGTCCCCAGTGATGCCTGGCGGACAAGGGGACGTGTCTCCTCTCTTGAACCGGCGGCATTCTACTACAGGTCCTCCTCGTTTGCACCGAAAACATGAGTTGAAAAGTACAAATCATAACTGCAATCCATGCGAAATATATTAGTCCCGGCTTCCCCAGGAATTGACTGCGGAACCTCGCGCTTATATAACCGTGAACTCGGACCGGGGACCCGAAAGCTATGCTAGTGATGAAATTCGGCGGCACGTCGGTTCAAGACTCCGCCGCCATAAACCAGGCAGTAAAAATCATATCAGCCAGAAGGGATCGCTCGCCCGTCGTAGTGGTGTCCGCTATGGCCGGCGTGACGGACGCGCTGCTTAGCATGGCGAGCTTCGCACGCGAGCGTCGCTTCGATGACGCTGCATCGATCATCGATGCGGTTCGCCGGCGGCACTTAACGACCGCCAGGGAGTTGCTCAATCAGGCCCCCGAGCACTCCTTCTATCTGGCGGCTCAAGGCATTGAGGAAAACCTGAAGGAACTCGAGGGACTCGCGCTCTCGGTTGCAACCCTTGGGGAGCTGACCCCTCGAACCCAGGACGCGATGGTCTCGTTTGGCGAGCGGCTCTCTTCCGCCCTAGTAGCCGCGGCGCTTGATGCGCACGGAGTCGCGGCCCAGCTTGTAGACTCGCGCGACTTCATCGTCACCGACGATCGTTTCACCAGCGCAACGCCCGACTTTCCCCAAACGGCGGCTCGCGTGCGCAAGGCTCTCTTCCCATCTATCAAATCCGGCGTCGTTCCAGTAGCTCAGGGATTCATTGGATCGACAAAGGAAGGCGTCACGACGACGATCGGGCGAGGCGGCTCCGACTACTCAGCCGCGATCATCGGGGCGGCGCTTGGCGCCGATGCAATCGAGATATGGACCGACGTTGACGGGCTTATGACCGCCGACCCTCGCGTCGTGCCGGAAGCGTTGCGCATACGCGTGATCTCTTTCGCCGAAGCTTCGGAGCTCTCGTACTTTGGCGCCAAGGTGCTGCACCCCAGCACTGTGCTGCCCGCGGTTGAACGAACCATTCCCATACACATCTACAACACGCAAAACCCGGATTGCGAGGGCACTCTCATCGTCGCCGCTCCAAAGCCGTCGCGAAACGTGATCAAGTCCATCGCGTTCAAGCGCAGCGTGACAATTGTGAATGTAGCTTCGACCCGGATGCTGCTGGCTTATGGGTTCTTGCGCACGATCTTCGAAGTCTTCGAGCGTCATCAGACCTCAATCGACGTGGTCACGACATCCGAAGTGTCAGTGTCGATGACCCTCGACAACGCGGACCAGCTTGAAGCGATCAAGCGAGACCTCGGCGGCATAGGCGAAGTCTCAGTCGAGCGCGACAAGGCCATCGTGTGCGTAGTCGGCGACAATCTGAAATTCACCTCCGGCGTCGCGGCCCGCCTGTTTCGGGCGATTGAACACACCAACGTCAATATGATCAGCCAGGGCGCTTCTGAAATAAACCTGACCTTTGTCATAGACGACAGCGACGCCGAGCTAGTCGTGCGCTCTCTTCATCAGGAGTTCTTCTCCGAGGCCGACCCGGAGGTCTTCGCGTAACAGTCTCATTCACGATCCGGCGATTCCTGATGCCACGGCGATGCGTAGTTCAGCTCGCCTGCTTCAATCGCGATCTTCAAGCGATTCTGTCTGGGAGGCAGCGGGCAGGTCGCAAACGGAGTGAAGGCGCACGGCGGATTGATCGATTTATTGAAGTCCAGCGTCACCTTTCCGTCTCGCGGCAAGTCGGTATACAGGAATCGCCCCGCGCCATAGGTCGTCTTGTTGTTCGTTAAATCGGCGAAGATGAAAAAGAGTTCGTCATCGCCTTCAAGAATCGGATCGAGACGATGCTCCTTCCCCCCGAGTCTGAACAAGACGTAGCCGGGACTCGGCATTTTGTCTACGTCGCCGAGCACGTTGGCAATCTCGATCTCCGTCGGCTGCTCGTAAGCCACGAACCTAGCGGTGATGCGAAGCGGTTCTTTCACCGGGAACCAGCGCAAGCCCTTGAACTGGCGCCGCTGTTTGCCGTCAGGGTCTTTCACCCTGATGCCGAACCGCGCACCGCGCCGGATGACATTCAGGAGCAGCGCGCCGAGACGGATCACATCCGGCTTCTTCTGCTTTTCGGCGGTGTTCATCACGAGAGTCGTGACCGGCTTGCCGTCGAGCGTAATCTCCGCGCCGCCGGCGACGCGAAGAGTTGTTGTGCCCTCGTGGAGCTCGAACACACCGGCGCGCGGCGGCGCTGATCCTTCGGGGAGCACTATGTCGTTCGAAGGATCAGCGCCGAAACGATTCTCGCCTTCCTTGAGCCAAAACAATCCCGAAACCGACAACCATCCGTCCTCGGCTTTCAGCCCGGCTTCGCGCTCTGCTCTGAACTTCGCGATTTGGCCGCGATAGGAGTCTTTCCCGAACCCGATGGTGTTCACCGCAAGTGCCACGATGAGCGCCAGGGCGGCTCGGGTTTCTCTTGCCTTCGGAGTCACGGTTGTCATCGTCCAATACCTCGAGACTGTTTTTACTCACGCTTTAGCGGCCAGAGCCTTCCCTACCTCGTTGGCTTTCGGGACTGCGATCAGCCGTCCGCTCCGCACATCATAGACGAAACCGTAGATCGGAATGTCGCGCGGGACAAGCGGGTGACTGCGAATCCGCTGCACGTCTTCAACGACGCTCGAAGTTTCGTCCTTGAAAGCAAGCCAGTCGATGTACGAGCCCTCGGTTGAACCGGGCCCTTCCCCCGAATCGTGCCAGCCCGTCTCGTCGATCGACGCCGTCTTCAAGCTGCTCGCCAGCAACCCGCGAATAACGTCGTCGGTGAACAGGGCCATTCCGCAGTCGGTGTGGTGGATGACGAACCACTCGCGGGTGCCGAGCAGCTTGTAAGAAATTACCAGTGAGCGGATGGCGTCGTCGCTCGTCCGGCCGCCGGCGTTTCGGATCACGTGCGCGTCGCCTTCCGAGAGTCCGGCATACTTTGCCGGGTCGAGCCTCGCATCCATGCACGTCAGAATCGCGAAGTGCCGCGCGGGCGGCAGTGCGAGCTTTGCCTTCTCACCAAAGTTTTCAGCGTAAGCGTCATTGGCCGACAGTACTTCTTCCAAAACTTTACTCATGATGTGTTCCTTTCCGTCTCTGACCGGCGCGTCCGGCAGATGGGTAAAATTCCGGCTGCCTGATAGACAGCGCGGACGATTGTTGATTTGGGCGGTTACTTGTTGCGGCGGGTGGCCAACCGGAGAGGGGTTGGCCTAGAAACAGATGCAGGGGAAAAGAGCGTACGACGCGTATACGTGAGTTGTTCGTGAACGGGTTTGGAATCGCGTCGCTCGAGTCATGCCTAAACCTGCTTGATAGAGTTTCTACAGGAGAGATCGGGACCTCGTCAACTTGGCGGGTGCGGGG
>JBASRN010000078.1:0-16043 GCA_049273855.1 Blastocatellia bacterium
CCCCATCTCCCCTTCCCCTCTTCCCCTCAGCACCTCTACCCCTCTTCACACCCTTCACTGCTCTAGACCGCTTTTGGCTTGCGCAGCCTCTCGCCGTTGGGCCTCGAGTCCCGCAATCCGTTCGGCTATGTGCTTTTCCTCGGCGTCATCCTGGATTTCTCTCAAGGTCTTAATCGCTTCATCAAACCTGTAGAGCCCGGCGTAGCAATCTGCCAGACCGTACATCGCACGAAGCCTGACTTCCGGGTCCGCGCTATCCAACACCAGCCTCTGATAGACTGGCAGCGCCTGTTCGTACTGGCTGCGTTCGATGTGATAAATTGACGCCTCTCGCAGATATGCCTGCTCGGTCAGGTCGTCGTAGACGCCCGCCTCGATCACTTTTTCGTATTCGGTCAGAGCCTGGCTGTAGTTCTTCTGCGCGAAATAGAGGTCCGCAATTCTAAGCCGAAGCCGCCGCCGCTCGTTCGAGTCTTGCGGACTCATGTTCTCGTATTCGGCTATTGCGTCATAAGAACGGCCCAGTTCGCCCAGCACCTCGGCCAGCCTCTCATGCGCGAGAGGGGCGTTGTCGTGCGACGAGTTCTCGTTCAGAAAAGTAGCGTAATGCGCGCGCGCTTGATCGTAGCGCTGAAGGTTGTAGTAGTAGATATTCGCAAGCTGGAACCGCGCGTCAGCAGCCTTCTCAGTTGTGGGATCGAGCGATAGATATCTTTCGTATTCCTCGGCGGCCAGCTTGTAGTTGGCCGAGTGCCACGCCTCGACCGCGCGTTCGAGCGACTCGTTTGAATCGCGTTTGCACCCCACTGAGAGTGCGAGGGAGATCGCGATGACGAGCGACAGTGCCAAGGGGCGAAGGGGGGATGGGGAGATGGGGCGATGGGGAGAAGAGGAGTAGAGCGGAAGAGGAGCGAAGGAGATGGGCGAAGGCGAGATGGGGCGACCTGGAGAGTGCGCGATGAGACTCACCAGATTCAAATGCTCCGCCAGGGCTTTTCGTCGCCCCATCTCCCCTTCGCCCCTTCTCCTCTTCGCCCTTTCTCCTCTTCCCCTCTTCCCCTCTTCTCCTTTTCGGGCCATCTCCCCCTCACCCCATCTCCCCTTCTACTCCTCTTCCTCGCCGTTCGTTGCGTCCACCTGACGTTCGATCAGAGACGCTGACGAAACCAGATCGCCGTCCGAGGTGTCGATCAACTTCACGCCCTGAGTCGAGCGTCCCGACACCCGTATCCCTTTCGCATCAACGCGGATCAGCTTGCCCTGATTGGTGATGATCAAAACCTGGCTCTCGTCGTTTACCGGCAGCACCGCCACAACCAGCCCGTTCCGATCGCTGGTCTTCATGTTGATCACGCCTTTGCCGCCACGGGACTGGAAGCGATACTCCTCGAGCTTGGTTCGCTTGCCGAAGCCGTGCTCCGAAATCGAGAGCATCTCGATATCGTCCGGCACCGCCGCTACGCTGATGACAAAGTCGTCTTTCCCCAGCGTGATACCGCGCACTCCGTAAGCCGGCCGCCCCATCGACCGCACGTCCGATTCATCGAAACAGATCGCCATCCCTTCGTGTGTCGCAAGGAATATCTTCTTATGTCCGTCGGTCATCTCGGCTGCGATCAGTTCGTCGTCGTCGTCGATCCCAATCGCGATGATCCCGTTGTTGCGGATGTTGGCAAACTCGCTCAACTCGGTTTTCTTGATCGTCCCTTTTCGGGTCGCCAAAACGACGTATCGACCTTCGACGAACTCGCGCACCGGCACGATCGCGGCAAGCTTCTCTTCTTTAGGAATGTTCACCAGGTTGACGATCGCCTTGCCGCGTCCCGCTGCCGCCGCGTCGGGAATCTCGTGGACCTTCAAACGATACACCTGACCTCGATCGGTGAAGATCATGATGTAGCTGTGCGCCGACGCGACGAAGATGTGATCGACGATGTCGTCGGTCTTTGGTGAAGCGCCCTTGCGGCCCGTGCCGCCGCGTCTCTGAGCGCGATAGACTGAAGCCGGGGTGCGTTTGATGTAGCCCGAGTGCGTCACCGTGATCGCCATGTCCTCGTCGGCGATCAAGTCTTCAAGCGAAAGCTCGGCGCCGGCTTCGATGATCTCGGTTCGCCGCTTGTCGCCGTAGTCTTTCTGGATCTCGCGCAGCTCTTTGACGATCAAGTTGCGCAGCACCGATTCGTTCTCGAGTATCTCGTTAAGCTCGGCTATATGCTGGATGACCTCCTTGTATTCGTCGATCAGCTTCTGGCGTTCCAGGCCGGTCAGCTTCTGCAACTGCATTTCGAGAATCGCGCGCGCCTGCAGCTCGCTGAACTGGAAGCGGGACATCAGCGCCTCCCGCGCCTCGGGCGCGGTCTTGGATTTTCGAATCAGCGCGATCACCGCGTCCAGGTTGTCGAGCGCTTTCTTCAAGCCTTCCAATATGTGCGCGCGAGCTTCCGCTTTTCTCAGCTCGTACTGCGTTCGGCGAATGACTACCTCGCGGCGATGCTCGAAGAAGATGCTTAACGTGTCGATAAGGTTCAGCTCGCGCGGCTGGCCGTTGACGATCGCCAGGTTGATGACACCAAACGACTGCTGCATCGGCGTGAGCTTGTAGAGGTTGTTCAGCACGAGATCCGGGATCGCGTCTCGTTTCAACTCGATTACTATGCGCATGCCGTCGCGGTCCGATTCGTCGCGCAAGTCCGAGATGCCCTCGATCTTCTTGTCGTTGGTCAGCTCGGCGATTCGTTCGAGCAATCTCGCTTTATTGACCTGATAGGGAATCTCGGTGACGATGATGGCCATCTTGTCGGCCGTGCGGCCTATGTGCTCGATTGACGCGCGCGCGCGCATAACGATCGAGCCCCGCCCGGTCTCGTATGCGTGTCTGATGCCTTCGCGGCCGTAGATGAATCCACCGGTAGGGAAGTCCGGGCCGGGCAGCATTCCCATCAGGGTCTTGAGCCGAGCCTTCGGATTCTGAATCAAGTAGATGGCCGCTTCGACTACCTCGCCGAGGTTGTGAGGCGGGATGTTTGTCGCCATCCCAACCGCGATTCCGCTCGAACCGTTTACCAGCAGGTTTGGGTAACGAGTCGGCAAGACGGTGGGCTCTTCGCGCGACTCGTCATAGTTCGGAACGAAGTCGACGGTTTCTTTGTCGATGTCGGCCAGCATCTCGGTAGCGATGCGAGTGAGGCGGGCTTCGGTATAACGATATGCGGCCGGAGGGTCGCCGTCGACTGAGCCGAAGTTCCCCTGCCCATGCACAAGCGGGTAGCGCATCGAGAAGTCCTGCGCCATTCGCACCAGCGCGTCATAGACGGCGTTGTCACCGTGCGGATGGTACTTGCCAAGCACGTCGCCCACTACGGTGGCTGACTTCTTGAACGGCTTGCCCGGGTTGAGCCCGATCTCGTGCATCGAGAAAAGTATCCGGCGGTGAACCGGTTTGAGCCCGTCGCGCGCGTCGGGGAGCGCGCGCCCGATGATCACGCTCATCGCGTAGTCCAGGTAGCTACGCTTCATCTCTTCTTCAATGTTTACCGGTATCTTGTGTGCAGCTTCTGACATTTTTCTTTCTCTCGCTTCTACTCGTCTGCGATTAGCAAGCAGACATTATTCGACCGATCCGGACATCGCGCCCGGTCTATTCGAGCGTTGTTTGTTATGGAATTTCTAGCCTCGTAAATCAAGTGAAATTCTATCGGATTTGGCGGCGGTTTTCAACGGGGGAAACGGGGCAAAACCGGGCGAAGAATCAGAGACTTAGGGGAGAGTCAGTAGTCCGTAGTAAGTACCCCGTAGCTCGTCGCCGAGAGTCTGCAAATCGGGTAAATAGTAGCTCGTCGGCGTGAATCAGCAAATCAGGTCGCCGGACTTCTGCAGGCTACGGTCTACGAACTACTGTTTGTTGCCCGATTTGCAGTCTTCGGCTCGAGCTACGGACTACTGACTACGGACTAATTCAAGATGAGTCCGGGCCTGCTCAAGCATGAGTTCCATCTGATCGTGAACGTAGGCGTTCGTGCGCGCGGCCATTGGCAGATAGTAAGCCTGGGTCGTTCGGATGTAACGAGATATCTTTTCGGTCCGCAGTGAACTTGTGAGGAAGCGCAGATTGTCCAGCCGGTCACAGAGCTTAACGATCGGCGCGCCGGTTGCGCCCGCTGCTTCGATGGCCGAAAGGTAGTCGGCCAGGCTCACATCTTCAAGCTTGGTCAGCAGCCATACGAGTTCCGCGATCTCTTCATCGAACAGCTCGGCGATCTGTCCGCGGGTAGTCGGACTGTCCTCGATCACATCGTGGAGCAAAGCCGCGCAGACCAGCCGTGGCGTGAACACTTCAAGCTCATTGACCAACGTGGCGGCGACACGCACCGGGTGCACGATGTAGGGCGTGCCTTCGTCGCGCATCTGACCGGCGTGAGCATCCCGAGCGAACTCGAAGGCCTTGCTCACAAGCGCAAGCTCGTTTGCAGTCAGCTCCGATCCCAACCGCTCGGTCAAGTCCTGAAATATCTGCTCATAGTTCATATCATTAACTGATCGAACTCTAGCAGAGCGCGAAAACGATACACAAATAGGGACGTGCGACGGTGCGCGCGGGGCGCGTTCTATAGGAGACCGCTATGGCCAGCGCATCCGCCGGGCTGCCGTTCGTGAACACAAGACGCGCTCCCGCTTGTTGCTTGCGGCTTTGCAACGCGGCGTAGTCTAATTACCCCGTTCGAACTTCATTCTGGAGACGCTGCCGACGTGGAAATCGTGATCAAGGTGCTTAGACCGGTTGCCCACTGGTTTTGCCGCGTGTTGTTCAAGATTGAATTCTCCGGCGCCGAGAACATTCCACCCTCGGGCGCGTGTATCATCACGCCAAACCACCTGACCTACTTCGATCCCATCTGGATCACGATACCCGTCGTGAGGCGAGTCCATTACATGGCTTGGGACAAACCGTTCGAGATTCCCGGGCTGGGGTTGTTGATGAGAAGCTTCGGCGCTTTTCCAGTCAACCTCGAGGCGATCGACAGCTCGGCTCAACGCGAAGCGCAAGAGATTCTCCGAAAGGGACTCGCGCTGGTGATTTTTCCCGAGGGCGGCAGAACGAAGACCGGTAAACTGATGCCTTTCAAGATGGGCGCGTTTCGATTTGCTTTGACTCACGGCGTCCCGATCGTGCCGGTGACTATCAAAGGCGCCGAGCGGGTGTGGCCGGTCGGCCAGATCCTCCCGCGCACGGGCAAGGTAACGGTCACCTATCATCCGCCGGTCGCAGTCGAACGTCTGCCAGAAGAAGTAAGCCGCATCGAGCTGAAGGATCAGGCGAGGACTCTCGCGCGCAAGACACACGATGTGGTCGCAAGCGCGCTTGAGCCCGAGAGTTCGCCCGGTGAGGATGAAAATGGAGTTGCGCTGCCGGTTGATACGAGGGTTTAAGGTGTCTCGCCGTTCACAATCAGATTGTTTTGCAGGTATCTGACTGCACTATGAAACCGTAATTTGAATCTGGTAGAACGCGAATCCACGCCTCGCCCGATTCGTGTCTAGCCGTCGCATGCTCTAGCAACCCTGTCTTGATATCTTCCACGACCGAGTTATCCATCGACCGGTTTCCTAATGACGGCAGATGGTCACCCCAGCGGCAGGGGATCGCCGTACTTCATCATTCGAAGCTTCTTAGCGCTTTCGCCGTTACGAAAGTCCTCCAGGATCGCCGCTCTCCGCTTCTTCTGTGCCGCCGACTTTGCGTTCGAGTTTAGAAGCGTCTCAAGCTCCTTTATTCCAAGCTCGATCTCTCCCGCGTGTGCGTAAGTGATCGCAAGCGATAACGCACTGCCGATATATCCTTCGTCGGAAAAGTCATCAGCGTTGATGTCGGCCTTACCCTCCTCAACCGACGTGCGCAACCGATCGATCTCCTCCTTGTAGAAGACGGCGAAGTCGCGCGACGCGTAAACATACTTGCCGTCCTTCCACGCGTAAATCATCACCGCGAACGGCGAAGCCGCGTGCGAGAGGTCGCCGTAAGACTCCCAGCGCGCGTCCGTCGTCAGCAGCTCCACGATGCCATCGCCGTTCAGGTCGGCGATTCTTCGAATCGGGGCTGCGGCGATCAACTCGGCCTTGTGATTCGACACGCGGTAGATCTCAGTCGGATTGCAGCTCCAGCAGTTTCCGCCGCTGGAACTCTGCACAATTATCTCTTTCAAGCCGTCGCCGTTAATATCGGTCGCATTCAGCTTGCTCGAGCCGTTCGCTCCGAACGAGAAGACGAACTCCGCTCGGCGAAAGATCGTTTTGGTAGCCTGGCCGTCGCTTTCGAAGATTCGAAACTCAAATCGCTGCAGCAGATCTTTGGAGCCCGTGCGCTCGAAGATCGCGGCGAGGTGTTTGGAGTGACCGTCCAGACTCGCTTCCACGGCCTCTTTGAGCTGCAAGCCGGTTGCCGCAAGTTGTGAGACTTCGGGTTGAAACTCAGCGCTGACTCTCGGCGTTGACGGGGTTTGGGCGAGCGGTTGAGCGTAATGCGCGGCGGTCGAGCCAGAGTGCGCGAACGATTCAAAGGCAATCACGCTGCCAATGACGCCGATGCCAAGGATGGACGCAAAACATTTCATAGGCTTAGTTAAACGTCAGCTACGCCACCCCTCCTGGGATTGGACTAGAGTTTGGCCTCAACCACTACGTGGTTGTGCCGCCCCTCCGGGGTGAGCTTCGCGCGCGGGTATCGATTCTATAAACATATCACCCCTCTGGGGTGACGTGGCCTTTGTCGTGACACGCACCGTCGGCAGGGTTAGGCGATGTCAGACTAAAGACGTTAGCCAATCGTCCGTCCGCCCCTGTTCACGCCGGCCTCAATCGTTCGTGACCCCACTCCGGCGGATGCAAATCGATCGTTCATCTCTTTGCCGATCTCCGTAAAGTTCTCCGTTGCAAACGCGATCATCGTCGAACCCGCGCCGCTCATCGCCACACCGAGCAACCCCGGATGCTTGTCTGTTTCGTCGTTCATCCGAAGCACTTCATTTAGGCCGGGGCCGTACGGCACTCGATGCGCTTGATGCAAGCGATCGCGCAGAGCTTCGCTAAAAAGGTCGAATCGCTCTTCCGAAATCGAAGCTTGAAGCAGGGCCGCTCGCTGGACGTTAAACACGGCGTCGGACAACGAGACGGTTGGCGGCAGCGCTTCACGCATTTCGCGAGTGTCCATCTCGTAGTCCGGTATCGCCAACACCATCTTCACTCGTTCAGGCCACGCACGCTTTATCGTCTTCAGAGAACGGCCCTGCTTGCTTTCGACGACGCAGGCGACGACGAGGCCCCCAAGCAGGCTCGGCGCCAGATTGTCACCGTGATCTTCAAAGCGCAAGGCGTATCTGAGGATCTCTTCGGTCGTCAGTTGGTCTCCAGCGAGCGCTTCATAAACCGATATTCCGGCGATGATAGCCGAGCTGCTGCTGCCCAGCCCGCGAGCCAGCGGGATCTCGTTGTGAACCAGCAATCGCGCGCCTTCGAGCTTCCGTCTTCGGTCATCAGCGACGAAGCGGGCGACTCGACAGATGAGGTTTGACTCGTCACGCGGCATTCGATCAGCGCCTTCGCCGGAAGGCACAACCTCGAATCCAGCGCCTTGCTCTTCGACAATGACTCGCAGATACAGTGAGAGTGCGAGCCCGCACGCGTCGAAGCTTGCGCCCAGGTTTGAAGTAGAGGCCGGGATGACTATGTGGGTATTGCTCATATCGCTTGCGGTTCTAGGAGGTAGGGGGCTCTTTCGTTCGGAGTACTGCCTTCAGAAGGCGGGAGTTTCTCTGCGAAACCTCGGCGTCTCGGCGCCTCGGCGGTTAGAAGGTTTCAAGGCTAACTAACCGCGGAGACGCAAAGTCGCGGAGGTTTGCGCAGAGTAGGCCCCTGCTCCTCACCTCCGCTCCCCTGCTCCTGTGTCCGGCTTCTCGATCACTTCGATCATCTGTTCGTGAATGAGGCCGTTGGTCGCCACGATCTCGGGCTTGTAATTGGAAAACTCACCTCCGCTGAAATCAGTCACGCGGCCGCCGGCTTCGGTGACGATCAACGCGCCGGCTGCCGTGTCCCACGGGCTCAGGTTCAGTTCCCAAAAGCCATCGTACCTGCCACATGCGATGTAGCAAAGATCGATCGAGGCCGCGCCGTCACGTCTCAACGCCTGCGCCGTCATCGCGAAGTTCGCCCAGTGATCGAGATTCGTCAGGCTCGACGTCTTGATGTCGTAAGGGAAGCCTGTCGAGAGCATGCTTCTGATGAGCGTGTCAGTAGTCGACACGCTAATCGAGCGGTTGTTCAACACTGCGCCTCCGCCGCGCTCTGCCGCGAACAACTCCTCGCGCATCGGATCGTAGACTACGCCGAGCACCGTTTCGCCCCGCCACTCGAGCGCAATCGACACTGCGAACACGGGATAGCCGTGCGCGTAGTTGGTCGTCCCGTCCAACGGATCGACCACCCATCGGTACTCCGAACTTGTTTCGGCAAGCCCTCCCTCTTCGGCGAGCACCTGATGACGCGGGTAGTGAGTTGCTATCGCTTCGCGGATGAGTTTCTCGCTTGCCAGATCGACGTCAGTGACGATGTTGATGGCGCCCTTATGGTTGATGTCAAAGTTCGTTCCCATCCGGTCGCGAAGCAGACACCCGGCATCCTGGGCCACTCGAATCGCAAAGTTCAGCATTGGGGTTTCATTTCACCACGAAGGCGCTCATAACACAAAGATTGAGCGTGTCTGAAAACCCCAACCGGGAGGTTGGGGATGCTTCCGTCCAGCCTACAAGTGCATACCCTTTGATGTTGTCGGCCTGTTATTTTGGGGGAAGCTGTACGTACATCAACCTTTGACGATGGTGGACCACCGTTCCTCCCTCTCCTCCGACGAAGTCTCTTCGATGCGAGAGGAGATGGTCCACACGTGGCCCGACGGATCGATAATCCGCCCGGTGCGATCGCCCCAGAACTGGTCCTTCACCGGCATCAGGATCCTCGCCCCGGCGGCCACCCCCCGCTCGATCACTGTGTCCACATCTTCGACATAGACGTAGATGACCACCGGCGAGCTGCCGTCCGGCTGCGGAGCACGGCTCGAAAGGGTTGGGAACTCTGCTTCGATCATGATCATAGCCCCGCCGATGGTCAGCGCCGCATGTGCCACGGTCCCATCTGGACCTGGTCGGCGCACCAGCTCCACGGCAGAAAACGTGGTCTTGCAGAAGTCAATTGCGGCCGAAGCGTCGCGGCACACCAACATCGGCATCACAACTGGGACGCCGTCGGGTATCGGTTTCAATTTGCTCACAATCGTGTGTGCTCCGGAGTACTAGAATCTATCCGCTGGATTGAAATTTCACGGTTCCTACTGGCGGTGTTTTGAGCACTCTAACGCCCCACATCACCCGGCCTTGGGCGTAACACTCGAAGAACCATTCTAAACCAGATCGCGGGCTCGGGTGCATTGCAGGAAGTTATGCGCCGCCCTTCTTACTAGCTGAGACGATATATGTAGGCGTCTTCGATCACGGTCCCGTTTAAACCCGCCACACGGACAAGTTTCTCTAGGTCATGCGTAAAGGCTTCATTGGCGAGCTTCTTGTGTGGGAAGTCATAGCGTCGAACGTGCTTCGCGACGCAGGCCGTGAGCGCGCATTCAACGGCATACCCAATCAGATAATAGCTGCCGAGAAAGTGGCCGGCCTTAAGAAGGGTACTTGCCTCTCTGACTCTCATTTTGGAGATCTGTTGTAACGCTGGACGATTCATCGACGCCACTTCCAAAGAGTAATAACATGAAATCACCGCACTAAGAGCGGTAAAACAAAACCGCTATTAGTCACATGTCGCATTGGCTCGGCGGTGGCTTGTCATATATTGCGTCCTCGTCCTGGCGGTTGTTAAAGCGATTTCTCGGATAACAACTTAACAAACTCGACGGCAGTGATCTCAGCCCAGAAGCGGTCTTCGCCTTGGCTGTCGGCCGAGATAAACCCGACATGACCGCCGTGCTCAGGCGCCAGCAGCGCGACGTTCGGGTTAGCTTCGATATCCGGATGCTGAAACGGTGCGAACGGAATGAACGGATCATCCTGGGAGTGGACGATCAGCGTCGGGACGGTTATTCGGCTGATGAACTGCGACGAACTCGCCTGCTCGTAGTAGTTCGCCACGTTGCCAAAACCCGCGCTCGGCGCCGTGTAAACATCATCGAACTTGCGAATCGACCACACCCCTCGAAGCATCGACGCGTCGTAGTGCTCGGGGAACAAGCGCGCTTTAAGCCTGAGCCTGGTCCTCAAGCTCCAAACAAAACGCAAACTGTAGATGATGTTCGACCGCATCTCGATCGCGTCGGCCGATGCGTTCAGATCGATCGAAGGCGAAACCGCGACTACCCCTTTTAGTTCCGCAGGCGCACCGTCTCCATACTCACCCGCAAGCTTTACGACGACATTGCCACCAAGCGAGAAACCCCCAATGTAAAGCTCCGCGAGCCCATCACGCTGTACAAGCTCCGAGATGATCTGCCGCAAGTCGTCAGTCAAACCCGCGTGATAGAGCGTCGCTGTCAGGTGCTCGGTTCCGCCGCAGTTTCGCATGTTCAACCGGACGACGTTGAAACCGGCTGACAGAGCCTTATCGGCGGTGCCCAGCATATAGCGTGATTCGGTAGACCCTTCCATGCCGTGAAGAATGACCAACGTCGGCCGCGAGTGACGCTCCTGTTGCCACGAGCAGTGAGCCAGGACACGTACGCCCGGCGCTGTGTCAAAGTAGCGCGGTTCCGCGCTCAGCTTGAACCGGCGCGGGATGAGCGTGCCCGCCAGCGTTTGCGCGTGCGCGTTCCTCAGCTTCGTCGGAGGGATAAACGGCGTCCGCGCGAGGTGTGCGAGTATGCGGTCTTTCGTCATTTCGTTGCGTGCGGTACACTCAGCCCGCGCGGCGAGAGCCGGCGGTGGGCCAGTACGGAGTGTACGGCGCGGTCGTCGAGCCAGGCAAGCCGGCAGCGAGCGGGCAGTGTCGTGATTTCGAGTGTTTTCTTTGCGAAACCTCTGCGTCCGGGCTCCGCGGTTAAATAGTATCGACATACTGCTAACCGCAGAGCCGCCGAGACGCAGAGGCCGCGCAGAGAATTGGGTTAGGACGCCGCCGGAACGCGGATCGGGAACGCAATGGCAAATGTGAGAGATGAGCGGCATCGGTACGGCCAGCACTATACGCCTCACGAAGTGGCGAGACTGCTTGCGGCTTTTGCCCTTCGTTCGTCAGACGACCTCGTTTTTGATCCGAGCTGCGGAGACGGCAGGTTGCTCGAAGAAGCGATGAGGCTCAAGAAACAGCTCTTCGCTCAGGGGAGCGGGCCGGACCCAACTTCGTCGCACGAGCTTTTCGGAATCGAACGGTCGGCGCCCGCGATAGAGGTCGCGCGTCGCACTGGAGCTTGCCTCGCCTCCGCCGACTTCTTCGATGTGGAACCGGGCGCGAGTTCCACACGACTTACCATTCCCCACGAGCTACTGACTACGGACTACGGACTACGGACTAAGATTTTGCCGTCCGGGTTCGACGCGATAATTGGAAATCCGCCGTATATCCGACAGGAAGTCATCGGCGCGCGGGACAAGAGGCGCATCGAAGCGTGCCTCGCGCGTGATCGTAAGGCTTCGCCTACGATCTTCTGGCCACGGTGGTCCGGTCGATCGGACATCTACGTCTACTTCTTTGCTCATTCGATTCGCTTTTTGAAGAGTGACGGGCGGCTGGTGTTCCTAACCGCGAGCAGTTGGCTTGATGCGGGATACGGGGCGGCGCTTCGCGAGTTCATTCTGAGTAACTTTCGCATAATCGCCGTGGTCGAATCCGCCGCCGAGAGCTTTTTCACCGATGCGTCGATCAATACGTGCATCACGGTCCTCGAACGGAAAACCGATTCGCGCGCAAGGGACGAGAACTCGGTCAGGTTTGTTCGTTTCAATCGGACACTCAGCGAGATTCTGGCCGACGGGCACGGGCCGGGCGCGAAGCAAACCGACAAAGCGCTTCACCTGGCGAGAGAGATCGAGCGTTGCAAAGGCGCGCCGAACAACGACTCGTATCGCGTGCGGGTCATCGGTCAATCGAAGTTGGCGGCCGTTACGCCGGATGAGCCGGGACGAAAGACCCGCGCGGCTATCGAGCAGGGATGGGGAAAGTATCTTCGCGCCAGCGAAGTGTTTTTCCGGCTGATCGAACGTGGCCGCTCGCGCTTGCAAAACCTTTCGAGGATGGCACGTGTTCGCTTTGGAGTTAAGACCGGCGCGAATGAATTCTTCTACGTGAGCGACGCGCTAGAAGAACCGAAGAAGGGCAAACGGAAGGGAGGAGGAGCGGGCAAGCCGAAGCGACCGAACGGTCTGCTGGCTTTGGGAGCAGTTGCTTCCGTGCGCCGCGGGATCACTACCGGCGCGAATGAATTCTTCTATCTCAAGCAACAATCGACGGCTGCCACCCGCGACGACACCTTCCGACCGCCGGCCACTGCACACCGCCCGCCGCAACTCATCGAATCGCGGTTCTTATCGCCGGTGATCTTCTCATTGAAGGAGATCCCGGGAATCCTCCTCAAGCGCGCACAAGCAAGAAGGGTACTGTTCAACTGTTCGCTTACGCCGGCTGAGCTGGCGGGCACTCGCGCGCTTTCCTATATTGCGAGCGGCGAGCGCGCCGGCTACCATCTGCGGCCGACATGCTCCTCGCGCGGGTTGTGGTACTCGGTAGCGAGCGAACGCAAGCCCGCGCCGCTGATCTTCCCGTCAAAAGTCGGAGAACGCTGGTTGGTAGCTTTGAATCGCGCGCGAGTCTTCGAGGATAAGAAGCTCTACGGCGTGTTTCCAGCGCGCGGAGTTTCGGCGCCGGTCCTCGCAGCGCTGCTCAACTCGACGTGGGCGCGCTACTACGCCGAGCTAACTTGCCGTCAAATGACCGGTGCGCAGGCAATCGCGGACATCGACGTTAACGTCGCCGAGCGGATTTTGCTTCCCGATCCGCGTGAGTTATCCATGGGGATGAAGAAAAGGCTTGAAACGGCGCTTGCCGAGCTTGCCCGGAGACCGGTGTATTCGATCTTTGAGGAAGTGAAGCGCGTGGACCGGCGCCGGCTTGATGCGTTGACGCTTGAAGCGATCGGGTTCAGTGCGCGATCGGAGCGCGAAGCCTTGCTGGATCAGTTGTACGAAGCAGTAACCGAGCTTGTGCGCGCGCGACTGGCGAAGGCCGATATCCGGGAAGAAGCGAGCGCGCGCATCTGATCATCGTGCACGGGCTGCTGGAAAAAAAGGAGGTCGCCACCAGGACGCAAGGACACGAAGCTGCACCAGGTCAGTGAATGCACTATGTTGTGGGCTTTGTGCAGCTTGGTGTCTTCGTGACTTAGTGGCGATGAATTGGTTTCACCAGCCTGCCCTGAAACACAATTGTTGAGTGGGGTTTTCTTGTTTGCTATACTTGGCACAGCTAGTGGAAAATCTAATTTGACCTGGTTCTGAGGCATTCGCCGGATGGGAAGTGAAGCATGATCGACCTCGAAGTCTACACCGACAAGATTGCTGAGAGCGGGCGCCGACTTATTCGCAAGGCATACGATGAAGCCAAGTCGCGCGATCACAACCAGATCGCTCCCGAGCATCTTTTTATCTCGATAGCCGAGGTGGAGCGGCCGTTCTTTAACGAGGTCATGCAGAGCCTCAATCTGGATCCGCAGGTCGTACTGCAGGCCCTTGAAACCAAACTCAGCCAGCGCGACTACCTCGGCCGCGGTATGAAGATCTCCGACTCGCTCAGGACGCTACTTTCCAACGCGCTGCGAAACACGAAAGACCGTGGCCGGCAAAAGATCGAAGCGACCGATCTTTTCGTTGCGCTCTTTCTTGACGTTCACAGCTATCCTGTCGATATGCTCCGCCGGTTGGGCGCCGATCGCGAAATAGTTATGCAGAAGATTCAAACGCGGGTTCGGAGCCACGAAGAGAAGGAAGAGAAGTACCGTCGCCGCTACGAGCTTCCGCCCTACTTGAAACACTTTGGTGTCAGTCTTAACAAGCTTGCGCGCCAGGACAAGCTTCCTCCGGTCATCGGGCGCAGCGAAGAGATTCGCCAGATGGTAGAGATACTCTGTCATCGCGAGCGCGCCAATTCGCCGATGCTGGTAGGTGAGGCGGGCGTCGGCAAGACCGCGGTCGTCGAGGGACTCGCGCGTAAGATCGAACTCGAGCCGGACAGTGTGCCGCAACGCCTTCGCAACGCGCACGTCGTTCAGCTCCAGATGTCCGGCATTGTCGCCGGCACAATGCTGCGTGGGATGTTCGAGGAGCGAATACAGGGCATCATCAGCGAGGTCAAAGAACGCGACAATCTGATACTCTTTATCGACGAGGCACACACGATCATCGGCGCGGGGTCCGCTCTGGGAGCAAGCTCGGACGCGGCCAACATGTTCAAGTCGTCGCTGGCGCGCGGCGAGATTCGTATTATCGGCGCGACCACGATGACCGAGTACAAGGAATACATCTCCGACGACGAAGCTCTCGCGCGCCGCTTCCGTCTTGTGAAGGTGGACGAGCCCTCGGTCGAGGACACTCGCAAGATCATCGCCGGCGTTCGCCCAAGGCTGGAGCGCAACTACTCGGTGACGATTTCCGACGAAGCAATCGAGACGGCGCTCGAGATGGCGCCCCGCTATGTGCGCAACCTTCATCTTCCCGATAAGGTCATCGGCTGGCTCGACACCGCTTCGGTGAAAGTTGAGATCAGCCAACTCGAGAGCTCCGAGGTCCGCAGCGAACACGTTATCGACGTAATAAGCCAGGAGTCCCGTATCCCGCGAGACATGATCTTCCGGGACACGAACGAGCGCTTCGTCGATATGGAGACGGCGCTGTCCGCGCGAGTGATTGGACAGAAGCCCGGGATCAAATCTGTTGCCCAGCGGTTGCGCCTGAACAAGGGACCGCTAAAGGAAAACTTTTACAAGCCCGACGGGGTGCTGCTTTTCCTCGGTCCTACCGGAGTTGGCAAGACAGAACTGGCAAAAGCCGTTGCCGAATTCATGTTCGGCGACGAAGACAAGATGGTCCGTATCGACATGTCCGAGTACCAGGACGGGACGATCGCCATCGAGAAGCTGATCGGTATGCCGCGCGGCATCGTAGGCAGCGAGCGAGGCGGAATCCTCACCGAGCGTTTGCGCGATAACCCCTACACAGTGTTGCTGCTCGACGAAATCGAGAAGGCTTCGTCCTACCTGCTAAACCTCTTTCTGCAAGCGTTCGACGAAGGCTGGCTTACCGACGGCCGCGGCAAGAAGGTCTATCTGTCCGACGCGATCGTCATCATGACTTCGAACCTCGGCTCGGACAATTTCAAAAAGTACATGAAGCCGCTCGGCTTCGGCACCAAGACGCTGACCGACATCAAGCAGATCGAGCGTGAAGTCATCAAGGCGGCCGAAGAGCGGTTCTCGCCCGAGTTTAGAAACCGAATCGATGAGATCGTCGTGTTCTCGCCGTTGACTGAGGACGAGGTGAAACAGATAGCGAAGTTGTACCTGAACATGCTGACTCGGCAGATGAAGCGCCAGGGCAAGCGCATCGAGGTGAGCGATGCCGCGATCGAACACCTTGTCGAGAAGGGTTTTAGTCCGGCTTATGGCGCGCGTTTTCTGAAGCGGACGATCGACGAGCTGGTCAAGCTGCCGGTGACCACGAAATGGAAGGAAGCGAATCAGTTCAGAGTTGACTTCGCCGACGGCGAGATCAAAATCGATCCCTCTTAAAGTTTGTGTGATCGGAAGAGGCTAAAGCGGCGGGGCGAACCTCGCCGCTTTTTTACTTGGGTGCGCCCGGCAGGGCGCTCTTACTTGGAGGTAAAAGTCCTCCACTAGCCCGACAGGGGGAATAGTTAGCCGGACGGCAAGGGTGTCCATCGCGAGGTGGAATCTGAAGGAAGCCGCAGGCAAAGCGCTGGCCTGACGAACAGAAACCGCATAAGAGGCG
>JBASRN010000081.1:0-21180 GCA_049273855.1 Blastocatellia bacterium
TTGTTGCTGGGTGTAGTCCTGGCGAAACTGATCTCGTTGATCGGCGGCGGCTCCTGGTTCGTAATTGCTCATCGCTTCTTCCTCTCTTCTTCGAATCTTTAGCTCGATGCGCGATATGGATGGACTGACCCGTTGTCGCGTTCGATTGATACTGCTTGTGGGTTATCGCCTGCTTCAAGCATTTCTCCCACCTTCCGGATCAACGGGAACAGCGACTGGCGATCAAGCGCCGAGACGAGGATCGCATCGAATCCTCGCTTCATGTTTTCGAGCTGGTCCGCGCTCAGCAAATCTGCTTTGTTGAAGACGAGCAGTCGTTGGATTCCTGACAAATTCAGCTCTTCGAGGATCTTGTGAACCGACGCGATATGATCCTCGATTTGAGGGCTCGAAGCATCCACGAGGTGAATAAGAAGGTTCGATCCCTCCATCTCTTCGAGGGTGGCTCGAAATGCGCTTATCAGATCGGGAGGCAAATCCCTGATAAAGCCCACTGTGTCGTTGATTATCACTTCCTGATCTCGTGGCAGCCTTAGCCGGCGGCTTGTTGGATCCAGGGTCGCAAACATTCGGTCTTCCGCCACAACTGTTGACGCGGTGAGCGCGTTCAACAAGGTGCTCTTCCCCGCGTTTGTGTAGCCCACTATCGAGATGACCGGGAGCGCGCGTCGCTGGCGACGCGTGCGCTGCACCTGACGGCTGGTACGTATCTGTTCGATCTGGCGCTCCAGCAAGTGAATCCGATCGCGGACACGCCGGCGATCCACTTCCAGCTTGGTTTCGCCCGGCCCGCGTCCGCCGATGCCTCCCATCAATCGTGACATCTCGGTTCCCGAGCCGCTCAATCGCGGCAACATATACTTCAACTGAGCAAGCTCGACTTGGATCTTGCCTTCGCGGCTTTTGGCGCGCTGGGCGAAGATGTCCAGGATCAGTTGAGTGCGGTCTATTATCTTCAGGTCTGTAGCCTCATTGATCGTTCGCATCTGCGCCGGTGTGAGGTTCTGATCGAAGATGATCACGTCGGCGCCGAGCTGCAAACTGCGGATGATGATCTCGTCCAGCTTGCCGCGGCCGACCAGTGAGCGAGGGTCGAGCTTCTGGCGGCGCTGAACGATCGAATCCAGAACGACGACTCCGGACGAGCGAGCCAGTTCCCGAAGCTCATCGAGCGACTCCTGCGCGCCCGCGATGCTCGAAGTTGTGACGCCGATCAGGATCGCGCGGTCGCGCTGATCTCGGGGGCTGCGCACGTGCCGCGCTCGAGCCAATTCTTCTTCAAGCGAGTCGATAAGCTCGATGAAATCAACGTCGAGTTGGCTGGGTCCGCGAGGCTCGAGCAATTCAAACGGCGTCGCCGAACCTGCGTTCGACTCTTCCTCCGCCGCGGCTGATCCGATCTGTGGGATCTTCTGCGAGCCGTTTGCGGCCGGCACCAAATGGGCAGAGCGGACCAGTCCCGGCAGTCCATCGCTTCGAACGTCAATCGCCGCCATCAGATCGAGCCTGAGCAGCGCGAGGTCAGTCAGGTCGTCCTGGGTGAGTCCCTCACCCGACAAGTGAGTGTGAAGACAGCGCAATCCTCGAAACCGATCCGCGCCCATGCGAACGCGCTTCAGATCTGGAAGAACGATGCTGCGAGCATTGCCAACCACGACGTGCTCGACGTATCCGTTGCGATTAACCAGAACGCCTATCTGGCGGTTCATCTCGCGCGAGGCTTCCGAGAGCTGGCGCGCAAATTCCTGGGTTACGATCTCGCGCGGCGGAATACGCCGCTTGTAGAGCTTTTCAAGACGGTGAATCTGATTTGGCTTGAGTCCTTGCAGGTTCCCTTCGATATTGCTAATGGTTCTTTCCTCCACAATTCGGAGCCTTCTCCGAGCCTGTGAGCATTCTACACGATTGAAGCCAAGAAGGGAAAAACGAGTCGTGTCCTAGAATGTTCGTTGTGGGAGTTCGAAATTGGTTCGATGGACCACGGATTGGGCGGAGTAGACGGATTTGCGCGATCTGATCTGTGAGAATCCGTCTGACCCGCCAAATCCGTGGTCAATTCACCTAGCAACACAGATTCAGGACGCTACCGAAAAACGGAAAGCGGCAAGTGGGAAGGAGATGAGTCCTTCTTACGCCTCCGTTTTGGCGGCCTCCCCATTGCCCTTTACCCTCTTGCCTTCTCCCATCTTTTTCACCGAATCAGTTTGCGTTTTGAATTCTAATTGAGTACTATCAGATCATTCTGAACACTGTGCAATCACGCCAACTCTAGCTGAAACACTACCCGGTTTATCAGCGTCGGCGGAAACTTGAAATAACCGCGTTCGGTCTTGCTACCGAAACCGATTCACTGAACCGGGAGCGCCGTGAGCGCTCGATTGCCGTTTGGAACTCAATCTTCAACTTGGAGGGTGTGTGGTGAACCGAAAACTAATAAGACCGACCCTGGCGGAGGTAAGAGAAAGGGGCGACCGCGACCAGCATCGCCGCAACGCGCCCGATCCCAACCGCAAGCGCGTGCCGCCGGAGCAGACTCACGCCGAAAGCTTCTACTACAAAAAACAGATGGACAACAAAACCGGGATGGTGGTGGTGCTTCAGGATGGTGAGGAGTTGCGGGGCAGCATCGAGTGGTACGACCGCGGATGCATTAAGCTTCATCGCAACGAAGGGCCCAACCTTTTGGTGCTGAAACATAACATTAAATACATGTACAAGAGCGATGAAGCCGACGACGGCCTCGACGGCGAGGATGACTCCGTGGAAACGTCCGACGAACCCTGACCGGAGGCGCCCTTCCCATCCTCGACTCGATAATTAGTCTTCGTGACGCGAGCACCTGACAAACACCCCAAGCCGCGCGTTGGAATCACCACGGGAGATCCCGCCGGCATCGGCCCGGAGATCGTGCTCAAGGCCGTTGCTCGCAGAGAAGTGCGTTCGGTGGCGGCCCTGGGCATCATCGGCCCGGCCGGCGAGCTTCGAAGACAGGCGCTTGAGTTGGGGTTGCCGGGCGGTTATCCGAGCGCATCCGAGCGCAAGCTTTTTAATGAACCGGTCATCTACGATACAGGTGATTTGCCGGAACCCATCGAGCCTGGGACGCTTTCCGCTGCCGCGGGCCGAGCGGCAATCGCAGCAATCGAAGCCGGAACGACACTCTGCTTGAATCACACTCTCGACGCAATCGCGACCGCGCCCATCAACAAAGAAGCGCTCAACCTGGCTGGTTCGCCGTTCCCCGGTCATACCGAGATGCTAGCTTCGCTTTGCGGCGCAAGCGAGTCGTTAATGTGCTTCGTCGCGGGTGATCTAAGAGTTTTCTTGTTGACGATTCACGTCAGCCTCGCCGATGCAATAACGGCCATCACGAAAGAAAGGGTGACGAAAGCCCTTGTGCTGGCCGATCGCGAACTGCGCAGATTCGGAATCGCGCGGCCTCGCATCGCCGTAGCCGGCCTCAACCCTCACGCCGGCGAGCACGGTTTGTTCGGCTCGGAAGAAACTCGTGAGATAGCGCCGGCCATCGGGGAGTGTCGAGCTAAACACAACATAGAAGTGTCGGGGCCCTTCCCGGCAGACACGCTGTTCGTTCGAGCGGCGCGCGGCGAATTCGATGCGGTCGCAGCCTGCTATCACGATCAGGGTTTGATACCGATGAAATGTTTGGCCTTTGGTAAAGCAGTCAACGTAACGCTCGGGCTTCCGATCATTCGAACCTCGGTGGATCACGGAACCGCGTTTGACATAGCTGGCCGCGGCGTCGCCGATCCCGGCAGTATGATCGAAGCGATAATACTCGCCGCTAAACTAGTGGGAGATGAACGCGCAACCAAAGCTTCGCGAAGCTAGTGGATCATTTTGACAGGAGAACTTTAATGAGAGCTGCTCTAGCTGTATTGATGATTGTAGGGACTACGTTGATTTCGCTCGCTCGACCGAACTCGTGGCTGATCGTGAGCGGTGATGACCCGCTTCGATTATCGGAAGAAGAACACCTTCGCAACATACGTCAGTTGAGCTTCGGTGGCGAAAACGCGGAAGCTTATTTCTCTGCAGATGGGAAGAAGCTGATCTTCCAGTCGACCCGCGACGGGCGCGGCTGCGATCAGATCTACGAGATGAATATCGACGGGTCCGGAGTCCGCATGCTTTCGATGGGCAAGGGCCGTACGACCTGCGCTTACTACTTCAAGAACGGCAAGCGCTTCATCTACTCGTCCACTCACCTTGCGAGCCCCGACTGTCCGCCTAAGCCCGACTTCTCGAAGGGTTACGTTTGGGCGATCTATCCCGGCTTCGACATCTTCAGCGCCGCGACTGACGGCTCGGATTTGAAACAAGTCACCAAAACTCCAGGCTACGATGCCGAGGCTACGATCGCACCAAACGGGAAACGCATCGTGTTCACGTCGATGCGAGACGGCGACCTGGACATCTACACGATGGACCTCGATGGAAAGAAGGTGAAGCGCCTGACCGATGAGATCGGCTATGACGGCGGGCCGTTCTGGTCCTACGACAGCCAGTGGATTGTCTATCGCGCCCACCATCCGAAAACCGACAAGGATATAAAGGATTATCAAGGGTTACTCAAAGAGAACCTGATTCGTCCGACCGCGCTTGAGATATGGATGATGAAAGCAGACGGCACCGGCAAGCGCCAGATCACCTCCAACGGCAAAGCTAACTTCGCGCCTTACTTCTTCCCCGATGGAAGGCGAATCATTTTTGCCTCAAATATGAACGACCCAAGGGGCCGCAACTTCGACTTGTACGCGATCAACGTGGACGGCTCGGGGCTGGAACGGGTTACCTACAACGAGACGTTCGATGGCTTCCCGATGTTCACACCCAATGGAAAGACGCTCGTGTTCGCGTCGAACCGCAACGCTAAGACGCAAGGCGACACCAACGTATTCATCGCCGATTGGGTGGATTGAGAATTTGCTAACCGAGATTGGGCTTTGTCGAACCAGCTCTTCGACAAGCCCTTGGCCTCAGGCGTCACCGACCGATTCCAGAAACATCGCGTCTACATAACACCAGCTCCAGTCTTCGCCAGGCTCAACCGAGCGGATCAGCGGGTGCTGAGTCGCGTGAAAGTGCTTGGTCGCATGCTTGTTCTTTGACGAGTCGCAGCACCCGACGTGCCCGCAGGTCAGACAAAGGCGCAGATGAAGCCACTTGTCTCCCTTCTTCAGGCAGTCTTCGCAACCCTCCGCGCTTGGCGTCACGTCCCGGATTTGATCAAGATGAATGCACTCCATAAACCCTCCTTTGACGCATATGCGTCATCTGGCAGGAGGCTTAAGTCCGGTCTGCTGCCACCGGGACTCCAAGGCACAAAGCCTCCCCAAGTCAACCACGATGCTTAGTGTTCCGGTTGTGCCTTTGTGCCTTCGTGGCGGATTCTCCCTCTCTAAGGAATCAAAACGATCTTGCCATAAGCTCCGGGCTCGAGCACGGCTTCGTGGGCTCGCGCCGCTTCACGAAGCGGCATCTTCTGCCCGACAACCGGACGCAGCGTTCCATTCTCGAGACCGGCGACCAAAGCCGCGTGCACGCTCGCAAGCTCATCGGTTGACGCGTTGAACAGCGACATTCCAATTATGCTCGCGTCCTTGCTCATCGCAGCTCGCGGGTCGATCTCGATCGTGCCGCGATTCCCTATGACTACCACTCGCCCTCGCTGAGCAAGCAACCCAAGATCTTTCGCCAGATTCACGTTGGCCAGCATCTCGAGAATCAGATCGACACCGCGTCCGTTCGTAAGGCTCTTAATCCGATCAGGATAATCAGGCGAGTGATGATCGAGCACGTGATGCGCGCCATGCTCGGCCACAAGCTGGCGCCCTTTCTCGCTGCCACCGGTCCCGATGATCATCAGCCCGGTAGCGCGCGCAAGCTGAACCGCCGCTATGCCGACTCCGCCCGATGCGCCGTGTATGAGGACGACTTCGGCGGGCTTCGCATTAGCTCGCTGGAACAACGCTCGATAAGCAGTCGCGTAAGGCACGTTCACGGCCGCTCCCTGCTCAAAGCTGACTCGGTCAGCCAGCAGGTGCACCTGCGTCTCGGAGCACAACGCGTTCTCGGCATACGTGCCGGTGAGCGTGCCCGCGACATAGACTCGGTCGCCGGCTTTGACCCGACTTACACCCTCGCCGGCCGATTCGACCACCCCCGCGCCGTCCACTCCAGGCGTGTACGGGAGCGGCGGCCGCACCGAATGCCGTCCCGCTCTGATGTAAGTGTCGACGGGGTTCACCCCGGCGGCGCGGATTCGCACTACAACTTGCCCCTGACCGGGGGTTGGATCGGGCACGTCTGCGAGCTTGAGCACTTCAGGACCACCTAACTCGTGAACTTGAATCGCTTTCATTCCTGTTCTCCTATTCCAGGGCCGTTCCCTTGCGCCTTTGGGTCCTTGCGGCTTTGCGAGAAGCTGCTTTCACGCAAAGCCGCAAAGAACCGCAAAGACTCTGTTGATCGAGACTCTGTTCACGTATAACATGCCTCAACCGGTGTGGGAAGAACGCACCTGTTAGTGGTATAGTACCCGCTTGCGATACGGCCCTGAGTTTGGCAGCCAAGCCAACGAATACGGTTGCAGAGAAAATGCAGCTCCCAACATATACACCTGGAGGCAAGGAAGATCGAATGAGTTCTATTCAGATATCCCCTACAAACAACGGCAACGGAGTAGTCAAATCAAACGGCAATCTGCACCAAGTGGAAGCTCCGAAGGACGGCGGCAAGCTCATCGTCCTCACCGCTCCTCTTACCGAAACTATCGACCATGCGGGCTTCTTTATTCAGATGGGCATGGCTTCGATGCCGATATGGATGGAAGGAGTTTTGAATCGCAAGTATCCGAATTGGCGCGAGGTCGAACACAATGACGACGGCTCGGCGCGTTTTATGCCTGCCGGCATTCGTGTTCTCGAAGCTTCGCTCGAACGAGAATTCGCCCCCGACGACATCGTCGCTTGTCTCCCGGATGACCTTGATAAGTTCGTCGGACCGAACACGCGCGTGGTTGCAGTCTCGACTCACAACCCGCTGGGCGTCACCTTCGCAGCAGGAGTGTACACTTCGATCTTCGGCACGTCCAAGATGCCCATCAATTCCCACTATTCGCGGTTGATGTTCGCCAAGATCAAGAGCAACCCGTATCGCGATAACTTCAAGGTAATAGTTGGCGGGTCGGGTGGATGGCAAATTATTCAAACCGACCTTTATGAGGAACTCGGAATCGACTGCATAGTTGAAGGAAGAAGCGAGTCTGTCGATACTCTCGATCTCTTCCGCAAGGCGATTCGCGGTGAAGACCTGCCGCGCGAGATCGACGTCAAACACCCGACAGACCGGAACAGCATTCTGTTTCCGGACAAGCGGACAACGTTCGGCGTGGTCGAGATGACCACCGGCTGCGGCCGCCGTTGCCAGTTCTGCGTACCCGACCTCAACCCTCAGATCGATCTTCCGAAGGACGAAATCATGAAAGCCGTTCGCGCCAACGTCCGCGAAGGCAACAAGCAGATTTCGCTCGCTACCGAAGACATGTTTATCTGGGGTCAGGTGCACACCGAGACGCCGTTCTATTTTCCGAATCGCGAAGCGCTCCTCTCGCTCTACTCTGACATCGTCGAGACTCCCGGCGTCGAGCAGCACGTGCTCAGCCACTGCACGATGGCTCCTGCCGTTGTCGATCCGCTTCTGATCAAGAAGCTCTCCGACGTCCTGCTGCCGAAGAGCCCGATTCACCTGCCTTACCTCAGCTCGCACCCGCAGAAGAAGGCGCTGGTCCCGCTGATCGGGTTGGAGACTGCCTCGCTGCGAATGGCGAAGATGATCATGCCAAGCAAGGGAGTTCCCTTCTCCATCGAGGACTGGCCCAGCGTGGTGATTCAAGGCTTGACCGTCTTGAATGAAAACAACTGGTTCCCTGCGATGACCCTGATAGTCGGCAACCCCGACGAGAACGACGAAGACGTAAAGGCCACGCTCGATCTGATCTACGAAGTGGAGCGCCGCGGCCTATTCGCATTCTTTATCCCGTCGATCTTCACACCGCTGCACGACACGCGGATGGAAATGAAGACGGGAGTGACCGAGACGATGCAGCTCTCCCCCCTTCAGTGGCAGTTGATGATGAAGTGTTGGAAGATGAACCTTCGGCCGGGCCAGTATAGTTGGTGGGCGCCCACGGCGTGGCGAGTCGGCGCCATCGCGCTTTGGATGTACAAGCTTCGAAAGCTGAACGGCCCGAACTTCAAGTGGCCTTTGCTGATGTTCTCAAGCGCTATGTCCGAGAAGATGATGGGACGCCTTGGCAAGATCTACACCGGCAAGCCGGTCAAGGTGAAATCGCGCAAAGAGCTGATCGCCCGGCTGAAGCCGCACTACCTGCAGTATCTTCGAGCGGACAACGGCGACTTGCCTGAGGGTTATGTGCCGCAGGTTCTGCCGAGCTCGCAGAAGGCTGCCCTGGCTTTGCCGGTACTTTCCTGAACGATGTTTTCCATATACTCGAGGCCTGGCGACTGATCGCGCCTAAAACATTGCAGGCGATGGTCGAGTTATTCCCGGGGCAGAGCTGAAAATACTACCGACGAGGAGCTATGAAAAAGCATCGAGTCGGCATATTGGTTCTCGCTTTTCTTGAACTGGTCTCGCTTTCACTTGCTCAAGTTAATAGAGGTGAGCAAGAGACCGGGGCCGCACCTCCTGACAGTCACCGTTCCCATTCGATCGTGTTGCCTGATGACTTGAAGTGGGTGTCCGCACCGCCGAAGTTACCACCCGGGGCGGAATTTGCGGTGCTTGAGGGTGACCGTTCGAAGCCGGGCGTTTCATATACGTTCCGAGCCAGGCTGCCCGACGGCTACAGTGTTTCACGGCATAGGGCCGTATGACATCAACTACGTGAATCCTGCCGATGACCCGAGCAGGAAGTCGAGCGACAAGTGATTGGAAGGAAATGGCGTAAGCCTGCGTACCAAACACACCATGTCTCCTGTCCGCGCAAGCAACGCCCCCCGACGCGCGACTAACTCAGTCGTTGCGCGGCGGCGGGCGCGTATCGTAGCTTTGGTTGAGTCGCTGCCGGAAGCCGCAGCCACCAACTGCGGCAACCAGCACCTGAGCTTTGAAGTCCGGGGCAAGCGATTCGGCTACTATCTCGACGATCATCACGGCGACAAGCGAGTCGCCCTCAACTGCAAAGCTGAACCCGGCGGAAACCAGACTCTCGTCGATTTCGCACCCGAGCGTTTCCACATTCCCGCGTACCTTGGGTCGCGAGGCTGGGTTGGGCTCTGGATCGATCTCCCGAGCATCGACTGGGATGAGGTGAACAGCGTTCTTATCGATGCTTACCGCTTGACTGCCCCAAAACGCCTGGTGGCCCAACTACATTCGCGTCCGCTTGAGAACGTTGAGGCAAGTCGTTGAGACCGCGTTGGATGCGCTTCATCTGAATCAAAGGTCAAGAAGCTTCTGATTGTGGTGCCAGCCGGTCCGAGGTGATTCGTGCAGGCCACCAATGCTGATTGCAACCTGCTTGGGATCACGCCTCTATCAACATTGACTCCATAGCCAACTGGCGGTTTACGTTTCGGGCGAGCGACAGAAGTATTTCCTGAATCCTCTCAGCCCACTCGATGATTTGTTCGAGTCGGACGGCGGCCGCGACTCGCTGGAGTCGTTGAGCCACGTCGGCGTTGATCAGCGAGTCGACCGGCTCACCAACCTTCAGGTGGAATACGTCGGAAAGCACCGCGTTCATCACGTCGAGGTGATCTTGAAACTGGTCCCGCTCGAGTTTGCGTCCAAGGAACTCTGCTGCCGCCAACAATCGCGCGCTGTCCTTCGCGAGCGCCAGGGACTCGAGCATTTCCAAAACCACTCCGCGCTTCTCGCGATACTTCTCGAGCTCAATTCCAAAGGCGCGGCCCAAGCTTCCCCTTGCGAGCCGTGCGATCATCGCGACCTCATCGATGGCCAGTTTGCTGGTCAGCTTCAAGCATGATTCGATTTCGCCGACTGTGAGCGGCGCGAAGCTCAGCATCAGACATCGCGAACGAATCGTCTCAAGCAACGCGTAAGGCTTCGAAGTGATCAGTATCAGCAGCGACGTCGCGGGCGGCTCCTCCAACGTTTTTAGTATCGCGCTTTGAGCGTCCTCCCGCAGCCATTCAGCCTCGTCGATCATAAAGACCCGCCGCCGGCCAATGTATGGCCGAAACTGCGCCTCGCTGGACATCTGGCGCATCTGTTCGATCCTGATGAACTGGCTTTTCGCATCCTTCTTAGCGTCCGGATCCTTGATCTCGCGCACAATGGTTTTCACATCGGGGTGTTCGTTCCGTTCAATCTTGCGACAAGCAAGACACAGCCCGCAGGCATCTCCATCAACTGGCTTCTCGCAGTTGACGGCTTGCGCGAGCGCCAGCGCGAACTGGTGCTTACCCACGCCATCCGGCCCCGCCATTATCAAGCTCTGCCGGATGCGATCTTCAACCACCGCGCGCCGCAGCGACTGTTTGATTAGATCGTTTCCGACTAATGATGAGAAAGGCATAGGAACAGGGTCTGGCAGTCAGTCGAATAAGGAGAAATGACTGCTGGATCGTTCTCGTCTCGCGACTACGGATCACGTCAGCGGCTGACGATCAGACGGAGATTGTAGCAGTTTTTTCTTTTCACGTGCGCGTGGTAACCTACGCGGCAGAATGCTCAGCGACTTCCTCGAATCAAGGCTCGGAAAGTGGAAACGGCTAGAAGAGCTGACTGCGCGTGTTTCCAAGTTGAGGCTGAAGGATCTCTCAGGCGAAGAGGTTCGTGAGTTTGGCCGCCTCTATCGGCGAACGGCAGCCGACCTGGCGATCGCCCGCGAAGAGGTGCGCGACCAGCGGCTTGTGAACTACTTGAACCACCTGGTCGCACGAGCACACGGAGCAATTTACCGAAGCGAGTCTTCGGGGTTCGGGGTGTTCGTTTCATTCTTTCGTTATGAGTTTCCGGCCGTGTTCAGAGAGACGTTCCGTTACACACTGACGTCGTTCGCCGTATTCATCTTATCGGCGGCGTTTGCTTATGCCGCGTGTTACTTTGACGAAGGCTTCGCCGATCGCGTCGATCCCGGGTTGAGGGAGGCGATCGCCTCGCACACCAACTGGACCGAAGCCGTGAACCGGGCGAACCCGCTTGCGTCGACCTCGATTCAGGCGAACAACATCACGGTGACGTTCGTGACCTTTGCCGGAGGAGTGCTTGCGGGGCTTGGCACTTTGTTCGCTCTCTTCCGAAACGGAGTGCTCTTGGGGATGGTGTTTGAGCTGTGCATTCGATATCGGTTCTGGGAGATTCCGATCTTTATCGCCGCCCATGGGGTGATCGAGTTGACCGCTATCTTCATCGCCGGCGGAGCGGGACTCATGGTAGGGAAAGCGTTGCTTATGCCTGGCGACCTGAGGCGCATCGACGCGCTTGTAACAAACGGGCTGTCGGCGATAAAGCTGATACTCGGCTGCATTCCGATGCTCTTGATCGCGGGACTGATCGAAGGCTTTATCTCGCCCGCGCACATCCTGCCGGCCTATAAGTTCGCAATCTCAGCGCTGAGCGCGTTCGTCATGACTATGTATTTCCTCACGCCTGATCGATCTACCGTAGCGTAGGCTTTACCGTGCCTTTGTGCAACGTCATCCGGCGGCGGCTGCGGCAGCTACAACAAACCCCGTTCTTTCACCTCAAGATATTTGCTTACCAGCTCAAGCGAAAGCCTTCCCGCCGGCACATCCAGGGCAAGCCCTCCCGCGTGCCGAATCCGTGCCAGCGCCTCCTCGCGCTGATGCAGTATCTCTCCCGCAACCGCCTGCCGGTAAACATCGACCGTTGACGAAGGGCGCGAACGAACTAACTCGCCCAGGTCCGTGTCTCCGATAGTGACGATCAGCGGAAGATGCCGGGGCATGAGCTTCCTCGTGTGAGCAAGCAATTCAGCCGACGCATCACGATCGACAAGGTCGGTCAGAATTATAACGAGCGAACGCCGGTGACAATTCGCGCTGAAGAAGTTGAACGCGCGCGCATAGCTCGGCTCGATCATTTGCGGCTCTATGCCGTACAGCGATTCCATCACGCGGTTGATCTGTTCGTGCCCGCGACGCGGAGGCAAGTAGCTGACTATCCGCCGCGAAAACGCAACAAGCCCGACATTGTCGCCGCCCGCCGCTGCTACGTAAGCGATCGACAACGTCGCATTGATCGCATGATCGAGCTTGGTGAGCTTGCCTATTCGCGCAGTCATCAGGCGACCCGTGTCCAGGAGTACCACGATGTTTTGACTGCGCTCAATCGTGTATTGGCGGGTTATCAGCTTGCCGCGACGCGCAGTCGCCGCCCACGAGATATGCCGTATCTCGTCACCGATTACAAACTCCCGCAGCGACTCGAACTCCCTGCCCTGCCCTCGCACTCGCATTCGGCGCAGTCCCGGCTCGAGCCGCCGATTGCGATGAGCGTACAATTCGTGCTTCTTAGCTTCGCGAATGTCTGGATAGACTCGTACGTGGCGCGCCGTCGGGTAAATCACCTGTCGCCATAGCAATCCGAGTCGGGTACGGAACCGCACCACCGTATCGCCGAACCCGTAGCTCCCGCGCGCGGTAGGCAGGAGACCATATGTCCACACCCGCGTGCGCCCTCGGGGTACAATCAATCGGACCTCGCGGCTATCGAGTATCTCCATGTTAGCCGGATACTCGTCCTTGACGACAAAAGTCACCGCCCTGCGCGACCGATTCACGACCTTGATCTTCACCTCGTTCTCGGCGCCCATAGCAAACCGATCTTCGAGATCGCGTTCGACCCTGAACTCGCTGGCTTCCTCCGACAACAAGTAGTCGATTGCGGCAACAACGATCAACGCAAGGTCATACACGATGGTGAGGTAAGCCGCGACGGGGTTCATCCAGCCGAAGGAGAGAAACACTAGCCCGGCGGCGAGCAACACCAGGAAACGGCCTGTGAAGACGAACCTCAAATCCAGTAGTCCTCGTTCACGCTCCCGTTGGCGAGTGCTTTCATCAGATCGGCGACAACCGCAAACTGCGAGATCGTATACACCGCGGCTCTGATTTGATAAGGGAGTTCAAGCCTCGCAAGCGCCTCCCGGGACGTGATCCATCTTTCTTCTTCGACCTCTTCCGAGTTCAGGCGAGTCTCAAATTCACCTTCGACTGCATAGGCGAAGGTGAGCATATGATACACGGGACCGGCGTGGGCGCTGGTGTGAATGTTCCTCAGCGGCATCAGGCGTTCGATGTTTATCTCGACCCCGATCTCTTCATTGACCTCGCGGCGAGCGGTCGCTCTGAGATCGGTGTCTTCCTGGTCCGCGCGGCCGCCGGGAAAAACGAACGCGCCGGGATAATAACGAAAATGGTCGGGCCGGCGGCTGAGGTAAACCTCGATGCCACGTTCGGTGTCGCGGACGAACGCCACTGCCGCCGCCGGGATCGGTTCTTTCTGCTTAGACATAGCTGATCGACGATGCGAGGTCCGTAATTCGTGATCACCAAGCACGGACCTCGTGTCACCTCGGTACTTCAATTCCTGAAATCACCTCATCAAGAGCCTGGTCGGATGACATCCCCTCAATCTCAGCTTCCGAGCGCAACACAATTCGGTGACGCAAGACTGGTTTGGCGATTTCCTTCACATCGTCGGGTGTGACGAAGCTTCGGCCGCGCACTGCCGCGAGCGCCTTCGAACTCAGCAGCAGCGCAACGGCCGCTCGCGGGCTCGCTCCCCACGAAATAGTCTGGGCCTCGCGAGTCGCGCGAATGATCGACACGATATATCGTTGAACGCCCTCCTCTACCGTCACGCGTCTGACCTCGGAGCGGCAAGTCAGAATCGCGGCGCTATCGCTGACCGGTCTTATGTCGATATCGTCCAATCGACGCGCGTTGAAGCCCCCATCCCAATTCGCAACTACGCGCAGCTCTTCAGCAGCGCTGGGATACTGGACCGCGATCTTCAGCATGAACCGGTCCAGCTGAGCTTCAGGCAACGGGTATGTCCCTTCATACTCAATCGGGTTCTGAGTTGCCAGCACAGTGAACAAGGGTGAGAGCGTATGAAGGTCGCCGTCGATTGTAACCTGGCGCTCTTCCATCGCTTCAAGCAGCGCGGCTTGAGTCTTGGGTGGTGTGCGATTGATCTCGTCAGCGAGCAACAAGTCTGTGAAGATTGGCCCGTGTCTTAACGAGAAAGTCGAGGTCGCCATGTTGAAGATGTTGGTTCCCGTGACGTCCGCCGGCATCAAGTCCGGAGTGAACTGAATACGACCGAACTGGGCGCCAACAGCGCGCGCTAGAACCTTGACCAGCAGGGTCTTTGCCGTGCCCGGAACACCTTCGATCAGTGCGTGACCCTCGGTGAAGAGAGCAATTAACACCTGCTCGACAACTTGTTCCTGACCCACGATAGCTTTCCTGATTTCGCCGCGCAGATACTCGGCAAGACCGCTGACGTAATTGGACAATGAGCGTCTCCTGTTAACCTTCGTCCAGCCTGGCTGCGGCGTGTTAGCGTGTCGCCACTTCCTGGAACAGTCACTAAGAATAGACGGATCGAACACACCCCGCAACGAAAAGGCTGGGTTGGCTAGTCTCATTAGGCAACGCGGCAGAGGCCGAGCCTGACCCCTGCGCGCCGCCAGCAAGGGCGTGCCGGGTCGTGCGAGTCTATAACCGGCGTCCGCGGCAACCGGGCGTCGCAAACCCTGATGTATCGCCTAAGCCGAAAAAACGTAAACCTCAAAAAGAAAATGCTTGCACTCCCTCTAAAAAGGTGGTACAGTCTCGCCCTGTCACAACAGCCCACAGCCATTCGGGCTTGAGAACGCTTCCAATTGAAGTTGGTGGCGCGTTTGTTTCGCAGGACAGTTCGGCCGTCGTCCTCATCAGAAGCCGAGCACAGATTCACTCAACGTTTAAGGCGCAGCGGGCGCCGAGTGGACCCTGGTAGTCTCTTTCCGCCGCCCATCGCGCCAATTGAATAAGGTATATCCTTTAACAACAAGTCGCGGCTGCATGCGAGCACTGATCGCGGTGCCGACTTGGTCCGTTACCTGCGCGAAGTCTTCGAACGAGCAAGATTTGGAGGTGTTCCTTGAGTCAGGTTGCAAACACATTCTGGGACAGCCGGTTGGACTCAGCCATCAGGCAAAGCTCGGTTGCTAAGCGGAGGGTTCGGGTGCGACGTCTTGTTGACGGCGTCGTTCTCACAATCATCCTGGCGGCCTTGGCAACGTGTGTTTCGGTCCACACACGCAGCCGGATAGAAATGACCGCTGCGATGGCGAAGCACAACGCAGCGGTCGATCGAATCCAGGACTTAAGTGTGCAGGTAGAGAAGCGGCAACGAGAGATCGAGTCGCTTAGGACGGATACTCGAGCGATTGAATTATTTGCCCGGCAGAGGTTCGGATTTGTCCGACCCGGAGACATCGTGATTAAGTTGGCTCAGGATGAAAAGCCAGCGCAACCAGCGCAACCCACCGTTACACAGCTAAGAATCGCCAACTTGACACCCCGCTCAAGCGACGGCTATACTGCCCGTTCTAATTGATCGTTTCATTTGAGCCGGAGTCTATGAAGTGATGCTCGGTTCAAACGTCCATGCTCTTTGGAGCACATGGACGCACTCGACGGCGAGTGGGGATCAATTGAAGTAATGACGCGGGGTGGAGCAGTCTGGTAGCTCGTTGGGCTCATAACCCAAAGGTCGCGGGTTCAAATCCCGCCCCCGCAACCACTTACAAGAATTGGGTCACCAAATGTAACGACATTTTGTGACCCAGTTCTTTCTTACTTCTCTCGCATCAATTTTTACAGGTCACTTCCAATTGCTACGCTCCTCCAGCCGAATAGACGTTCTCGAATGACATATCCTCAGCGTTAGCATCTATGCCTTTTTTCAGTTTTCCGCTCTCTCCTCAATTGAGAGGCTGCTCGATGATCAGGTGAGTGGTCCGCTACGAAGCGACGAAGTAACGGACCATCACCTTGCAACATCAAGCGGAAGTGCGACCAACGCTTGATTGCTCTGTCTTGAAGAACGCGAGGAGGTCCGCGTTGATTTGGTCCTTGTGAGTCGAGCACATGCCGTGCGGCAACCCCGGGTAAACTTTCACTGTGGCCCCCTTGACAATCTTGGACGACACAAGCGCAGTGATAGCGATTGGCACGATCTGATCGTCATCGCCATGCAGAATGAGCGTCGGCACGTCGAACCTCTTAAGATCTTTGGTGAAATCCGTCTGCGCAAACGCCTTGATGCAATCGTAGACGGCGGGCAAACCAGCCCGCATCGCCTGCGAAAAGAAAGCATCCAGCAAGCCTTGAGAGACCTTGGCCCCCGGCCTGTTGAAGCCGTAGAACGGAATGCTGAAGTCGCTGAAGAACTGTGCGCGGTCGGCTTGAACTCCGGCGCGCAGCTGATCTATCACATCGATCGGCAACCCATTGGGATTCGCGTCCGTTTTTTGCAACAGCGGCGGGACCGCGCTGATCAGCACTAGTTTGGCCACACGCTGGGTGCCGTGGCGTCCGATATAGCGAGCGACTTCGCCGCCGCCGGTTGAGTGGCCGACGTGAACTGCCTTCTTTAGATCAAGCGCTTCGACGAGCGCAGCGAGATCGTCGGCATAGGTGTCCATGGACATTGTGCAAGACGTCTGGTTGCGGTGGCAGACCACTGATCGCAGCGTGGTCCAGAACGCGCCGGGATTCCTCGCGACGACGACGACACGATTAGCTATCAACGTCGTCCAATCCGCCCGCTCGCGCCGCGAAACCTACGTCGGACCATGGCTTCCGGAACCGGTGGACACGAGCGCCGACCCCGGATTGGGAGCAGAACGGGGCGAAGCCTTAGAGTTCGCGGTCCTGTTGCTTCTGGAGAAACTCTCGCCTACGGAACGAGCCGCGTATGTTCTCCGAGAAGCATTTGACTACTCATATCAGCAGATCGCGGACATCCTTAAACTCGCTGAAGCGAACACGCGCCAACTCGTCACCCGCGCTCGGAAACATATCGCCGATGGGCGGCGTTCGCCCGTGAGTTCGGCCGAGCATCGGCGCCTTCTCAACGCCTTCATTGCCGCCGCCCAAAAAGGAGATCTCGCCGCACTCGAAGGTCTCTTTGCATCGGATATTGTCTCCTGCTCACCTGAGCGCGCGTCAGAACGGCAGCAGTCCGGAGGAGGCAGCAGCAGCCGCCGACCGCTACATGGCGGAGGTCCTTCATGTTCTCCCCCGATGACGCCGTTCGAGTGGCCGCACTCTCCGAATACGTCGACCGCTAGGTGAGTGACCGTCTTCTACAGCGACCGCCGGAGGAAACAATGACCGCCGCAACCACGGTCGCTCCGACCGTCCGCGAAGCCAGCTCCTCGGGCAGCCCGTCGTCGTGATCGGCGGCAGCTCCGGAATCGGACTCGAGACGGCCTGACGGGCACGCGCCGAGGGCGTTTCATTCAACAGCAGGACGTGAGGTGAAAAGATGCAGACCCGTTTGGACTACAGCAAGGCCGCGCCGGGCTCGGTGCAGGCGATGTACAAACTACAGAAGTACGTGGACGAGTCGGGGCTGGAGCACTCGCTGCTGGAACTCGTCAAGACGCGCGTCTCGCAGATGAACGGCTGCGCCTTCTGCATAGACATGCACACGAAGGACGCGCGCGCCGCGGGCGAGACCGAGCAGCGGCTCTACGGCCTGAGCGCGTGGCGCGAGGCGCCTTACTACTCCGAGCGCGAGCGTGCCGCGCTGGCCTGGGCGGAGGTAGTTACGCTGATCTCCCAGACCCACGCGTCGGACGAAGAGTACGAGGCCGCCCGCGCGCAGTTCAGCGAGGAGGAGTTAGTCAAGCTGACGATGGCCGTCATCTCCATCAACGGCTGGAACCGCCTCGCCATCGCCTTCCGGACGGAGGTCGGGAAGTACCAGCCGCGCGGGAAGGCAGAGTAGCCGGCGCCGCCTTTTAAGCCCGGCCGTCAGGAGGTCATCGGATGAACAGGCAGACAACGAATCCTCGGCATCTCCGGGAGCCTGAGGCGCGAGTCTTACAACAGCGCTGCGCTGCGCGCGGCGGCGTGGCTCGCTCCCGAGGGTGCGGCCGTCGAAACGTTCCGGCTCGACGGCATACCCCTCTTCAACCAGGACGAGGAGAAGAACCCGCCCGCTCTCTGAGAAGGCCCGCCGCTACCTCGAGCGGCTCGGGGTCGAAGTCCACACGAATGCGAAAGTCGAGCGATTTGACGAACACGGTGTGATCGTCAACGGCGAGCGTATCGCGAGCCGCACGGTGCTGTGGACGGCGGGTGTCGTCGCCTCACCTGCGGGCAGGTGGCTCGGCGTTGATGTCGACAGGGCAGGGCGTATCAAAGTGAACCCAGACTTGTCGGTTCCAGGTCACCCGAATGTGTTCGCCGTCGGCGACACGGCGGCGATTACCGCCGACACCCGATGCCTGTTCGGCATCAGGAGCGAGACGCCGGAGTTGCTTCCGGGCGTCGCACAGGTCGCGATCCAAGGGGGGAGGTATGTCGCGAGCCTCATACGGCGTCGAGTCAACGGCGAGCGCTCCGCGAAGCCGTTCTGGTACTGGGACAAGGGAAATATGGCAATCGTGGGCCGGACGTTTGCCGTGGCGGACCTCAAGCACGTGCGCTTCGCAGGGTTCACGGCGTGGCTTCTGTGGGCAGGAATCCACATCTATTTTCTGATTGGGTTTGCGAATCGGCTGTTGGTGACGCTGCAGTGGGCGATATCGTTTGTCACGAAGCGACGCGGGGTTCGGATTCTTCCACTCGCCCAAGCGGAAATGACTCATGACGATCCGGGCCGTCAAACAGTCGGGTCTTCGGATGTCGGCTGAGAAATAAATCCAATAGGAAGAAAAATGTCCGAAGAAATCAATCATAATCGCCGCCGCTTTCTTGGCATACGGCCATGACCATTGCTATGAGAAGGACACCAACAGGAAGGAGCGATAATGAGAGTTGAAGGAAATATAGAATTTACTGTTCTGGAACAACGGCCGGAGCAGGTGATTTCTGAAATGCCGATTCAGCCTGGCATACTGAATCCATACGGCGTGGTTCATGCTGGGGCAATACTCTGGTTCGCCGATGTCACCGCCACCGTACTCGCAATGGGTTCAACTCAATTTGACGAAGCAGCAGGCTTTCCCCTCGCCATAAGTCTGAATGCAAATTTCGCAAGCAACCAAAAAGCGGGCAGGTTTAGAGCCGTTGCTTCCTTCGTCAAAAAGGGTAAAACAGTCAGTGTCGTGCGAACAATGGTATTGGGCGAGAATGACAAGTTGATAGCTGACGTGTCGACAAATCACGTGGCGGCAAGATGAACCCTTTAGTTTCGATTGCCTTTCGTGTAGAAACCGGCGATAGCACACAGCGAGGAATCTTTCATGACGGATCAGATTCAGCCCCTGCTCCAGGGAGCCGAGAGCGGTCGGGCCCTGCTCGATGCCTTCGATGCGGTCCTGTTGTTGCTCGACCACCAAGCGTGGCTGTTCCAGATGGTGACGGGACCGCTTGCGGAGCTGCCCGGCTGGTTGCAAGCAGCCGGCTGGGGAGCCCTGTCTGCATCCGGCCTGCTGATCGGGGCCGTGGGTGGCTACTACACGCAGCTCCGGCACACCGCAATTGCCCGCGCGATGACGTTCGCAGCCGGGGTACTTCTGGCTGTGGTGGCGGTGGACCTGGTGATCAACGCGCGTGGCGCGGCAAGCCTGCAATGGACGGTCATGGGTCTGCTATGTGGCGCGGCAGTATTCAGTTCCGTAAACTGGTTACTCTCTCGCCGCGGCGCACAGCATCGAAAACGCTGCGGCGAATGCGTGGAGCAGCCGGAAGAAGAGCAGCAGCCTGGTAGTGGACTGGCCATCGCGGCCGGGACGTTCCTCGACGGCGTTCCCGAGGGGGTGGTGCTGGGGTTGAGCGTGCTGCACCACGGCGCGCCCGGCTTGGGGACGGTCGCAGCGTTCTTCCTGGGGAACATCCCGGAAGCCCTATCGAGCAGCGCCGGAATGCGGCGGGCAGGTCGGTCCGCGCGCTTCGTGTTTGGCGTGTGGATTGGAATCGCCTTGATGATCGCCCTCGCAGCGGCGGTTGCCGGGCTTGTGCTCCGAGGCACCGGGCCGGCGGTGCGGGGAACGGTCGAGGCATTCGCGGCGGGCGCGATCCTGGCGCTGGTCTCGGAAACGATGATCCCAGAGGCGTTCCACGGCTCGCCGCATTTCAACGGCCTGCTACTGGTGGTTGGTTTTGTGGCCTTACTGATCCTGTTGGTACTCAGCCACTGAAGTCACTGCTGAAGGACTCGGTCAGGCCCCAGCAGGTTGAGCGAGCCCCAGACTGATGACGGTTTTCTCGAACGGAGGCGGAACCGATTTTCTCTTTTGGGGAGGTCCTTATGGCTGGGAAATTTATATCACGCGGCTTCAAAGGACGGCGCAGGGAAACTGACGCGTCGCTCAAAGAACGAATACCGCCCGGTCAATATGAAACGAAGGATTTTCCCGTCTTATCTGCCGGGCCAACTCCGCGAACGTCGCTTGAGCGGTGGGACTTTTCGATTTACGGAGAGATCGCCGAGGAGTTGAAATGGACCTGGGACGAGTTCCGGAAGCTGCCGCGCGAAACCGTGATGGTCGATATTCACTGCGTCACAAAGTGGTCAAAGCTCGACACCGTCTGGACGGGGGTTTCAGTTGACACATTGCTCGCAGGTATCGATCTTGACACGCAACCGGTCCGTTACCTCATAGCTTTTTGCGACGGCGGGTACACGACGAATTTGCCGCTCGCTGATGTCCGCGATGGTAAAGCCTGGATCGCTTACGAATATGACGGCAAGCCGCTCACGCCGGAACACGGCGGTCCGGCGCGCTTGCTCGTGCCGCACCTCTACTTTTGGAAAAGCGCGAAATGGGTGCGCGGCTTTAAATTACTCACTGAAGACCGCCCTGGGTTCTGGGAGTCGGTCGGTTATCACAACTACGGAGACCCCTGGAAAGAGCAGCGATACGCGGGTGATTAGAGGCATGGCGCAGCAGCTTAAATGGCAACTCGGAAC
>JBASRN010000230.1:0-14243 GCA_049273855.1 Blastocatellia bacterium
TTCTCCAGCTTGAGGCGGATGTCGGGAAAGTCCGGCCCCAGTTCAAGGCGAACCAACGGCGTGCGCACGATTATCTCAGCTATTCGCCTACGCGCTTCCCGAACATCGGCCAACTCTATCGGGCGCACGGCTTCGAGTGTTATGGGCATTGTTAGTTTCTTTCCACGGAATGAATTCACCCGCTTCATTGCGGAATGAGGGATGCAAATAAATTTGCATTTCAATCAATATGCCCAGATTGATAGTCGTTCAGATTTCTCCCTCATATAGTCGTCTTTCACCAGTTTCACAAGCAACCTCTTCTAGTTCGTTTGCCTCACACGTGTGAAATGAAACAACTATCATATCTCTCTCCTCGGGAAAGAACTCATGATGAACACCCTTACCTATTACAAACCATATATCTTGTAGTGAATCATTCGATGATCCAAACTGAACCATTCTCTTATATATGCCTGCCACTTTCGACATCCCTTCTCCTCTGATTGTAACCATATGCTGGATGCTATTAGGATGGTAATGGCACTCGGACGATACATCTTTCCTTAGTACAAAAATCCAACATGATCTGATACTTTCAGGCAGTTCGCTCTTTATGGAGACCGGGTCGACTACGGACCATACAAAAGATTCTTTGGAATGATTGATTTCTTCGCTCAATTGCTCAATTCTTTCCAGGAAAGGTTTTTGATTGATGAGGAATTCGACAGCAGCATTCAGTTTTTCAAGATCACCTACGTTCATTACTCACCTGCTTCTTAACAAGCCGCCCAGCGTTTGAGAGGGGCAGCAGAAAGCTGCAGCTTTTTGAGTGTTCCCTCGATTTAACGGTTAGGCTCGCATTGCCGGACGCGGACGGCGAGTGGAACTTGCCGGAACAGGACAATCGCTAACCCACCACCCAGCTGGATCAAGTTTGATCGGCTTATCGGCACACATATAATGTCTTAATTGATCTCTGTCAACGCCGCCTCTTCGGCGCCCAACGACCGCGCATCAGTTGCGGCTTGCCGACTCACCGGAGGCGCCGCTCCAGGAAGGCGCGCAGCTTCTCGAATGACTCGAGCGTGTCGTTGATCCGGTCCTTCTTCACGAACGGGGTGCGGAAGAACCGCTCCACGGTGGCGTTGAACAATGCCGGGTCGTCGAACGGAATCATATGCGTCGCGTTCGGGAAGATCGCCAACTGGCTGTTGGGGATGTGGTGGTAGATCTCGACCGTATGCTCGTCGCGGATGATGTCGTGATCGCTCGCCAGTACCAGCGTGGGCGCAGTAATGGCTTCGAGCGCCTTCACGTCGATGTGCGGCTCGTCCAGCATCATGGAAATCACCTTCAGTTCGCGCCTGCCCTGTGGCGTGTCTCTCACGGCTGCGGGGATCGCTTCAATCATTGACTTGACCAGTGCGTTGAACTCCGGGTACAAGGCGTCCTCGCTCGGATTGAGGTTGGCGGCCATCGCGGCGATCTTCTTCACCTTTGCCGGATGCCGGATCCCGAGGAGCAGAGCCTCGATGCCGCCGTCACTCCAACCCAGCACGTTCACCGGCCCGACCTTCAGGTGGTTGAGCAGCGCCGCAAGGTCGTCAGTCATCTTCTCGTAGGTCAGCTTGTCGGAGCTGTCGCCGGACCTCCCCTGATCCCGGCTGTCCATCCCAATCACCTTGTATCGCTTGCGGAAGTGAGCGATCTGGGCGCTGAGTGTCCCTATGCTGCCGCTGTTGCCGTGCACCAGCAGCAGGGGCTCCCCGGCGCCATAGACCTCGTAGTAAAGCCTCACGCCATCGTGGGTAAAGGTGTGGCTGGCGGCCGAATTTGCCCCGTACTTGACGTCCCTGACGGAGTTCCTGGTTGCCTGCGGGGTCTTTGCCTGAGCGGCAGCGAGGCCCGTCGCGAACAGTGCGAAGAGGACGAGGACAAGTAGTCGCTTCATATGCATGCTCTCCTGATCAGGATCTTTCTCTCGTGACCGTCGCTGAGGGTAAACCTCAGTGCGTCGTCGCGCGACCGGTAAACCTACAGCATCTCTTCCGGCGCAGTCCAGTGAGTCGCTCGCAGGGTTGTCACTCGCCGAGTTATGGGCGGGTGTGACGTAGTAACGAATTTGACTTAATGCGGCGAATAACCTTGTCAAGTTCGGAAATCGCGACCCAACTCTTCCTCGCGCTGGTCATACCACGCTACTGCGTCATCAACCTCTCGCTGCTCCGCCTCGAGGAATCGAATTCTCATTGGTAGTCTGTCCAGATCAGCCAGAATCGTATCGACGAGCCACAGCTTCTCGATATCGGAGAGTGACCTGATCTCTTGCTCGAGTTTATCCGCTTACCTTTGTAAGCGTGTTCGCCATAAGGCCGCAACCTCACGGATCAGTCTTTCACCACGTAAGCCTCGCCATCGGGACGCACCGGACGCGAGAACCATAGCGGGCGACGCAAGCCGCCCGGACCAGGAGCCGGGCGCGTCATCTCGAGCCACTTGCGATACACCTCGTGAGAAGCCTTCGTGTCCACCACGACGTCGCCGTACTTGTCATCCGATTCCGCGCGTCCGACTCGGACGCGTTGATGCCAACAGTGCATTCCGCTGACAGGATCGGGGTGAACAGGGAAGGTCAGGTTCTGATGCACGCCGCCTTCTTGCCAAAAGATTCGCTCCGAATCTGGATCATCACTCGTGAATGGTTTGACCCCTTCGATTTGTCGAAGCCGCCATCGTCCTTCGCCCAGCTCTTCCAGGTCCACAAGCGCCGATGCCCAACGGTCAGTTCCCTGATCTTTCTTTGTGCGCCAGCGGCCAAGATGATGCGAACACCCGACTACGCCCGGCCTAATCCCCTCGGTTGTCCACAGGCGGATAACGAAGTAGCCAATCTCGGTGTTTACGCGGGCAAGCTCGCCGTTCACCAGTCCGAGCGCTTCCGCATCCTTCGGGTTAACCCACAACGGGTTCGTGTGCGAAATCTCGTAAAGCCATTTCGCGTTGCCCGATCGAGTGTGGATCAGAGTCGGAAGCCGAAAGGTCGGGACGAGAATGCGGTCGCCGCTCGCTTGATCCAGATCGTGCCAGTTGACGTGGCTTCGGACATAACCGGGAAGGGCCTGCTCCGGCCATTTCCAGTCGACCATCGTCCGCGAATAGAACTCGAGCTTGCGCGACGGCGTGTTAAAGCCACGCGCGGCCTTGCCGTCGATCATCACCCCGATGGTTTGTTGGCCTTTCAGGATCTTTGCCTTTGCCTCATCGACCCGCGTGTCTTGAAGCTCGGCTTCCGTCAGCCTTGCTTCGTGCTGATCGTAGACGTTGGTCTTGACCGCGTAGGCGCCATGGCGGCGCATATACTCGAGCGGTGAGTCGCCGACGCTCGCAGCTTTCTCGGGCAACCCCGGCACGCTGTTCTCAAATATCCAGCGATAGTATTCCTCTATGGTGATCTTCTCGCCGGCGCGGTAAGGTGATTCGAAGTGTCGCCTTACTCCAAGCTCTCCGGTGGGATCGATGCGCCAGGAAAGCTCGATCCAGAACTCGTCTTCCTCCCAGACCTCGCCTGGGTTTGCTTGATAGGTGAAGTCGAAGTGCTCGCCGCCGCGCTCGCGAAGGACCCGCCGGACGGGTTGTCTGAACGAAATCCACTGAGCCGCATGAGTCTCCTGACTCATCAGGTCGTGCCGTTCGGCGCCGACGCCCATCGGCAAAACGTAGTCGGCGAACCACGCGGTCTCGCTCCACACCGGAGTGAGCGCGGCGTGAAGCTCGATCTTTGATTCGTCTCTGAGAACTTCGACCCAGCTCATTCCATCGGGGTTGGTCCACACCGGATTGTAGACGCGAGTGAAGTACGCAGCGAGATGTCCGCGGCCGTCTTTGAGAAGATGAGGAAGCAAGAAGCTCATCTCGTGATGCGCGAGCGGGTACTCGCGCGGCCACAGCGTTTCGTTCCAGACTTTTTGAGGCGCGGGTTTCGAGAACGGCGCGGCGACGAACTTGTTCCACACATTGGGCGAGACTCCGCCTTCGGTGCCGATGCTTCCAGTGAGCGCGTTCAGGAAGTAAAGCGCCCGCGCGACCTGCCAGCCTCCGAGGTTTCCAGAAGCCGCGCTTCGCCAGACGTGCGAAGCGAACGCCGAACCGGCTTGTGCAATCTCTCGCGCGATCTCGACGATCGTTTCAGCGTTAACGCCACACTCAATGGCTGCGAAGTCGGGAGTGTATCCGGCATAGATGTCTTTCAGGGCTTCGATAAAGTACTCGAAGGTGCACGGCTTGTCGGGCCGTTCGGTTTGCAGGAACTCCTCCCAGTTGATCCACCTGCGCAGAAACTCGCGATCGAAGGTTCCTTCGTTCAAAATCACGTTCGCCATTGCGAGCAACAGCGCCGCCTCGGTGCCTGGCCACGGCGACACCCAGTAACTCGCCATCGAGGCGGTATTCGACAAACGTGGATCGACGACGGCGATTTTCGCGCCGGACATTTTGCCTTCGATGATGCGCTGAGCGTGCGGGTTGAAGTAATGACCGGTTTCGAGGTGAGAGCTGAGCAGCAGAATAAACTTCGCGTTCGCGTAATCCGGCGATGGGCGATCCGCGCCTTGCCAGAGCGCGTAGCCGACTCGCGCCGAGGACGAGCAGATGTTTGTGTGAGAGTTGTGACCGTCGACTCCCCAGGCTTGAAGCACGCGATCTATGTAGCCATCGTGCCCGGGCCGGCCTACGTGATAGACCACTTCATCGCGCCGGTTCTCGATCAGGGCGGTACGAATTTTCGCGGCGAAAGTCTCGAGGACTTCATCCCACATAATGCGTTCCCATCCGCCTTCGCCGCGCGGGCCGACTCGTTTAAGAGGGAAGAGAATTCGCTCCGGATCGTGAATCTGGTTGATAGTCGCGGGACCCTTGGCGCAATTGCGTCCGCGCGAGGCAGGATGAAGCGGATTGCCTTCGAGCTTTTGGATTTCGCCACTGTCTTTGTCCACGTAGGCGAGCAGCCCGCACGCAGCTTCGCAATTGAAACAGGTGGTTGGAACAAGAGAGTAGCGGCGTTCGACTTTTTTGGGCCAGCTTCGAGCGTCGAACTCGACCCAATCGTCCCAGCGCTCGTAGGGTGGATAGCTCGCAAGGCGAGAACCGTTGACCTGAGGCCTCGATCTTGAGTCCACGGTTGATTTGCTGTCCTCTTCGTCTTCAGACATTCCTCGGACCTTATCTCATGGATGGAAGTACGCCCTAGCGTTTGTACAGATCCGAATCCGCGTGAATCCGTCCAACCCGTGTTATCCGTGATCATGAGTTCGAGCGCCGCATAGACCATCACGGATGATACTGATTCGACTGGTTTGCACGGATGTCTCCCTTCTTTTGATCTCAGCTAAGCGGCACAGCTTGCCCGGCCTGCACCCAGATGTGCTCCCACACAAGCACACCCGCGAGTGCGCACATCGAACTCAGCGCGGCTAACGGCCACGACTCGGCGCCGCCGATCACGACTATCAGAAACGGAACCGCTATGCCGATCGCGACTGCTCCGCCCCAGAACAGCGTCTTGAAAATGCCTCGCGTGATCAGCCGCGAGGCGCGTGTCTTCTCTACGTTTTCTTCGGGAAGAAAGAGTTCGCCTCCGATCAGGACGGCGCTGGCTATAAGCGCGCCCGCGAGCTCATAGGTCAGAAACCACCAACCGGAGCCAAGCAGACGACGCCCGCTTATTGCCGACTCGATGGCGGCCACGAGCATCAACATCGCCGCGCCTGCCACCATCGCTTGAACAAGCAAGTGCAGCGGTGTGAGTGGACTGTGCCAAAAGACTCGCCCGCGAGCCTGCTTGAAGAGAAATGCAGAATAGATTGCCGACATAGCCGCGAACAAACCACCGAGGATCATCACCGGCAGGTCAAGCGCTTTGAGGTTCATTAGCCGAACCCCCATCCACGCCGCCAGCAACCCACCATAGATCAGCAACACGAAGCCTCCGATCACAAGCCAGGACTTCCATTGCGGCATCAGGAAGATCCTCAAGAATCGCTCTGGCCGCTTGAGGTCGAACACCAGCAGCGCCACCGTTGCCGCCAGGAATACCAGCGACACCATGGGCGCCGCCGATTCAAACAGCCAGTTACTCCGCACGAATCCTAATCCAATTGCGATTGCAGCGAGGAAGAACGCGCCCGCTGAAATCGACTTTGTCCACAAGTAGGCCGAGACCTTCCAGCCCCACGGCCGATCGTGCGAAATATCGTATGTAGTTCGCGCGCGAGCTTCGGCGTCCGCCAGCGCCTGCTCGTCCTTCATAATCGGGTCCATCTGAATCTCGGACCACAGGTAGCCGGAAAGGTGGGATTGGTCGGTTGGAACAAGCGAAGACGGATTAGCGTCGATGTAGTGAAGCTTGGGCCGAGTATTGGCTTCAGGCTTGCGAACTGTTGTCGCTTCGCCTGCAATCAGCCGCGAGAGCCTCGACTCGGAATCGTCCATATCGCCCGATACGATGGCCTGGACCGGACACACGACGACACACGCCGGTTCGAGCTGAGCTTCGACGCGATGAGCGCAGTAGTTGCACTTTTCGGCGGTATTGGTATTCGGGTTGATGTATAAGGCGTCGTATGGGCAAGCCTGCATGCACGACTTGCAGCCGATGCACCGGTCGCCGTTGAAATCCACGATTCCGTTGTCGCGGCGGAAGAGCGCAGTGACCGGACAGATCGTTATGCACGGCGCGGCGTCGCACTGGTTGCAGCGCATCACCGAAAAGAACCGGCGCGTATTCGGATATTCGCCTTTCTCGATGTACTTGACCCAGGTGCGAAACGTTCCGAGCGGGACTTCGTTCTCAGACTTGCAAGCTACAGTGCAGGCGTGACAGCCGATGCATTTACGATGATCGATTAGAAAGCCGTATTTCATGTTCGCGACAGATTGGGTTTAGACCGGCGCAACCCGACGCGGTGAAACTACACGAGGGAGAGTCCTTTATCAAACAGGTTTGGCTGAGGAGCGACGCGGTGAAGTCCGCAGTCCGTACTCCGTAGTCCGTAGCCCGCGTACCGAGGATCCAAGCGAACCGTCAGACACGAGCTACGGACTACGGACTACTGACTACGGACTGCGCGCAACAGGCCCGAGCGACGACGCGATTAACGTCGCTGAGGGCGACCGACGTCTAACGCGTCAAGCACCCGGTCTCCAGCCTCCCGCCCGCAGCGCCGCAACTCGTACTCGGCCGAAGCCGTCGTGTTGGGAACGGGCACGCCTAAGGGGCCGCGGCTTTGTCCTTGAAAAACGCGCCCTTGAGTTTTGATCTTGCCTGTGCCCGGCGTGAAGACAATGTAGCTCACGTATAACGACCGTGGATTTACCCCGATCACGTTTCCCGGGTCGCCGATCTCGGAGTCGAGCTGAATCAACACCACATAGGTATCCTTCGACGCCTTCGCGTAATCGCTCGCTTCCTTGCGATTCTTGTCTTTGCCTGAGGACACCTGCACAGCGCGTGACTGTTTGAGCTCTTCAAGACATCCGTCAAGCGCGACGTTAGTGAGAATTGAGGAGCTACCTATGCTCGCAAGATTCTTGACCACGAGTATTGGCAATTCGGACGTTACCTTGGTCGGAGACGAAGACTCAATCGGAGGTTCGGTTTGAGCTGGGGGCTTCGGGTCGGGCGAACTGGGTTGCTTGGGAATGCGCCGGCCCGATTGAGCAAGGGCGGTGAACGAGGCAGCCAGGAACGCGCAGAGCAAGAGCCTCACTACGAGCCGCTGCTGCTTGCGTGGTTTGCAGGATGACCGACTACTCATCAAGCACCCCTGACCGGGTTTGAATGCGCGATCGAGAGTCAACTCGTCGAAAGTCAGATGCCCGCGCCGCCGGAGAAGTACCCTTCTCGCCAGTGCCGGACTCGCGAACTTCTCGGGCTGTAGGTGTTCAGCACCGAAAGCGGGGGCGAATAACAATGCAACGTCACCATATCGCGCCGCTCGGGCTGAAGGTTAAGGAGCTGATGAATGTCCGGCACGTCGGCGCCGGTGATTCCGCCGGGAGCCCAACGAAATGTGTTGTACGGGCGCACGTGACCTTCGGCTGCGTGTTCGTACATAGTCTCGGTCATCAGACCTTCGCAGACCATCACCACGCCTATCGATCCCCCGTGATCGTGGATTGGAGTGCGCTGTCCCGAGCGCCAGCAAAGCATCAGCATCTCCGCGTGCTCGCTTCGAGCGATCAAGTTCCGGGCATACTTGCGCGGCGTAAAGATGCGGTAGTGCGCGTAATCGTGAGGCCGCAGAATCAGCGCGGAAAACCAACCCTTGACCTCCGCAAGCGTGGGCCTTCTTGTAAGGCTGTTGATGTGTTCCACCAGATCGGCTAATGGTGTAGCGGCCAGAGCGATCCCGGAGCGGCCGTGCAGTTCAGCTATAGTGTCAGCAACTCTCATGATGTTCCCAACTAATTATGCATTCGCTTCGGTTGGTAGGCAAAGCGAGATCAGCCGCCGCCGATCTTCAAGTTATCGGTTATGTTTCTTCAAGTCCCCTTTCAGAGCGAGGTTCCCGCCGCGCCACCCTCTTGAACAGGAAGATCAGCATACCAACTGCAGCGGCGATAACAACGTCGTGCAGCTCCTGCCATCCGCAATTGCCAAGCAGCCACATGCATATAACCACCGAGAAAGCGGAGAGAAAAAGCCCCGCGGGTACGGCGAAAAGCGCGGGCGGGCTGCTATCGAGTCGGCGAAGAATTGGCAGCGCTGCGCTTAAACAAACAAGTCAGCGCAGATCCGAGGATTCGCAGCGCCGTGCTCCACCTTCACTTCATCTTTTCGATTTCAGTTTGACGCAACCAAAGAAAAAGCGGCAGAGCCAACGATACGCCTACCGCCAGGTTAGCTACAATGCAAAGCCACCACTGCCGTATTCGGCGGTTGCGATTCTCGTGATAGATAAACACCCACAGCACTACAGAGGATACAAAGACGTCCGCTGCGAAGAAGGCTGATATCTGGTTGCCAAATAACAGGCTGATGACCAGCGGGATGTCGAGCCCGTTTGAAAGCAGAAACGGGATAAAGAAGTAGTAGGGTAAAACCAGACCAAGAACACATAGAAGGGCATAAAGTCTTTTCACGGTTATGAACTCCTTAAGCCTGAATTGACGTGAGGCCGCACCAAGGATGGCTCACCGAGCGTGTCTGCTTAACTCTTACCGATTGTCCCGTGACCGTTCCCCTTCGCCCGCTCACGGATCTGAATTCGTTTGGTGAGATCAGACAGAGCGCTCGAAACGTAGTGCCTCAGCCGACTGAGTCTCGATCTCGTGGAGGTTATTTCCAGCAACGTTTGCTTTGAGTCGTTATCAATCGGAAGGGCCGAGGAAACCAGTAATGAGAACGCTTCCGGGTCTTCGGGCAGATCTTGGCCAAGGAAGGCGCCTGACTCATCGAGCGTCTGGGCAGCTTCCAGGAACTCCTTGCACATCCCCGCCATCTCGTCGAAGGTGCGATTGAGGTCGGCGCCCGGTTCCAGGTCATCGGTAAGGGGCGCGACCCTTGCCACCAGAAAAGGCTCCGCTTGTTGAAGACTCAGAATCCTGTACCGAACCACTCCGGTCGAGATAACATTCATTTTGCCTTCGTCGAGTGGCATAACAGCGTGTATCTTCGCGACGCAGCCGACGCTTCCTATTTCGGGTGGAGTCTCCTCGCCAATTGAGGCGTCACTTCGATATGAAAGCCCGAACAGCCCTCCGTTCTCGACCGCGTGCCGCATCATTTGTTTGTAACGGTCTTCGAAGATGTGAAGCGGCAAGATGGCACCCGGAAAGAGCACCGTGGCGAGCGGGAAAATCGGCAGCTCCTCGAGTCTCTCCGCACTCTCCGTTTCCATGTTCGGGATTATATCATCACTTATTGCGACTGCTAGCGCCGCTTTTCAGCGCGTATTATTGACTGAGAAAATTCAGCAGTCATAGACATTCTCAAGACCCTTTTGGCCTCAGTGTTTAGTTGACCATCTCACTTGCCTGGGTCACGGCTGGGGCACCATTGGCCCGAGGTTCAGCTAGAATCTCTTCGGCTAACACCTCCACTCCCTCCACGATCGGATGCGCGTCTGAGTGCAGGTACAGGTCGGTTGTCGAAGGTTCGGCGTGCCTGAGAACGCGCTGTACCTGCTTGAGATCTCCGAGCTTATCAAACAGCAGCGTGGCTGCCGTGTGGCGCCAGATGTGAAAGCCGAAGTGCGACTTTACGCGCTTGATTCCTACGGCATCCATCGCGTTGTATAGATGCTCCAACACCGTGCCAGGATTGAGCGGCCGGCCATCATTGCGACAGAAGATGAAGTCATCGTTCGCTTGAAAGGCTGACTCGCTGCGGTGTGTCGCGAGCAACTCAACAATGCGCGGGTGCAGGCGCTGCCTGCCTGCGCTGGTCGCGGTCTTCGGCGGTTTCAGTTTTGAACGATAAAGCGTGTGCGTGATTTTGATTTCGCGGTTCGCCTCATCGAAGTTCAGCCAGCGAAGCGCCAGGCCCTCACCCGATCGCATTCCCGTAACCGCAAGTAGCAGGTTGTAGAGTCGCTCCTGCTGCGGAACGCCGAGCGGAATGGCCCTGATCTGGTTGGGTTGCAGCGTGGCCTTGTCCACCAACACAGGCTCAGGCTTGTGCAGTAGCTTCCTTACCGGACTGTGCTCGATGAGGTCGTGTTGCCTCGCGATCTCAAACATCAGGTTCAGCACTACGTAGACAGTCTGCAACGAGTTGCCCAAGAGCTCATCACGTCGATCGCTGAAGAAGTCGGTGATGTCCGACGGCGTAATGTTGGCCACGGGCTTCTCGCCGAAGAAGGGAATCAGATGACCTTTGATCAAGCTATTGTGGCAGTTGATCGTCGAAATCTGATGCCGTGATTGTGTATACGGTCGCCATCGCAGTTCGATGAACTCCTTGAACGTGATGACCACCGCGTTTCGCGCTCGCGATCTCGAGCTGTTGCGCTCATTGATGTTCTTCATCACGGGCTCAGCGGCCCGAGTCGCAGCCTTCTTGCTTTTGAGCGCGCCCAAGCACTCGCGTTTGAGAGTCCACTTTCCAGTGGCGTGATCCAGCTCTCGATAACGCAGACTCACATCGTTCTGGCTTGGCATGGATACTCTTACAATACAACCACTGCAGTGGGAGGTAATGGACTTCGGACGCCGCGGCGCATGAATCCTCAATAGGTTAGAATAAAGTACGAGCAAGCCTGAAAAGAGACGCGGCTTACCGCCCAATACTTCCGCCGGATGCGCTGCAAGAAGAGGCGTTGTTTAGCGTGTTCCTGTCGCTTATCGTGAACGTAATCCCTTGTGGGAGCATCTGCAGCGATGCATTACCTCTGTTTACTCCACTATCGATTCTTTCGTGAAGCCCGTTCGGACCCGTCGCGGGACATCAGGTTCCTTTATCGACTGCCAATACCCTACTTGACGATTATCGATAAATAGTGTATTGATATTCGATAGCGGAAAGGTGGTGAATCATGTCAAGCACAGCCTCGTCATCCGCCGCGCTGCCGATCGCGTACGTCATGCTGCGGATCCTCATCGTCGTGAACTGGCTGGCGGGTGCCGCGATCCTCGCTCTGCTGGTTGTCATGCCGAACGAACAATGGATCATGGCCGCTTTCAAACTCTCTCCTTCACCTGAGGCAGAGCGGCTGGTCATGGGCATGCGCGCGATCGCAGTGCTCGGCCTCGCCACGATCCCACTTAACTACGTCGTCTTAAAACGGCTGCTCGCGATCGTGGAGACGGTTCGCGCGGGCGACCCGTTCGTCGCCGCGAACGCGTCCCGGTTGCAGGCGATCGCCTGGGTGCTGCTCGCGCTGAACCTTTTCAGCATTGTGATCGGCGCAATCGCCAAGACCGTTTCGACTCCGGCGTATCCGCTCCACATAAACGCCGGCTTTTCGATCGGCGGCTGGCTCGCCGTACTCCTCACGCTCCTGCTGGCCCGGGTGTTCGCGGAAGGCACGCTCATGCGCGAAGACCTGGAAGGGACGGTGTGACGTGGCGATCACCGTCAAGCTCGACGACCTCCTCCACGATCGGCGGATGACGCTGACCGAGCTCGCGGACCGGATCGGAATGGCACTGGCCAACCTCTCCATCCTCAAGACCGGCAAGGCGCGCGCGATCCGCTTCTCCACGCTCCATGCGATCTGCGAGGCGCTCTCGTGCCAGCCTGGCGACATTCTCCGGTTTGAGCCGGAGGAAGCAGAACGCGAGCGACCGGCAGCGGCGAGCAATCGGAGCGCAAGCCGATGAACGCCCTGCTGAACGCGCACGCATTCACGTGGCGAGAGGCACACACAAAGCCAACAAGGATGAATCAAATGAAACAAAGCGTTATGTTAACCATCGCGTCCCTGCTCTCGATCCTCTTCTTTACGTTTCACCTGGCGGACGACATCGTCCGGGGGATGGAGCCGGGAACGCTCACAAACCTCAGTGCGGTGCCCACCTTTGTCGTTTGGCTGTACGGAACGTTGGTGCTCGCCGAACGGCGATCGGGGTACATCATTACCCTCCTAGGAGGACTCTTTTCGTTGGTCGTCCCCATCGCCCACATGAGGGGAAAGGGTGTCGGGATCACCAGCAGCATCGGCAATTCCAGCGGACATTTCTTTTTCGTCTGGACGCTGATCGCGATCGGCGTGACCGGGCTCTTTTCGGTCATCCTCTCAGCGCGCGGACTGTGGAGCCTGCCATGGCGCCGGTCCCGGTAGTCCAACAACCCGAACAGGGAAAGGCCCGTCGCACGGCGGAGGTGATCGGCGCGGATCGGGTTTTGCCGGCGACCGCCGCGCCCAGTTCTATTTGAAGGCGAAGTGGGTGCTAACAAAGCTATGCGCCTAGTATTCTCCGAGAAAGTTCCGTGAAGATATCCAATGCGGATTGCAGAACCTCAATGCGACGCGAGCATATGCCTGACATCCTCGGGCAGCTGGCCCGTCAGTTCCCATCGAAGCAGCGATGCAGGTACAAGGCCAGCCGCATTAAACGAGTCCATAAATTGTTTCATCCGGAAGCTATCGGTAAGCTGCATCTTGCGAGCCGCCAACAACATCTCGATCTGCTTCTTTCCGATAAGATAGCTAGTCCCGTAGCCAGGTTGCTGTAGATAGAGATGCTGCTCTGCGCGTACTAAATCCCCTTTCAAACTAAGCCAACCACGCGGTGTGCTTTGCGAGGTGAACTCCGCGGCCCGTTCAAGCGTGAATTCGCCGCTCGTCATCCGAAGGTCGCCTAACGCTCGCGCCGCGCGTTCAGCTATTAAGACATGAATCAACTCCCGCGACCGCGGCTTCGCTTCGAACATTCCCGCTTGCATCATTAGCTCTTCCCAGGCTGTGGCGTGTCCCTCGGTCCGCGTGTTGAAGATATTGTATAGCAGCGGGCCTCGGCGGATCGGGTCTGGGTGAGGCTCATGTTCCATCTGCGCCAGGTCGAACCAGTGATACCCGTGGGTGCGCATCACTTCGGGGTCGCGGTAATCGACTTCGCCGAAAAATTCGCGGGGACCGGGATTGAACTTGCCGATCTGCTCACGCAACGCCGGATCCATGTACTCTTTTATTGTCAGAATCTCCCGCGCCTTTAGGAAGGACATGTATTCGGTAACTGCGTCGTTGAAGCGTCGCGTATGTTCGGTCTCGCTTGCAACCACGGCCAGACGCGGAAGGTTTTTGTTCTTTTCGTCTTCGAGCGCGAGAAAAGCATGGGCGCGCGCCAGCTCGCTCTCCATTAGAGCGATTTCTTGTTGCCAAGTGTAAGGTACAAGCTGCACGTTCTTCAGGTACCAGTCATAGTTCTCGACGCCGATCCCGGACGGGGCGGTTTTTGACGGAGCCTGTGCTTCCAGCCACCCAACAAACCGATCTGTGGATTCCTTCGCCCGCGCAATATTAGACTTGAGCTCCGCTGAGGTGTTGCCGATGAGAATTGCTAGACGAGTCAAGGATGAGCTTTGTTCTCTCACATCCCTGGTTCCATAGATCCAGAGGTCCCTCCCATTTCCGACGAGATTTTTGCGCGCTTGTTCAAGGAGTTTTGGGATAATGCGAAGAGCCGCGTGCATTTCAGCGGCACCTACAGCGGTTAATGGAAATGTATATTTCCAGGTCTCCAGTGCGCCGTATGCGTGTGGACCCTCTCGCGCTGGTTGGTCGCTCCGCTCCAAGAAGACAGTCACATAGAAAGCAGGATTG
>JBASRN010000025.1:0-3411 GCA_049273855.1 Blastocatellia bacterium
GCTTTGTGGGCCTTCGTGTCGTTGGTGACTTAGTGGCGAGACTCTTCTCAACACGCTATTGCACCACTACCGGCGTTCAGACGTACTTGTGCCTTTGGAAAAAAAGTTGAATAATTCCAGCGACATATCGCGTCATGAGTATTGGAGTAGTAGGCTCTTTGCTTATAACCGTACTGTGATGTGGCGCCTCAAAGGTCCATCCTCACCTGAGACCTGAAGATTGACTCTGATCCCTAAGTTTGGCGGAGTACAAACGTGTCCCGACCTCCTTTTGAAAAGAGCTTCCCTTGCAGGACGTCGGCTCAGCGGCGAATAGGCCTGCGACTTATTCCGGACACGCGAGTGACTCGTTAAGGCGACTGAGGGTTGAACTCTGCTTCGCGTTCTTAAGTTGGTGGGTGGGCATGACAGCGGCTGGGGAGGGTTACAAAATGCCGAAGTCAAGACTGCTCGTGCTGAGTTACTGCTCCGACTCGCGGCAAGCGGCTGATTTGAGGGATATCCTCGTGTCCTGTTCGGCCATGAGCCTGGACGTTGAACTAATCTGCGGGGCGGAGTCACTCCACAACGGCAATCAACATTCCATTTCTGAACACGCCTCCCGAGCTAAACCGGACTTGTCGTTCCTGATACTGCCTCCGAGCGCCGCCGGTGTTACTCGATTGGTGCAAACTTTGAGAAGGGCGACCTCTGGACGCCCGGTCGCCATTGTCGTGGAGGAGTCCAATCCGACGAACGTGCTAGAGGCATTGAAGGCAGGCGCCTCTGACTTCATCGTACCCCCGCTCAGAACCGTGGATGTCTTGGCACGCGTGATGCGACTTCTTGGGCCGGTCAACCGTGAGAAAGCCCTTGTGGACACCATCAAAGAGAAGCAAGGCCTCAAGCGATTGATAGGTGCGAGCCCAGCGTTTGTACTAGAGCTGCGGAAGATCCCGCTGATTTCGAGGTGCAATGCAACCGTGCTAATTCAAGGGGAGACAGGCACCGGTAAGGAAATGTGCGCCCGGGCGATCCATTACCTCAGCCCCCAGGCTGACAAACCTTTTGTTCCCGTCAACTGCGGGGCGATCCCCGTTGACCTGGTCGAGAACGAATTGTTCGGGCACCAGAGCGGTGCATTCACTGGAGCGAGGACGTCGCAGCCCGGCCTTATTGAAGAAGCGAATGGCGGAACGCTCTTCCTGGACGAAGTTGACTCCTTGCCCATGCTCGCGCAGGTAAAGTTGCTGCGATTCCTGCACGACGGCGAGTTCCGCCCGCTTGGATCCACCAAAGTGAGGAGGGCTTCCGTCCGGATCATTGCGGCAACTAATACTGATCTGGAGCAGTCTGTCTCGATGGGCAAGACCCGTCAGGACCTTTATTACAGACTCAACATAGTACAGCTCACGTTGCCCCCACTAAGGGATCGCGCCGAGGACATTGTGTTACTCGCTGAGCATTTTCTGGCCAAGTATGCATCGGAATTCGAACGGCAAGTCACTGACTTTACACCGGAGGCCTTGCGGGCACTTGCGACGCACCATTGGCCGGGGAACGTGCGCGAGCTCGAACACGTCGTTCAGCGGGCAGTCGTCCTTTCAGAGCAAGACGTGATTGACCGGAGCGATCTGTCGTTGCCTTTTAAGCAGCCCAACCTCGAACATGAATCGCTTCAGGAAGCAAAGGCAAGGATGGTGGGCCATTTCGAGCAGAACTACATAAGGGGTTTATTGGTGGCATACAAAGGGAACATCACCAGAGCAGCCAAAGCAGCGGGTAAGAACCGCAGGGCGTTTTGGGAGCTCATCCGCAAGCATCGCATTGACGTCGAAAGCCTGAAATTGGAATCGCTGAGAGCCCAGCAATGAACGATAAGCCGGAGACGAGGCAGACGCCGGCGAGTTCCAATGATGATCGCCCGATTGCGTCGCCCAAAGCGGAGTCGAGGCATTATTCATCGGACAAATTCGTCCTACCACTCTTCGAAGACATCTAAGTCAATTCCCGCCCCTTGTCCATTTCACACCGGACAAAAAAGTCCAACCCAAGGGTTGCGCCCTGAAACCGAATCAATAGTTTAGCGGCTGGTTCGCCGGTTGCTAACCTGGAGTCGAGGCTAAGGATGTTTAGTTGAGGCAAAGCGGCCCCACAATCGAAGAGTCGGAAATGGCTTACGACATCCTGGCCTACCTGTCCGAGCATCCGGACGCTCAAGACACGCTACAGGGAATCGTTGAATGGTGGTTATTGGAACAGGAAATCAAATCACGCATAAGTCAAGTCGAGCGGGCACTGTCCGAGCTCGTCGTAAAAGGCCTCGTGGTTGAAAGCAAGAAAGAGGGTTCCCAGACCCGCTACAGAATCAATCGCCGCAAGATCAAGCAGATCAGGTCGCTGCTCCGGCGAGAGGCCGGGCGGCAGGTTCAACTCAACAAGAGACTGAACGCCGCGAAACAAACGCTGCAAACCGAGTCCGACGGCACAACCCCGGAATGAGGTGAAGAAGTTCGAGGCCACAAACTTGTCCCTAAGTCTCCAGCAGAATGAAATCCCCGTATCGGCTGGCCGGCGAGGCGAGCTGAGGGCTTACCCTTCGAATTGGAGCCATCTGGCCGACGAGTTGAAGCGGCTCGATCTGCTCATCAAGCTCCAGGTCCTCAGTTCGTGGAAGGGTCAACCCACCAGCCCGCTTGATCAGTTCAAGGGACTAGTCGTCTCTGACGCTGAGATCGCTGTTTTGCTTCGGCAAATGTCCGAGGCGGCTGACCCAGCCGAAAGCACAGAGGCCGGCGAGTCTGACATCCAGGTGCTCATTGACGAGTTAAGTCGCCTTGATTCCGAGATCGAGGAGCGCCGTCAGGCCAGCTCGCGCGACCGAATATACCTTGCGCTGGCGCATCTCGCACAGGTGTTCAATCTGAGCCTGTTCGAAGAGCGCTGCGTAGTGACCTGCCTGGCGCCCGAGCTGGACCGCCGGTACGAGAAGCTTTACGCCTGGCTGCAGGACGACGTGACCCGCAAGAAACCGAGCGTTGACCTTGTGCTGAAGCTCGCCTCGAGCGGACATGAAGAGCGGCTCGCCTCCCGCCTGTCCTTCCAGCCTCATTCGCCGCTTCTTCGATACAAGCTAATCCAGGTAAGCGATGGAGCTCCCGAAGGCCGCACGCCTCTCCTTTCTCGGTTTCTCAAGTTGGAAGACCGAATCGTGGATTATCTTTTGGGCACCTCCCGAATCGATTGGCGACTGGAGCCGATCGCGTCGTTAACAAGCGGGGGGTCTACGCTGGCCGATGCAATACCTGAAGAGACTCGGAACCGGGTGGTAGGTCTGATTCGCTCGCACTTCGAAGAGGCGGCCGACACCCGCCCAGCGCTGGGCGTGCACGTGCGCGGCGCTTGCGCGCCGGCCAGGCGGGCGCTCGCCGA
>JBASRN010000110.1:0-6882 GCA_049273855.1 Blastocatellia bacterium
GGATGGGGAGCGAGCGGCAGAAGGCCAGCGAGAAGCTGCGTGACGCTGCCGGCTCGATTCGCCAAAACCGAATTCCAGAACGGATTCGGCAGAACAATCAGTTGATTGAGAACGGCTGGTTCGAACAGGCTCGGGACCGTGAGAAGATTATTCGCGGGAACCTGGAAGAGGTACTCAAGGATCTTCAGGCGGCAGAGGGAAGCGCTGCTAAACAAACGCCGGGCCAGGGTATGGAAGAAGCCTTGAACCGCGCGCGCGAGCTTGCGGATAGTCTGGAGTCCTTAAGGAAGAGGATGGAGTCGGGCGGCGAGCAATCCGGTCAGCAGGCGGGCAACCAGCCGAGCGGACAGCAAGGCCAGCAACAGGGTCAGCAAGGCCGGCAGAGTCAGGCGCAACGCAACCAAGGACAACAGCGAGGGCAGCAAGCCGGGCAACAGGGGCAACAGGGTCAACAACCCGGACAGCAAGGGCAGCAACAAGGTCAGGGCCAGCAACAAGGTCAGGGTCAGCAACAAGGCCAGGGCCGGCAGCAAGGTCAGGGCAGGCAGCAAGGTCAGGGTCAGCAGCAGGGCCAGGGCCAACAACAAGGCCGAGGCCAGCAACAAGGTCAGGGCCAGCAACAAGGTCAGGGCCAGCAAGGCAATCAAAGAGGCGGTCAGCCTTCGATGGGCACGAGCCAGGAACCGACGTTCGTTGGCGGCGGTCCCCCGCGAAGCGGACAGCGGCAGCTTGAAAGCGAGCTGCGGCAACGAGTCGCCGAGGCCGAAGACTTGCGTCGCGCCCTTGGACCTAACAGCGATCTCGCGCGCGAGTTGAGCCGCGCGATCGAACAACTGAAGCGCATCAACCCGAACGCCTTTAGCGACCCGGCGCAGTTGGCCTTGTTGAAGAGCGAAGTTATCGATCCGCTGAGACAGCTTGAAGTCGAGCTGGCACGGCGGCTCCAGGCGAAGCTGGGAAACAACGGCCCCGGTGCACTCGGTGATGGAGACGCGCCCGATCGTTATCGCAAGATGATCGAGGATTATTATCGGCGGCTGTCGATGCGTTCGCCTGAGAAACCGTGAGATGAACGGCAGCAGGATTCCGCGCAAGCAGGGAAGCGCCCCGGCGTGATACAGGAGCTGAGGATATCTGGATGAGCAAGGGATACCCATCGTTCGTTCGTTTCTTTGTTGCGACTGCGTTGTCGGCAGTCCTGATGATCGCGTCGACAAGCGCAACCATCTCCGCGCGAGACCGGAAGACGTTCGCAGCGCTCTCGGCGAGGCTTTCCGAGCAGGGCGGTTACTTCGATTCAGACAATCTGATCTCGAACGAAACGTCCTATCTTCATGTGATGCCGAAGCTTAAGGAGCTTGGGGTCACGGGCGGCGTCTACATCGGGGTCGGTCCCGACCAGGGTTTTTCTTACATCGCGAAGATACGCCCGAAGATGGCGATCATGATCGACATCCGGCGAGACAACCTGCTTCAGCACTTGCTGTACAAAGCGTTGTTCGGCCGCGCGCGCAATCGCGTCGAGTACCTGTGCATGTTCTTTGGCAAGCCCTTTCCAAAGACAAAAGGGTGGGAGGGCCGCGGCATCAAGGATCTGGTTGAATACATCGAAGGCGCGCAGTCGGATCCCAGGCTGTTTGAGAAGACGCTGAGCAGTGTTCGCCAGGACGTGCAGAAATACGGCTTCTCGCTTTCAGCTTCGGACCTCGAAACCATCGGCAAGATTCAACGTGCCTTCTTCAGCGCGGGACTCGAGATCCGCTATTCCAGCTACCACCGGCCGCCTCGCTCGATCTATCCGACCTATCGCGATCTGTTATTGGAGACGGACCTCGCCGGGCAGCAGCAGAACTACTTTGCCAGGGAAGACGACTTTCAGTTCCTCAAGAAGCTCCAGGAGCAAGACCTGATCATACCGGCAGTCGGCGATCTGTCGGGTCCGCAAGCGGTGAAGGCGATCGGGCAATTCATAGCTGAGCAGAAGGAAAAGGTCTCGGCGTTCTACGTGTCGAACGTGGAGTTTTATCTCGCCCGGCAGGGTACCTTTGACAAGTTCGTCGAGAATCTCAAGGCGCTTCCGATCGACAACAGGAGCCTGATAATTCGAAGCTACTTCAATTACTACGCGCCGTCGCATCCGCAAGCCGAGCAGAATCACTTCAGCACGCAGTTGCTCCAGCGCATCGAGGACTTGTTGAAGCAATGCGCAACCGGCGAGTGCGACAACTACAACGACATCGTGACAAAGAACTCGATCCTGCTGCGTTGATAGCGAGAGTTCACCGCAATGGCTCGACGAGGGAAGGCGACGGTTTCTGTGGATTGTGATCCCTTCGCTTAGCGGCCGGTGTCTTCGGTTTTGGTCAGATGGAAGACATTCGCGTTTCAAGCTGGAACGAACTCAACGAACGGCTGTACGAGAGTTCGTGGGAAGAGCCGCTCGCGCGGTTTCGTTCCAACCTTGCGTTTCGCGGGCTCGGCAACTCTTCGTACGACCTGAAAACCGGGCTGATCAGATTGGGCGGCGTCGAAAGACTCGAAGGCCATCTGCTCAGAAACTATCGCAAGTACGCGCGTCGCGACTCGGTTCCCGACGATTCGATGTGGAACTGGATCGCGCTTGCGCAGCATCACGGATTGCCGACACGTTTGATCGACTGGACGTTCTCGCCGTATGTCGCGATGCACTTTGCCACCGTGCGGCTTCAGGACTACGAGTATGACGGGGTGATCTGGTGCGTGGACTTCGTAAAGACCAACCAGTTGCTTCCCGACGCCCTCAAGAGGTTGCTTCAAGACGAAGGCTCAAACGCATTCACCGTCGATATGCTGACCCAGGTCGCTGGCTCGCTTAGCCAGTTTGATCAGCTCTCGCCGGATGAATTCGTAGTCTTCTTCGAGCCCCCTTCGCTCGACGACCGAATCGTGAATCAATTCGCGCTGTTCTCGATGATGTCCAGCCCGACTGCGAGGCTTGATCGATGGCTGGAAGAACACACCGAGTTGTGCCGGCGGGTTATCATCCCGAGAGAGCTAAAGTGGGAAGTGCGCGACAAGCTGGACCAGGCAAACATAACCGAGCGGGTGTTGATGCCGGGGCTTGACGGGCTGAGCAGTTGGCTGAAGCGGTACTACACGCCGAAGTCCAGGTGAAGGGAGATCGGAGACGAGCGGCCGATGACGGGTTACGAACACGAAGTTCAGGGTGAAGTCATTAAGATGATTCACGGCGAGCTTCCCGCTGTCAGATGGACTTGCGGCGGTTGCGGCGAAGACTCGTGCACGATCTTCTATGAACGGGTAGCAACCGAAATGGTGACGGAATGCGGGTTCTGTGGCGCAACCAGCCTCGTCCGCAGACCGGTCGGGTAACTGCGAGTCTCGACCACTATGCGGTTGTGTCGCGGCAATTCGTCTTCGTTTGTTTTCTCCCTCAGGTTAACATTTCCGCCAATGATCGACGATAGAAGCGAACTGATCGCCGCGGTGCGCGAGAAGGCCAACTCGGCCGAGATGCCGGCGGCGCTTGTGTTCAACTGTCACATCACGGGACTTGCTGTTGCCCGGTCGCTCGGTAAGCGTGGCATACCGGTAATCGGACTCGATCGAGACGAGAATGGTTACGGCTTGCATTCGAAGCTGACTGCGGTCGCAGGCCGGTGTCCCTACCCGCTCGATGATGAGCGCGCGTTTATCGATCTGTTACTTGGGATCGGCGCTGAGTTGAAACGAAAAGCCGTGCTGTTTCCCTGTCTCGACGAATGGGTTTTCGCCGTTGCCCGTCACCGCCGCGAGCTTGAAGAGCACTTCTTGATTCCTTTTTCGGAGATCGACACGGTAGAGCGAATACTCGATAAGAAGCTGCTCTATCGTAAGTGCGAAGCGCTCGGGATTCCTATTCCGCGGACCTTTTATGTTGGCGAGCAAACGCCGGAACAGATTGCGAATGAGATCGAGTTTCCGTGCGTCGTGAAGCCGGCGCTTCAACGCGAGTTTACAAACGAGTTCGGCGAGAAAGTGTTTCGCGTTGAGACGCGCGAGGACTTTCTCGCGATGTGCGAGCGGGCCGCGCGGCACCCGCTTCTGGCCCAGCAGATCGTTGGCGCGGGCGTGGACAGCTTCTATTCGCTGTGCAGTTACGTTGGACGAGATGGGGAAGCTAAGGGCGCGTTTGTCGGGCGCAAGCTCGAACAATACCCGCCCGACTTTGGCACCGCGTGTCTTGTTGATTCCCGCTATGTCGCCGAGATCGTAGAACGCGGTGTTGATATACTGCGCGAGTTCGGTTATCACGGGATCAGCGAGGTCGAATTCCTGAGGGACGAGCGCGACGGCGAGTTCAAGTTGCTGGACATCAACACACGGGTGTGGAAATGGATCGGGTTGCCTGTCGCGGCGGGGATCGATCTCCCGTGGCTTGCTTACGCGGATGCGGTCTACGGAAAAGTAAAAACGGCGGAGCGCCAACGCGAAGGACTGCGGTGGGTTTACCTGAAAGACTATGTTGCGCTGCGAACCGGGAGGCCGGGCGTGGCTGAAACAACTTTGAGCGAGAAGGATTGGCTTGAGTTGATAGGCGGTGATGAGAGCGCGGGGGTGGTGGACGCGGTGTTGTCGCGGGATGATCCCGCCCCGTTCGTTAGATTGATGGAGAGCTTGTTTGAGAAGCGGCAGTACTATTGCGCGTGCTGAGCGATCAGTTTCACGCAAAGGCGCAAAGGTTCGCAAAGACGCAAGTCCAGCGCTGCTTTGCGTGAAACACCCGATAAAGACTCAGACCCGGGAGAGAGTGTGAACAATATCCGATTTGGATTCTGGATGCCGATATTCGGCGGGTGGCTGCGAAACGTCGAGGACGAACAGATGCACGCCACCTTCGACTACAACAAGCGGCTAGCACAACGCGCCGAGAAGATCGGCTTCGACATCGCTTTGCTTGCAGAACTGAACCTTAACGACATCAAGGGCGCGACGGCTCCGGTGCTCGAATGCTGGACGACCGCGGCCGCAATCGCCTCGGTCACCGACAGTCTCGAGTTGATGAACGCGATACGACCCGGGTTTCGTTTGCCCGCCGTCGTCGCGAAGATGTCGGCTAACATCGATCAGATATCGAACGGGCGGTTTAGTCTGAACATCGTGTCTGCGTGGTGGGAGCAGGAGATGCGCGAGTACGGCGGCCAGTGGGTCGCGCACGGCGAGCGCTACGAGCGCACCCGGGAGTTCATCGAAGTGATGCGCGGAATGTGGAGCGAGCAGGAGTTCACCTTCGAGGGCAAGTATTACAACGTCGAGAAGGCGCATCTTGAACCAAAGCCCGTTCGCAAACCGTGGCCGACGTTGTACGCGGGGGGCGAATCGGAAGACGCCAAGCAGATGATCTCGCGTTTCTGTGACGGCTATCTGATGCACGGCGACCCGCCCGAGAACGTGAGGCCGAAGGTCGAGGAGATGGAGCGCCGGCGAGGCGAGCTCGGCTTGGAGCCGATGGCGTATGGGATCGCGGCTTACGTTGTTTGCCGCTCGAGCGACGCCGAAGTGAAGAAAGAGATCGACCGAATCTGCGACGTCAAGGACACCGCGGGGTATTTCGGGTTCAAGGATTTCACTACGCAGAGCCAGCTTGAGCGCGAGCTGTCGCTGCGGGACTACAGCGTGTCGAATCGGGGCTTGCGGACGAGGTTGACCGGAACACCCGAGCAGATCGCCCAGCGCATGGTCCAGTTTCGAAAAGCGGGCGTCGAGATATTCCTGATGCAGATGAGCCCGATGATCGAAGAGATGGAGCGCTTTTCTGAGGAAGTGATGCCGCTTGTAAACGCGGCTCTGGAGAACTGAATCGGAGACACGATGAAGCTCACCGTCTTGTTGCTCACCGTCTTGTTGGCGGCGGCAGCGACGCTGGTCACGCTCAAGCCCGGGAGCCGCGCAATCGAGAACACGGCGCGCGAGCCTGATACGAACGCTGGTGCCGGAATAGTGAACAACACGCCATTAAAACTGCCGCTGGTCGAGCCTCGTATCGAAGTTTCCAAGAGCAAGCGCGAGCTGATCCTTTATTCCGCGGGCAAAGCCGTCCGTGTTTATCGCATCGGGCTCGGCTCAAATCCCAAAGACGACAAGCGAGCACAAGGCGACGGCTGCACACCAGAAGGCGAGTTCTACGTTTGTTCGAAGAACCCAAAGAGCAGCTACTATCTGTCGCTCGGTCTGAGTTACCCGAACGACGAAGACGCGGAGCGTGGGCTTCGCGACAAACTAATTTCGAAGGCGCAGCGCGATCAAATCGTGCGCTCGATTCGCGGCCGGTCTTGTCCGCCGTGGAATACCAGGCTTGGCGGAGAGGTGTTTATACACGGCAACGGATCATCGAGCGATTGGACGCTAGGGTGTGTGGCTTTGGACAACGAGAACATGAAGGAGCTCTTCGGTGTGATACCTAAAGGCACGCCGGTGAAGATAAGACCATGAAGCATTTGGGTTGAGTGAAACTCAGCGCGCACGAATCCAGCTCATAGCTTCTTATAGTACGACTCCCCCGCGCAGGCGCGACAGAGCGTGCGCCCGTCGCTAATCACTTCTCGATGATCGTTGACGCCTTCGCCACACACTTCGCAAAACACCCTTGAAACCGGCCTTCCGGGCTGGTCTTGAGCCGGGACTTCCACTCTTACCCGTTCGGTTTTGAACAGCTCTTCGTCGGGCAGCAGCTTATAAGCCTGGAGCTGGCGCTGGTATTTGTTCTCGATTTCAGGGAAGGCGCAGTTGGCAGCTTCTCGCGACGAGTCGAGCGCGACGACTCGAACGGCTTCACCGGTTTTGGTGTTGAGAAAGGTTGCGGCGAGTTTGCCGTAATCGTGAAACTTGAGCGTGCGTTTCCCG
>JBASRN010000146.1:0-4957 GCA_049273855.1 Blastocatellia bacterium
GTGCAGCGGAGCGCCTGTGATTGCCGTCGCCGACAGTACTTCTTCGAGCGCCTTTATGCTGTTGTTCGGCTCTTGCAAACCGGAGTAGCGCATGTGCACGAAGCAAGGCGCGCGGTATTTTGCGGCAACGCGGAACATCTCAAGAATCTCCCAATGCGAAGCCGCCTCGGTGTAATTAATCCCGAAACCTACACCCAGCGCGCCCTGCTTCAAGCCTTGGTCTATCCGCCGTTTCAGTTCTTCGATCTCGGAGTCAGAAGCGGCTTTGTGAGCGCCGTCGCCGCTTGGAAGAAAGGTACCCGGATCCTTCATCACTGCTATGCGTGCGGGAATGTGGCCGATGCTCGCGCCGTAGTTGATCAGCGCTTTGCCTTCGCGTTCCGCATACCACTTCTCCGCGTCGCCGGTTCCGACTTCAAGCTCGAGCGCCGTAGTAACTCCGTCCATCGCCTTGAAGCGATAGTTCTCCTGATCCTGTCCGTGCGAATGGAGATCGATAAAGCCGGGCGAGACCACCAGACCAGTGGCTTGAACAGTCGTGCGGCCGCGCAAGCTCTTCTCGCTGATGGCTTTAATCTTGCCGTTGGTGATACCGATGCTACGGATCGCATCGAGCCTGGACTCGGGATCAACGACCCGGCCGTTGAGTATGACGATGTCGTATTCAGGCGGCGGCTGCGGCGATGCGAAGTTGATTGGCGCGAGCGCGCACAGTGCGGTTGCAACGCAGCATAACGATATGATGATACGACTCCTGAGGATACGGCGACTCCTGCGACCATCAACACGTTGAGTCATCGACAACCTCTTTTTGAACCGCCTTCTCTTTGCAGCGTCGGCGTCAAGCATCTGCGAATATCGAAGCCGCAATATACCATGGCGTCTTGGGTTTACCTGGGCTATGGCGGAAGACGGCACCTATTTGCCCTCGGCTTCGATAAACTCCTCGACCGCATACAGTTTGAAGATGTGGTCTCGCCCTTCAACTACCGGCTATGGGCATCACTCGTTTGGTGTGGCCTCTCTAGAGGTTCCCCCGGCCCCACCCCTCCACAGTGGGCGGGTACCGGAGGACGCCCCGTATCGCTATTTCTTCCGCCGATAGTTGGCGGTCATAAACTCCTGCCACTTCCCGTCTTCGCCCAGGACGTGCGATGACAACACGCGGTGGTCGTCGCTCTTGAACTCGATCACGTCTTTGTACTTTGCCGTCTTGTCAGGCACCGTGAAATCGGGGCCCTCTGCGTTAAGCGTCAACACCCTTTCGGCCTCGTCCAGCTCGCCGTCGTACACCCAGAGGGAGGTCATCATCGATCCTATAAAAGTGCCGACGAAGCGCTTCTTCTGCGGGTCATAGCCGATCGTTATCAGCATCGTCGCGGGCGCGCCACCGGGCATTTCGCCGCGTCCCTCGGCCAAGACCCAGAGACCCCCAATTGACCGCACGCTCTCGGTTCCCCCGCACTTCACGGGCGGTTGGTCCGGGCCCATCGACGCGTCGGATTCGTACGTCCACTCTCCGACGAGCTTCTGCAGCCACTGATGCTCCTTCTGAGGTTCTGCGATCATCGGTGGTTCAAGTTGTGGTTTCTCGCTTGTTGACATCGTTCGTCTCCTTTGTTCGAGCTTAGTTACGTCAAATTAGTTCATCCCTTCAGCACACGCAACTATTCGCACTCGGATTCACACCATTGTTTCAGCAACAACAATGTATGGCCCCAGGCGAAATTGCAGAAGCCGAAGTACTCGCTGCTCTCATCCCATCCTGTGTGGCGGAATTCGAGAACCGCCAAGTGCCGCTTCCCACTACTGATTCCAAGCCAGGCACCCGGGTTCTCTCTTTCACTAATCTCAGAAATGATGTGTGTGCCCGTCCACGCAGAAGCCGGGCTGCGGCTTGGATGGGTGCTGATGATTTCCCATTCAACGCGCCTGTCCTTGACCGTATCGGTCACCTTCATCTTCACGTCGCCATGCTCTCCACCCGGACTGTGCGACAAGACGAGACCCTTATCCGTTTCGGTGGAAGTATGCGGCGCCCACCATTTGCCGAGTCCGTCGGCGGTGGAGATCGCCTCGTAGACTCTTGATGCCGGCGCGTCGATCCATACCTGGTGATGGAGGGTTGCCATACGGAATCTCCTTACAACAGCTAACTAAAGAACACAGCTTTGAAACAACGCAAGCCGTTAGGCAGGTATCATGTTTCGAATACGAAAAAACAGTGCCGCCGCCGGGCAGATGCAGCGCCAATCCCATGCCCTCGTTGTCCACTCTTAGCCCCAGTATCTTCGCATAAAACTCTTCAGCCTTGGCCAGGTCGTCAACCGAAAACCCGCTGAATGCTCCTTTTGCTTTCAACATAATTGCTCTCCTTGGTTTTGCACTTTACTTGCGTGCGCGATGATGACTTCTTCATTTCGCGCCACGCGCGCAGTCCATCCACCCTTGCGAGCAAGAAAAGACTGTACCAGACCGAGCCCACGACAAACCGGCAACGGCAGCCGCAACGACCGGCGAATAGTTTCCGTGCATAAACTGAGTTCACCTCCTGTCTTACTTCAGGCCGGCGTCTTCATCGGACTCTACGGCTTCACACTCGCGACCAGGCCGGTTGGCGATCGTCGGCGGACTTATGGACCCGCGAGCCGCCTCGTTAGCCTCCATGGGTTAGTCGAACGGGCGGATACCGAATCGACAGCTATCGGGAGAATCTTAGCGGGCGAAGCATGTAGCCCCGCGCAGGTCCGCTCTTGCCCTCATCGCGCGGTCTATTAACTCGCCGACGCGTCTACGGTGCGGACGGGGGCGGCACGCGCCGTTTTGTTGCCTGCTCAAACGCATACGCAAGCTCAATCAGCCGAGGCTCGCTGCAAGCCATTCCCGTGAAGCCCACACCGAACGGCGAAGGCTTTGCCGCGAAGCCTTCGGGGAACGGCTGGGATGGCGGGGGTGGCGCGTTCGGCACTAAACCAAACGGTACGATCACTGTCGGGTAGCCCGGCTTCGCCGCGATTGCCGCACTGCTTGGGCCCGGAAATAGCAGAGCGTCGAGCTGATACTGCTTCATCACCGCATCAATCCCGTTCGTAGCCGATAGCCGCAGATCCTTCTCTCGATCGGCTCGGTACCTTGCGGCGTCAGTTCCAATATTCATCTCGTCCGAGATGTCCAGCAGAGCCTGTCCATACTTGATGGCGCCCGCTCTTTGATGCGCCACGTTCCACTGACGGAGTTCGGTGAGCGTCTTTACCGGAGCCGCATTGCCGAGCGAGGCCAGCCACTTGTTGAAGTCCCGCTTCATGCCGTATTTGAAAACAATCGAACACCCGGCGTCCTTGCCTTTGGCGTTGTCCAAGCCGGCACAGACGTTCCAGAGCAGAAAGTTTTCTTGCGGATCGGTGGAAGCGATGCTCGGAATCTCAACCGGATCGACGATGATTGCGCCTTGCTGTTTGAGGATCGTAATAGCTTCCTCCATCACCTTTGTCTGTGCCGGGTCGAGCCCTCCGCGCGGCTCCTTTGCGCCAGGCGGTGTGATCTTCTCGTAAAAGAGTGCTCGAGGAATGCCGATGCGCGCGTCCTTCAACCCCGCGGGATTGAGATACCGCGTGTAGTCGCCGCCCGGAATTCGCTGGCACTTCGAGGTCGCCGGATCGTTGGGATCCGCGGCCGCGCCTTCGAGGACCCCGAGCAGAATCGCGGCGTCGGCCACCGTCCTCGCCATGGGTCCGGCCGTGTCCTGGTCGGCAGTGATGGGAATGACGCCGTAGCGGCTAATGCGACCGACGGTCGGCTTAATCGCAGCCAGCATGTTCTGATTGGCAGGGCTCAGTATGGAGCCGGATGTTTCGGTGCCCACGTTCGCCGCCCAGAAATTCGCCGCGGTTCCGACGCCCGAGCTCGACCCGCCGGTGAACAGCGCCGGCCGTCCGTCGAACGTCGCTTCGCGCGGGTCGCGGCGCGGATCATACGGGTTGAACCCGTGGCCCGCCAGCCCGTTGTAGTTCGCGGGCATGCCGGTCGCCACCCAATTGGCGAGTTCGGTCATGTTGGTCTTGGCGAGGATGATCGCGCCCGCGTCACGGAGGTGTTTTGTAAGCGTTGCCTCGTAGGGCGGGACAAGGCCGTCAAAGGCCAGTGCGCCTCCGGTGGTCGGCATATCGGTCGTATGGATGTTGTCTTTGAGGGCGATGGGAATGCCGTGCAACGGTCCGCGAATCTTGCCCTGAGCCCGCTCGCGATCCCGTGCTTCAGCTTCCTCGAGCGCATGAGGATTCACGACGATGACGGCGTTCAGCCTGTCTTCGTAGAGTGCGATACGCGTTAGATATTGGAGGACGATCTCTCGCGAGGTGACGCGGCCCTGTTGCATTGCCGTCTGCATCTCGCGGATGGTTGATTCGACGATGGTGAATGGTTGCTTGTTTGCGGGAGGCGGGCTTTGTGCGGCCAGGAGAAGAGCTACTGTTGCGAAAACGAGGGAATGTGTCATCGCGATTCTTCCTTTGGGAGAAAAATGGAAGGGAAGACTACCACGTTGTTGGGACGGAGACTACTTCGTTGCGAGCGGGTGGTGCGCGTCACCTTTTCGCGCGCACTCTCTCTGTGAACGCTGGGGGATCGCGTTTTCATTAGCCCATGCGTTCACGCCTGGGTGCTGCGGGGGTTGCGTTAATCAGGCCCGTTCACCGGCCTTCCTAGCAGCTTTAGCTCTTGAGCGTCGAATCTTGACATCACCGTTTTGCCTGAAGGCCCAACTAAAGCCCGGTGAACCGGGCTATCTGCTCGGTCGGTCACGCGTGACCCAGGCGTGAACGCCCGGGCTAGGGAAAGCTATCTGCTCGGTCGGCACGCGTGACCCAGGCGTGAACGCCTGGGCTAGGGAAAGCTATCTGCTCGGTCGATCACGCGTGACCCAGGCGTGAACGCCTGGGCTAGGGAAAGCTATCTGCTC
>JBASRN010000152.1:0-2820 GCA_049273855.1 Blastocatellia bacterium
GATGAAGATTGTGCACCGGGCGTGCACCAAGGCAGTCGCACAGGGTGAAACACATTAGCACGGAGGAGAAGGTCGCGGTTCAAGAAGCGCAACGGAATCAAACGAATAAGCACAGGGAGCAACGCAGCGTAACTCCTTTAAACAGAGCAAAACTAGCCTCTGACTCTGCTTATCGGGGTTCGAATCCCTGCCTCCCAGCCATTGTTTCCAAGCTCGGAGCCCGATCACCCGCCGACTAAACGCTCTCTGTAGTTCTCACCAAATGCCTGAAGAGACTCGCTGGTCTCCTCGCGGTGCGTCTCGAGCTCGATATATAATTTGAATCTTTGCACAGGAGATAACAAATGAACTCGTTGGATTCTGACACCGGCGCGACACCGGTTGAATCGCCGGGCCGGTCTAACTTTATTCGCGACATCATTATCCAGGACGTCAAGACCGGCAAACATGGCGGGAGGGTGCAGACCCGCTTTCCTCCCGAGCCAAACGGATACCTGCACATCGGTCACGCTAAGGCGATCTGTCTCGATTTCGGGCTTGCGGCGGAGTTTGGCGGCAAGTGCAATCTTCGCTTCGACGACACGAACCCATCCAAAGAAGAGACCGAGTATGTCGACTCCATCCAGGAAGACATCCGCTGGCTCGGTTTCAAATGGGACAATCTCTTTTACGCTTCAGACTACTTCGAGCACCTTTATGAGTGGGCCGTACAGTTGATCAAATCCGCAAAAGCTTACGTGGACGACCTCAGCGCGGCTGAGATCCGTGAATACCGGGGCACGCTGACTGCGCCGGGCAGGGAGAGCCCGTATCGGAATCGTTCCATCGAAGAAAACCTTGATCTGTTCGAACGCATGAAGAACGGGGAGTTTCCTGACGGCAGCCGAACGCTCCGCGCGAAGATCGACATGGCATCGCCCAATCTGAACATGCGCGATCCGGTTATGTATCGGATTCTGCACATGGAACATCACCGAACGGGCAATCAATGGTGCATCTACCCGTTGTACGATTACGCGCATGGTCAGTCGGATTCGATCGAGAAGGTGACCCACTCAATCTGTACTCTCGAATTCGAGAACAATCGTCCGTTGTACAACTGGTTTATCGAACAGCTCGGTATCTTTCCTTCTCAGCAGTTTGAGTTCGACCGGCTCAACATCACCTATACGCTCCTGAGCAAACGCAAACTGCTGACCCTGGTGCAGGAAGGCTTTGTAGAGGGTTGGGACGATCCGCGCATGCCCACGCTGTCGGGGATGCGGCGGCGCGGCTATACGGCGGAAGCCATCCGCAGCTTTTGCGCAAACACCAGCGTATCCAAGACTAATAACACCGTGGAGCTGTCGGCTCTGGAGCACTACGTCCGCGAAGACCTGAACAGGCGTGCGGCTCGCGTTATGGCGGTGCTGCGTCCGCTGCGCGTTGTCATCGACAACTATCCGGACGACCTCGTCGAGGAAATGGACGCAGTCAACAATCCCGAAGATGCTAGCATGGGAAACCGCAGCGTTCCCTTCTCGAAGGTTCTCTACATCGAACAGGACGATTTTCGTGAAGACCCGCCCAAGGGATACTTCCGGCTTGCGCCGGGGCGCGAGGTCCGCCTCCGCTACGGCTATCTCATAACGTGTAAGAACGTTGTGAAAGATGCCAACGGGAATATCGTGGAGCTGCATTGCACGTATGACCCCGCGACACGCGGCGGCACCACACCCGACGGGCGCAAGGTCAAATCAACCATCCACTGGGTCTCAGCGGCGCACGCCGTTGACTCGGAGGCCCGCCTCTACGATAACCTTTTTACGAAAGAGAATCCGAATGAGGTTGAGGAAGGCCAGGACTTCACCGCCAATCTGAATCCGGCCTCGCTGGAGGTGATTGCGGGCTGCAAGGTCGAGCCGAGCCTGCGCGACGCCGCGCCCGGCGCACGGTATCAGTTCGAACGATTGGGCTACTTCGGTGTCGATCCCAATTCGGCGTCCGGGAAACTGGTGTTCAACAGGACAATCGGACTGCGGGATACCTGGTCCAAGATCGAGCGGCGCGATAAGAAATGAGCAATTGGAATGCTCGAGCTATTTCGGATGATTTTCTTTGCGCAACCTCTGCGGCTCCGCGGTTAGTTCACGTTGAAACACTTCTAACCGCAGAGGCGCCGAGACGCTGAGACTACGCGGAGAATTGAAATCGGGACACCACCGAAAAATTGATAAATGTGGCGACTGGGCCAGAACAAACGTGGCTGGCCCAGCATAAGCCAACTCAAATCACTGTGCGCGCTCAAGGTGGATTTCTTCCATCCATTTCTCCTTGCCGTCCTGGTACCAGGTCCACTGCGACGTTGCATGGTTGTCGTCGATAAACCGAAAAACCGCCTTGTCCATGTGGCCCCGATCGCGTGAAGGAAGGTTCCCACCATCAAGGAACGTGAACGTGACACTCTTCCCGCCATCCGCGAAGGAAGTCGCAACCAGGCGCGGCTGGTTTTTCGCCACGCAGTAGTGGGTAAGCATGAGCCGCTCGCCATCCAGATGATACATAGTCAACATCGTTTCATTCGGATGAGCGTCAAAGGAAGTTCCGACGACGACCGATCCCCCGGCGATGGTCTTAAAGGTCAGGACTTCCTCCCATCCTTTGGTGCTAAGTCCTCTCCACTTTCCCTCAAGCTTCTTAAAGTGTTCGAAAGCCGCAACGGCTGGCTGCGCGGTTGGGGGGTTCTCGCCATCCGGGACGCGCGCCCGAACAAATATGGTTGGCGCTACGATCAGACCAGCGAAAGCACTCGCCACAAGCAGAAGTCGGAGCGGTCCAACG
>JBASRN010000165.1:0-14765 GCA_049273855.1 Blastocatellia bacterium
TGCGGTCTGCTGTCGCTGTTAGATCAACGGCTCAAATCCCAGCGTACTTCATGAACCGCCGTATACGGAACCGTACGTACGGTGGTGTGGGAGGACGGGAGCCGTGAGGCTCCCTCCTACCCGATCCTTGTTGGCGGTTCGGGCTTCGATGGTGTCCTGATTTCGAATGTCTTCTTTGCGAAACCTCCGGGGCTCCGCGGTTAGTTAGCGCCGAAACCCGCTAACCGCGGAGGCGCCGAGCCGCAGAGCCGCGCGGAGAATGAAGCTTAGGACATCACCACCGGGTTTCGGACCCGCCGGGCCTGACCGCGCCTCGCGTGTTATAATCCGAAAACAGACCCGAACCAGCCCATCGGAGGAACCGTGATGCGTTTGCGCCGCTTGTTTATTCTACTATTGCTCGCGACGGTGACATCGTCCCCGGCAACCGTACGTTCTCAGGATGACGACGAAAATGATCCGGCGCGGGCCGCGGCGCTCGTGCGTGACGCGGTCAATGCAAGGGGCGGCGATCTCTACTTGAGCATTCGATCGGTAGTTACCAGGGGTCAATATACCGGGTTCGACAAGGGAGTTTCGGGCGACCCCACCACCTTCGTCGATTACATTGTTTACCCAGGCCGGGAGCGCACTGAGTTCGGCAAGGGCGACACCAAAATCGTCCAAAGTAATTCCGAGACTGCAAACTGGATCTACGAAGCCATCCAAAAGATGATCCGCGACCAGACCGAAGAGCAGGTAAAGAACTTTCAGCAGGGACTGCGGTTTGACCTCGACCACCTGCTTAGGACGGCCGCCGGGCAGAAGGGCGTCAAGCTCGTGTATCTTGGCCGGCGCGAGGCCTGGAAGAACACCTTCTCACAGGCCGTGCGCGTTGACTTCGACGACGGCGGCTCGGCTGTAGTGCACTTCGATTCGCGCTCAAAGCTCCCGCTGATGGTCGAACACAAGACCATCTCGTCCGAGGGGACGGTAAACAGCGAAACGCGGTTCTACAGGTGGGTGGACTATGGCGGGATACAGTTTCCGACGTTGCAGGACTTCTATCGCAATGGAAAGCAGAGTGCCCGGGTGAGCTTCGACGTCGTGAGCTTCAACGAGAGCGTACCCGATACGCTGTTCGCCAAACCCCTCAGCATCAAGGAAGTGAAGTAGGACCTAAGCGCTCAGTTGACTCGTTGTTGAAGGCCTTGAGTCAGAGTGTTCCACGTCTGGCGCATAATCGTAAGGTCCTCGCCAATTCCATCCAACTCGGTAAGCATACCCTCGAATTCCTTAGCCTCCCAATCCGGCGAGGGCCCCAATGTCGACAATTGCACTTCCAGCCCGGCGAGGCGTGCTTCTATCGAAGCGAACCGCGACTTGATGCTGCGGCTCATTTCTTCAAGCGACTCGATAAAAGCTTCGATGTTCTCCTGAAACTCCGAGACTCGAAGACGAAGCGTGGCCAGCGTACTCGTAAGAGTCTCGATCGTCACCTTCTTCTTAGGTTCTTCAGGCATAGCTATCAACCTCCTCGCTTGGCAGGCTGCTGAAAAGCCAATTCATCGCCGCGAAGCCACGAGGGCACCAAGGAGCACAAACCCACATAGTCCCGTTCACTGACCTGGTGCAGCTTCGTGTCTTTCTGTCTTGGTGGCGCTCTCCCCTCTTCAGCAGACTGCTAGGCGATAGTCACTTCTTTCGCAAGGTAGACGTCCTGGATCGCGTTGAGAATCTTTACGCCTTCGGGCATCGGCTTTTGGAACGCCTTGCGCCCTGAGATCAAGCCCGTTCCGCCGGCTCGCTTGTTGATCACCGCTGTCCTCACCGCTTGCTGAATATCATTCTCGCCCGAAGCACCGCCTGAGTTTATCAATCCAGCTCGGCCCATATAGCAGTTTATGAGCTGATACCGCGTGAGGTCGATTGGATGATCTGTCGTCAACTCCGAGTAGACTCGCTTGTCGGTCTTGCCGAACTTCAAAGCGTTGTAGCCGCCGTTGTTCTCCGGAAGCTTCTGTTTGATTATGTCCGCTTCGATCGTGACGCCCAGATGATTCGCCTGCCCGGTCAGGTCTGCCGCCACGTGGTAGTCGATTTCCTTGGTCTTGAACGCGGCGTTGCGCATGTAGCACCACAGCACGCAGAACATCCCGAGCTCGTGCGCATAGGCAAACGACTGGGTGACCTCTTGAAGTTGCCGCTTCGATTCCTCGGAGCCGAAATAGATCGTCGCTCCTACCCCAACGCACCCTTGATCGAAAGCTTGATCTATCGAACCAAAGTTGATCTGGTCGAAGGTGTTGGGATAAGAGATAAACTCGTTGTGATTGAACTTGAGGATAAATGGAATCTTGTGCGCGTATTTGCGCGAAACCGAGCCGAGCACCCCGAGCGTCGAGGCTACCGCGTTGCAGCCGCCTTCGATTGCAAGCTTGATAATGTTCTCCGGGTCGAAGTAGGCGGGGTTCGGCGCGAACGAAGCGCCCGCCGAGTGCTCGATCCCCTGATCGACCGGCAGGATCGACAGGTAGCCGGTACCCGACAACCGCCCGTGATTAAACATCGAGCCGAGATTACGGAGCACTGTTGGCGGACGATCGGTGCCGACGACCACGCGATCGATAAAATCCGGGCCGGGCAGGTGCAGCGTTTCTCGGGGCACGGTTTTGCTCTGATAGGTGAGCAGGCTCTCGGCTTCGTCGCCCAGTATGCGTTCGATATCCTTGATCATCTCGCCCTCCTTGCGGAGCGTCTCGCGCTCCGGCTGGTCAAATAGCTTGTTTTGTCAGCGCCCTCTAAGATCCAGGGCTGTTAATGATGACTTGCCAGAATTTGGCCACACCATTCTATGCGCCGGGCAACGTTCGGTCAACGGCGGCTAAAAGGGAAAAAAAGGGACGCAAGACTAGCCTGCGTCCCGAGGAGGACCTGAGATGTGTACCCGTTCTAGGAGAGCTTCGAAGGCTCCGGAAAATACATTCGATAACGACGAAACTTTGGCCTATTTTTGATTTCCTAACTTCAATTCTCTGGGGGGTCTCTGCGGCTCGGCGCCTCCGCGGTTAGCGGGATTTAGGCGCTAACGAACCGCGAAGCCGCATCAGAGGTTACGCAAGAAGAATTCGAATTAAGACACTGCCCCTATTTTGAGACGATCTGCTATGCTGACGATAACAAGCACAAACCCAATGTGAAACTGGCGCTGAACAACCTCAAGCCGAATGTTTTGTGGTGGCGGGAGTTAGGCTGGAGCGACAGATTGCCAGGTCGGACGGCGGTTAAGGTTTTCCCGCAGCTTTCTTGATCTGCTTGTTAATCTCGCGTTGGGCGTCTTCAACTGCCTTGTCGGCTTCGCGCAGGATCTTTTTCGTGGCCTCGGGCATGTCGGGCTTGTCCTCGGGCCAGGAGAAGCCGGGAATCAATGTCGGGTCGGGATGTTCGCCCTCATGAGCTTCGCAATTCTCCTGCGGCTGGGTACCTTCGATGAAGTACTCGGTCGCATGCGCGGGGCACTTCTCGGTGGCGAGCAGCCCGGTTGTGGGGTCGATGTCGGCGGTTACGATGCTCTCCGGCGGTTTCGCGAAGCTGTCCCCGCCAAGCTCCGGACGAAGCGCCAGCGCTTGCTTCATGAACGCCGTCCAAATCGGCAGCGCGCTCTTTGATCCCTCAAGCCCAAGCTCCGAGTTGTCGTCAAAACCCACCCACACCACACACACAAGGTTCGGCGTGTAACCCGCAAACCATCCGTCTCGCGAAGTCCCGGTCTTGCCCGCAGCCGTGCCGGTGAAGCCCATTGCTCGCGCGCGCGAAGCCGTGCCTTTGTTCAGCACGTCTTGCATGATGTTGGTCATAAGCCAACTGATCTCGGGACGAAGCGCGACTTGAGGGCTGGGTTTTGTTTCGCTCACCCCGACGCCGTCGGCGTTTGTGACGCGTTTGAGCGAACGCGACTCCGCAAGCACTCCGCCGTTGCAGAACGCGGTGTACGCGGTTGCGACTTCGAGCGGCGTAGCCTCGGCGGTGCCGAGCGCCAGGGCAGGGTACGGTTGCGGGCGCGGAAGCCCGAGCTTTTCCGCCATCCGAGCGACCCTCGAGTAGCCGACCTTCTCGGCGATGCGAACAGTCACAACATTCAACGAATGCACCAGCCCTTCGCGGAGCGAGACGTCCTGGTCCGAATAAGTCTTGCCGAAATTCTCCGGCGAGTACGTCTGCCCGCGCCCGTATAGAAAGGTTTCAGGCGCGTCCTTGAAGAGCGATGCCGCGGTTATCTTCTCGTCGCTGGTGTCGTCGTAGGCGGTGTTGAGGGCAGTGGCGTAGACGATCGGTTTGAAGACGGAACCGGGCTGCCGGTTGGCGTCAACCGCGCGATTGAGCTGGCTTCGGCTGTAGTCGCGTCCCCCGACCATCGCGAGTATCTCTCCGGTCTTTGGGTTCAGCGCCACAAGCGCGGCTTGCAAGGTTCCGGGCGGGACCGGGCTCTTCTTCCTCTTGGAAAAAATCGGATCAAGCGTGGCGAGCGTGTCGCTGACTGCCTTATCCGCCGCGCGCTGAAGCTCCAGGTCAATCGTCGTGTAGACGCGGTACGATTGACGCGCAAGATCGCGATTGGCAAACTCGGTCCCCAACTGCTGCGTCAGGTAATCGACGAAGTAAGGGGCGTCGCTGTTCAACGCGCTGCGCTTGGCTTGAATCGTCAACTCGCTTGCCTTGGCCTGTTCGGCGCGGTCCCTGCTGAGGAATCCGGCTTCGAGCATCGAATCGAGCACCTGATTACGCCGAGCCTTCGCGCGGTCCGGATCGCGGTACGGCGAGTACAGGCTTGGTCCGCGAATGATTCCGGCAAGGAACGCGGATTCGGGCAGCGTCAGGTTGACAACGTCTTTGTTGAAGTAAGACGAAGCGGCTTCGCCAACGCCGTTGATCGAGTAGCTGCCCGCCTGGCCCATGAAGATGTCGTTTGCATAGAGCTGGAAGATTTCTTCTTTTGAGAGCTTTGTCTCGAGCACAATGGCGATCATCATTTCCTGAGCCTTGCGCTGCCAGGTCTTCTCGGGCGTCAGGAAGAAGTTCTTGACCAGTTGCTGAGTGATAGACGAGCCGCCCTCTCGAGCTCGTCCCTCATCCACGTCGCGGCGCACGGCACGAAGTATTCCGCGGAAGTTTATCCCCGAGTGCTCGAAGAACTGACGGTCTTCGATCGCCAGCACAGCGTTGACGTAGTCCTTTGGCAGGTCTTTGAATGAAACGAGCTTTTGCTTTTGCCGTTTTTCGTTTGAGAGGGCGGTCATCATCTCAGGCTCCACCAGCGCGCTGTCGAGGTTTCGCCTTGTGTCGATCTCAGAGATGTGAGCGATGGTCTTGCCGTTTGCGCCGAACTGAACCGAGATGTTGGGAAACTGGCGCACTCCGTTGATCAGAGCGTCCGAGCTTGTATGAATGTCGATCGTGTTTCCTTTGATCTGGTATCGACCGCGCTTTGAATCGGCTTCCTTGGACGACTCGACGTAGCCGATGCCGTCGAGGTAGCTCTTGAGCGACGCCAGCGTCATTCCCTGTCCGATGCGAATCGAACGTGGCGCGGCGAAGATGCCTGTCGTTCGAACGAGCACGTCGCCTCGAAAGCGCGCGTCGATCAGCCTCGAATACTTGAAGTAGAAAAACGCGAACACTGAGAGAAGAATCAGGCAGAGGGCGCCGAGAATTGCGAGCTTAACGGGCGAGAAGATACGGCGAAGCAGGCTCTTTGGCGGCTGCGGTCGGTGGACTACCTGGGTCCTGGGCTTTCTGGTTACGGTTGCCAAGGCTCTATGAACTTGCGTCCCTTTCAACGTCGTCGGGCGATTAGATTCCTGCTAGCGCGCTTTGGTTTGTTCTATTGAGTCTTTAAGCGCTTCCCGCCGGTGAGAGCCGCAAAGAATGTAGCATTGAAGGAAGGGCACAACAAGGAGGGGAAGCTTTTAGGCGCCAGAGTCTTGCGCGACACTGACCGGCATGGGATGCCGCCGTTTCAACCAAGTAGTGCTTGAGTAGTACCGCCTTTGGTTAGGCGGAAGCTCTTGAAGAAGTCCTCTCCGCTAGTACTACAAGCTCTTCATCGTTGCCATGGTCACTTGCTTTCCAGCATTTTGCTATAGACCGCGCTTCCAAGTCGAACAAAGGGTCCGCCATCCTCGGAGAGTTCCTCAGTTAGGGTGAACGAGTGCGCGGCGACGATGCCAATGATCCGCTTCAACTGTACAGTCTGTCCCTTCACCTTGATTGGATCGACGGTGAAGCGAATCGAGATCGGGCTTCGCCAGTCGCCCTTGCTCTGAATCTGAGTTCCGTTCGCCAGACGCTCGGCAAACGTCATCATCTTGGTCGCCTCATCCCAGACGATCACGGCACTCTCTTTGAAAGGCTTTCCGTCAGAAGTGCCTTCGGTGCGGACATCGAGTGTCTTACCATCAGGCCGAAGAGTGAACGTGGCGATTCCCTCTCTTGGAGCGGGGCCAAGCGGACTTTCGCGCCCTACCCACTCAAAGGTCCATTGTCCGACGAAATAACTGGCCGCCTGCTTCTGTTGAGGCTGAGGCACCTCTCGCCTTGGCGGCGGAGCAGGTTGCGGTTGTTGTGGTCCGGCTGGACCCTCGCCACCGCGCTTGAGGTCGAAGTCGAACCCGAAAGTTTGCCCGCCAAACTCAGCCTCGCCTTTTCCCTTTAAGGTTTCGCCCTGAACCACGAAGTTGTAGTTGATGACAACATTGCCGTTCGGCGTTTCGATTTCAGTCCTGGCGGTAACCTTGTCGCCATCGAGCTTGATGTCTTTCAGGGAGGCATCCATGCCCGGGCGCAACCCAGTGATGGTGCCGGTGTACTTGTCGGCGTCCTTCTTAAAGGTGGCCACGGCAGGCTGCTTTCCTTGTAGTCCTTCAACAAAGCCAGCCCAACGCCCCTCAAGCTTGTCCGGGCTTTGGGCGTTACTAAAGGACTGCGTTAACAGAATAATTGATACAGCGATGAGCGCTCTACGCATTGACTCCATCCTCCTGCGTTATGAGGTAATCCTAACGTTGAACTCTGAACTTCAAACAGAAACGGGCGGCGCTCCGATTGGGAGACCGCCCGCTGGTATCGCTCAAAGAGATCGCCGGTCTGCTCACTTTGCAGGAGCGGGTCTCACGACGGCTGTCTCCCTTTGTTCAGCATCACGCGTGTAGCTGAACCAGCCTATCATCATTTCTTCCCACGTCTGGTCGCCCCAGCGGACTTCCTTTGTGGGGTCTGGATTGTATTTGTTCTTTGTCGAGTTGTCGAAATGGGCCACGCAATCCAGCCTCGTCCCTTTCGGAAGCGCCACCGGTTTCGCAAGCTCGTAGGTCAACTGCCAATTGAAGTCGTACTTCGGCACGCTAAGCAGGATCTCAGACCGGCCATCGGGATAAACCGCGGTGTACGTGAAATCCTTACCGCGAAAATGCATATGCGGCATGAACGACGTTATATGCACATCCTCTTTCATCGTGGTCGAAGACTTAACCTCATAGTTCGGATCGCCCGCGGGAATCGCGAAGCGCGCGTTTAACGCATTACCGGTAACCAGCGTTCTGGTCGGAGGCTCCTTCGCGAAGATCAGCCCGATGCTGGTGCGGTCCTTTGTCACTTCTCCGTTAGTGGTGTAGTGCATTTGGAAGACAATGCTCGAGCCTGCTTTGATAAGCCGCGCGGTGCCCGGGGCAAGAACGACCCCGGTCTTGTTTGGAGTGATGCCACCCAACTGACCTCGTCCTCGCTGGGTCTCGCCTCCGCCATTACCTCGGCGGCCTACGGGGGCGCCTGCCTCCTGAGAGAAGGCTATGACGTGATGAACCACGCCGCGATTGCCGGGCTTGATCTCCAACGCCTGAATCCACTTGTCTTCCTTGAAGCCGGTCGGGATGGCGAAGTAGAGATACGGCACGGTCCCGTCGGCAGGCACGGTGTACTCCTCCTGCATGGTCAACACGACATCGGGCTTGCCGATCGTCCAGCCGGCCTCGAGTTTCGGCGGTTCCGGCAGATCTTTGTCGTCGCCCTTAGGCGCGCCCGCATCGACCCAACTCACTATGGTGTCGATCTCCTTTTGAGAGAGACTCGGATCGTTCGCGAATTTTCCGTAGTGCGGGTCTGCCGACCAGGGCGGCATGGAGCGATCGACCACGCGTTGTCTGATCGACTTGGCCCACGGGCGAACATCCTTATAGCGAAGCAGCGCCATTGGAGCGATCTCGCCTGTGCGATGACACTCGATGCATCGGGTGTAAAGGATGGGCGCGATGTCCTTTGTGAAGGTCGCGGCCGTTTTGGATGGACCGCTAGCCGAGGCTCCGATTACCAACATAGAGCACAGCCCTGCGGCGAAAGCCCCAACTTTGAGTATGCGCGTCTTCATGATGTGCCCTCCGGGTGCGGGTTGCCGGCGAATTGGCACGGACCGCGCCGGACGCGGCCCGTGCGATGTTAAGAGTCTACTTGTTCGCGGTTTCGGTCCGGAGATTCTGACCGTCGATGGTGTAGTCCAACCACCCGATCATCATCTCTTCCCACGTCTGCGGACCCCAGCGCACTTCCTTGGTCGGGTCCGGATTGTACTTGTTTCGCTCGGAGTTATCGTGGTGCGCGACGCACTCGATGCGGCTGCCTTTCGGTGCGGCAACTGGTTCTTTCAAGAGGTAAACAAGCTGCCAGTTGAAGTCGTACCTTGGAACCTTGAGCACGATCTTCGAAGTGCCGTCGGGATAAACCAGCTTGTATTCGAAGTCCTTGCCACGAACGTGCATGTGCGGCATAAAGCTGACGATGTGCGAATCTTCCTTAAAGATGAAACTCGCCTTTGATTCGTAGCTCGGTTCTCCCGGCGGGATCACCAGATTGCGAGCCACCGCGCCGGTTGTAATGACGCGTTTCTCGACCGGAGCTTTTGCGAAGTAGAGACCCACGCTCGTCCGGTCCTTGCTCGCCTGACCGTTAGTCGTGTAGTGCATCTGGAATATAAGCACCGAGCCCTTCTTGATCAGCTTGGCCTGGCCCGGTTTCAGAAGCAGCGGGCTCATGCCGGGAGCCCAGCCTACGAGCATCCCGTCCGGGTTGTTTCCTCGCCCGCCGCCCTGACCGGGTTGTTGTTGAGCAGTTCGGGCCTCACCTTCCCGGTTCGCGGCGGCGCCCAGGTTGATCTCGCCAGCGGGCGGCAACGGTCCCTGGCCGGGCTCGCGCACGCTGACGATCACGTGGTGCACCACGCTCGGGTCGCCTCGTCTGATTTCGGCAAACTGGATGTACTTGTCTTCGGTGAAATTAGTCGGCACGACAAAGTGCCTGTAGGCCACGACCCCGTCGGCGGGTACGCTGGCTTCAAGCGTCATCGGCAGCACGACGTCCGGCGTACCGAGCTTCCAGCCTTCAGCCGGAAACCTGGGCATCGGAGGCATATCTTTCGCGTCTCCCTCTCTTGCGCCGCCGTCAACCCAGGCGACGATAGTGTCGATGTCTTTTTGTGAGAGGCGCCGGTCGTTTGCGAACTCACCATGCTGTGGGTCAGCAAGCCAGGGCGGCATCGCGCGATCCAGAACAACCTGGCGGATTGACTTGGCCCACGGTCGCGCTTCCTTGAAGCTGAGCAGCGACATCGGAGCTATCTCGCCCGGCCGATGACAGGACGCGCAATTGTTGTGCAGAATTGGCGCAACGTCTCTGCTGAAGGTGACAGCGGACGCGGACTTGTCGCTCGCGCTCGTCGACCACACGCATAGAACAGCCGCGATTACCAACAGGCCGGCACTCAGGCTGAGTCCGAAGGTTCGTTTCATAGTATCTCCTCTCCAAGAGAGACTCGCTGAATCTCTGTTCCACTGATCTCTGCCACACCGGAAGTTGAGCGACTCTATGATTCCAAGCCCTGGGCCGGCCTCGATCTGATGAATAAAGGCCTCTAACCCACGAGCCCCGGTGAGCATCCCTCACTGCTTCCACTGGTACGTCGGCTCGATCACTTTCGCCGCGATTCACGAGGGCTTTCGGACCCGTTCGCGCAGGCGCTCGCTCGCCGGGTCCACTTTTTATTATGTGAGCTAACTTTAGCCGTGCGCGGAGTTGGTGTCAATTGAACATTGAAAACTTCCAACGCCGAACTGTGAGCTCAATTGACGCTCGCAGAGAGAATCGCGCTCGGAGCGAAGGGGCGCCTACGGAGGGACGCCCGTACACGTTCATCACTCATCGCTAGTCCGCAATTGCCTGGTAAGCCAGTTGTCTGAACTGGGTGCCGTAGGTCAGGTTCGTGTGAGGCAGTATCTGAATCATGAAGATCCCGATCATCTGCTCGTTGGGATCGATCCAGAAGCGCGTGCCCGCAGCGCCACCCCAGAAGTACTCGCCCGCCGAACCCGCCGCGCCGGTTCTTCCCACTCCGCGGCTTACCGCCACCGTCAGCCCGAAGCCATTCCCCGGTCCAAGGAAATCGACTCCCCTCGGCATATCTCCCAGATGGTCGGCGGACATCAGCTCGACCGACTTGCGACTCAAGATGCGCACGCCATCCAGCTCGCCTCCGTTCAACAGCATCTGGCAGAACCGCAAATAGTCTCGAGCCGTTGATACCAGTTGCGAGCCTCCGCCGAAGTTGACTGCCGGTTTTAAATAAGAGCTTTGGGCAGGCGTGGTGTTGAGTTTTATCATCCCGCCGTCGGCCGGAGCATAGAGCTTCGAGAACCGGCTCGCTTTGTCGGGCGGCACTGTGTAACCGGTGTCCGTCATTCCGAGTGGTCTGAAGATTCGCTCTTCGAGAAACTTGTCGTACGGCTGGCCGGAGACGACTTCAACAAGCCGCGCCAGCACGTCCATTGAGAGACCGTATTCCCACGTAGTGCCTGGCTGATGAACCAGCGGCGCCTGGCTGATCTTTTTAACCATGTCGCCGACGGTTTGATCGAGGTTGTTCATTCCGATCTTCTCGTAGATCAACTTGCGGTCTGCGTCTTCGGGACCGCGGTAGTCGATCCCTGAAGTGTGACGCAGCAGATCAAGGATCGTGATCTGACGCTGGGCAGGAACCACATACCGGACTTTGGCGCCGGTCTTGGGATCAGTCTCGACGACGGCAACCTGCATCTTGGCCAGCTCCGGAAGATACTTGGAGGCCGGATCTGACAGAAAAAACTTTCCTTCCTCATAGAGCGTCAACACCGCCACGCCGGTGATCGGTTTGGTCATCGAGTACATGCGAAAGATGGTGTCTTCCCGCATGGGAACTCCGGCTTCCTTGTCTTGAAATCCATAGGTCTCGAAGTAGCCGACCTTCCCCCGGCGAGCGATCAAACCAATAGCTCCGGCGATGCGGCCCTTTGCTACGTGGTCATTCATCACCGCTCCGATGCGCGCAAGGCGTCCGGGAGAGAGCCCCGTTCCGTCGCTCGATGCGATCCGGGCTGGGGCGCCAACGAAGAACAAACAGCACAGGACTAGTGAGATCAGGCGAGTGGTCAGTTTCATGAGCTCCTCCCTTTGGCGCGCGACTATAAATGCAGCTTCAGTGAGTGTCAAGAAACGGTTGCGCCACCAAGCACACAAAGACACGAAGCTGCACCAGGTCAGTGATTGCACTATGTTGTGGGCCTTTGGTGCCCTTGGTGCCCTTGTGGCTTTGTGGCTATGGATAGTTTTTTCAGCAGCCTGCCAGACGACAGTTTTCAGTCAGACAGGTACCCGTCCGGCTTATGCTCGGGATCACTCATATCTAAGAGCAACCATGGGATCGACCTTTGACGCTCGCCGGGCAGGCAGGTAGCCGGCAAGAGCTGCAACGCCGATCATCAGTAGAATCGCGAAAGAGATCGTCACCGGATCGGTCGGAGCAAGTCCGAAAAGCATCGCGGCAATCAAGCGAGTAGTGGCCACCGCCGCACCCAATCCGATCGCGACCCCGATTAGAACGACTCCCATAGTTTCACGCATGACCATTCGTGTGACGCGCGGGGCTGATGCGCCGAGCGCCAGGCGAATGCCGATCTCGTTTGTCCGTCGCGCTACGCCGTAGGACATCACACCGTAGAGCCCGATGCAGGCGAGCAACAACGCGAGTACGCCAAAGAAGCTCGACAGAGCGGCAAACAGACGCTCCTGCCTGAGTGATTCGTCGGCTTGCTGGCTCTGCGTCGTTACGTTGAACAACGGCAGATTGCTGTCCACCTCGCGCACTGCCTCGCGAACTGAGGCGGTCAGCGCGCTTGCGGTCCCGGATGTGCGCACGATGAAAGTCGCATGCCTGGGAATACTCTGCAGATATGGGAGGTAGACGGTCGGTTGGGTGTCACTGCGCATGTCAGTGTATTTTGCGTCTCTGGTGACGCCGACGATTTCTATTTCCCCGCTGGTTTCGGGGCCTCCGAATCCGAATCGCCGTCCCAGCGGGGTTTCATCACCAAAGTACTTGCGCGCCATCAACTGATTGATGACCGCTACTCGGGGCGCAGTTTCCTCATCGCGCACACTCAGACCGCGCCCCAGCAAAATGGGCATCTCCATCGTTTCGAAAAAGCTCGCTCCAACCGTATTGACCTTGGCTTCGTCCTCTGCGCCGGGCTGTGGTGTGTGTCCCTGCACGACGATGCTTCTGGTTTGGGCCTGGCCGCTAAGCAGCGGAATAAGTGATACCGTTGCTGAGCGCACGCCTGGAACAGCTTCGAGCCGTTCGGTCATTCGCCGATAGAGTTGTGCCATCTGCGGCCTCTCATAGCCGTTCAAACCAGGCTCAACGCTGAACAGTAGCAGGTTCTCGCGATTGAATCCGAGATCGACATTCTGCAGGTTATGCAGCGTGCGGACGAATAATCCCGCGCCCACCAGCAGGACCAGGGACATCGCCACCTGCACGACGATGAGCGACTTGGTGAGAATGGAACGAGAACCGCCGGTGGCGCTTCTGGCGTTGTCTTTGAGCGCCGACGTCAGATCAACTCGCGTGACGCGCAATGCGGGGGCTAACCCGAAAAGCAGCCCGGTTGCAAGCGAGATTGCGAATGTAAAGCCAAGCACGCGTAGATCGACTTTTAGATCCAGCGCGAGTGCGCCGCCTCCCCAGGGACGCAAAGTCAACAGCAGGTCCTTGCCCCAGTAGGCGAACAGAACGCCCACCGCGCCACCCAGCATTGCAAGGAGCACGCTTTCAGTAAGCAGTTGGCGCACCAACCGCCAGCGGCCCGCCCCAATCGCCAGCCGCACCGCGATTTCCTTCTGCCGGGTCGCGGCTCGAGCGAGGAGCAGGTTAGCGACATTGGCGCACGCTATGAGCAACACAAATCCGACGATCGCCATCAGAATCGACAACGGTTGCGAGTACGCGGCGCGCAACTCGGTGAGACCTTGACTGCCCGATGACGCCCTGAGCATTGGAACGTCGCGCGGCGCCGTATTCTGCGCTTGTCCCTGCGGCGGGAAACGGGTCACCGCGGCTGTCCAACCTTCCTGCGCGCTTTGTTGAAAGACGCTTCCGAAACTCGCCGCCGCCTGCTCCTCGGTCACCCCGGGATTCAACCGACCCATGATTTGCAACCACCAGAACCACGGTCCGTTCAGGCTTGGCTCGTGTGGACTCACCTGCTGTTGCGTCGAAAAAGGGACTGAAAGATCAGGGGACCAGCCGACTTCTGAGGCGCCGAGAAATTCAGCCGGCGTGACCCCGATAATGGTAAAAGACACGTTGTTAACGTTGACCGTTTTTCCCACCGCTTCCGGGTCTAAGCCGAACCGCCGCTGCCAGTAGCGATGCGTGATCACTGCAACCGGAGTCGCGCCAGCCTGGTCGTCATCGGGGGTTAAAGTCCGTCCGATCACGGCTCGAACTCCCAACCCGGGGTAGTAGCCGCCTGAAACAAACTGGCCACTGGCAATCTCCGGGTGGCCATCAACGTTGACATTCAGCTGATGGAGCGGGGCAAAAGCGAAGACGTCAGCAAGCGTCTCGTTGTTGTCGCGAAATCGCTCAAACGTGAGATAGGAGAAGGATGTGCTCGTTCTCATACCGGTCGCAGGATCTGTTTTGGTGCTTCCCATGATCCCCCGCGACAAACCCCTTGGCCCGCCGAGCCAGTGGAAGAGCACCAGTTCGTTCGGCTTCTTGACGGGCAACGTCTTCAGCAGCACTGCGTCAACAAGGCTGAATAGAGCGGTGTTAGCGCCGATGCCAAGCGCGAGCGAGAGCACGGCAATGACGGTAAAGGCTTTGCTCTTCAGCAGCATCCTCCCGGCATATCTCAGGTCCTGTGCAAGCGATCCCATTACCACTCCTCCTCTTCTACCTCGAGATTTATTCCGAGCTTCCGCCGTCTGACGTTTGTTTAACCACGCGCCGGTGATCGGGTGTTTGGCGCGGACGAGTTCGCACTCCAGTAGCTGCCAGTCCTTGACGTGAGCGGCTGCACGCGCGAAGGCTTCCTGATCGGAAGCGCCGTCGGCCAACGCTTCTTCGTAGACGGCTTCGAGATGCTGCGCCATCTCGTCGACCATCTCCAGTTCGCGTTCCGGCTCGAGTTGGAGATGCGCCAGATGTTCGCGTACGTAGGTCTTCCAGTTCATAAAAACTTCTTCGGTTTCGGGTTTAGGGTTTCCGGTTTAGGGTTTCCGGTTAGGCGTATAACCAGCCACCGACGTCAAACCTAAACCCCGAACCCTAAGCCCCGACCCTAAACCCCAAACCCTAAACCCCAAACCCTGAACCCCGAACCCCAAACCCCAAACCCCGAACCCCGAACCCCAAACCCCTAGCC
>JBASRN010000237.1:0-53061 GCA_049273855.1 Blastocatellia bacterium
CTCTCCAGACTCTCCAGACTCTCAAGACTCCCCAGACTCTCAAGACTCCCCAGACTCTCCAGACTCTCCAGACTCTCGAGACTCGCCGACGCACAGACTCACATGTTAGACTGACCGCTCTATTACAGGAGGTGTCAGGTGCCGATCAGCGATAGATTGCTCGAGATACTCGCTTGCCCCGTCTGCAAGGTCAAAGTCGAATTGAAAGCAGACGGCAGTGGATTGAAGTGCATCCAGTGCAAGCGTGTTTATCCGATACGCGACGACATACCGGTAATGCTGGTCGACGAGGCGGCGATTGAAGAGTGACTCGTGGTCTACAAGACTCGCTTGCCAAGGGTCCGCCGATCGATTGGCCGCAGGTTCGCCGCGTGTTGCTTGTTCGGTTACGTTCGATCGGCGACACCGTGCTGATGACGCCGTGCCTTCAGGCGCTGAAGGAATGGCACCCCGGAGTTGAAATCGGTGTAGTGACTGAAGCTCTGGCTGCGCCCATTCTTGAAGACCATCCGCTAGTGGGCGATTTGCTGGTAGCCGGTCAATCAGCCGCTTCAAGACTGGCCCTTCTCGCGCAGCTCCACCGGAAACGATTTGACCTGGCGGTCAACCTTCATGGCGGCACGACCGCAATGATGTTGACAGCTCTGTCGGGAGCAAGACACACAGTCGGCTATCGAGGTCAGCGGGGTTCGTGGTTGTTGAACTCGCGGGTGCCTGCGCCCGATGTCATTCTTGGCCGAAAACAAGTTCACAGCGTTGAGCAGCAACTTGCCTTGTTGCGATGGGTAGGAGTGCCGTCGCCCCCGAAGCTTCGATTGAACATCGCAATGAGTGCCGCCGCCGAGGCGAGCGTGCACGCCAGACTGATAAGCGAAGGCGTCTCGGCATCGGCGCTCGGTTCGGTTAAATTCGCAATCGTCGCCCCTGGAGCCGCGTTCGATTCAAAGCGATGGTCCAGTCGCGGATTTGCGTCGGTCATAGATCATCTCGCCGGCCGCTGGCAGCTTGAGAGCCTCGTGATCGCCGGGCCCGGCCAGGAGAAAGTTGCTAACGAGGTCGCCGAGGCCGCGCGTTCGGTCGCGCGGGTTTTCTCGCGGATCAGCCTCGCCGAGCTAAAGGCGCTCGTTGGAGTTTTTGGCCGCGTGTTCGTCGGCAACGACTGCGGGCCCATGCATATCGCCGCCGCGCTGGGTTGCCCGATTGTTGCGGTGTTCGGGTCGTCGAATCCCGACGTGTGGCATCCGTGGACGGAAACAGCTTATCGGGTCCTGGGCGGCGGCCAAGACACTCCTGACAGCGACGTGCGCGACGCGATCGACCGAGTAGGGGTCGACGAAGTGATCGCGGCCATCGATCAAGTACTGGAGTCCGCCGCTTACCGAGCGACCTCCTAAGAGAAATGAGCACACTGACTCGCCAACGCGCCCAAACGCTGACTGCTGCTTTCAACCGAAAGCGGATCGTCGTGCTTGGCGATTTGATGCTCGACGAGTTTATCTGGGGCCGCGTGCGTCGCATCTCGCCCGAAGCTCCGGTGCCGGTGGTCGAAGTCGAGAGGCAAACGCTCGCGTTGGGCGGGGCAGGCAACGTCGTCACGAACCTGGTTGCGCTTAGAGCGGAACCCTCGCCGATTGGCGTAGTGGGCGATGACATCGACGCCGAGCGTCTGCGCTACGCGTTTCGCCACTTGCAGGTTGGGGTTGATGGGCTGGTCGCCGATGGTTCTCGCCCGACTACCGTGAAGACTCGAATCATTGCTCACAACCAGCAAGTCGTTCGGGCCGACCGCGAAAGCCGCGCGGCCATCGCCGAAGTGATCGAGAACCTGGTTGTCGCGCGATTCGAGAGCGAAATTGAAACTGCCGACGCCGTTGTAGTCTCCGACTATAGCAAGGGTTTGTTGACGGGGCGGCTTCTCGGTAGAACGCTCGGCGCCGCTCGCAAGCGCGGTCTGATCGTCTGCCTCGATCCCAAGCTTCGAAGCTTCACTCATTATCAGCCGGTCACTGTTATCACTCCTAACAACCAGGAGGCGGCGGAGGCGGCGGGCATTCCGATCGAGGACCTAGCGAGCTTGACTGAGGCCGGGCGAAAGCTGCTCTCGTCGATCGACTGCCGCGCCGTACTTGTAACTCGAGGCGAAGAGGGGATGAGCTTGTTCATGGATGGCGGCCGAGTTACGCACATCCCAACGGTCGCGCGCGAAGTGTATGACGTAACGGGCGCGGGCGACACGGTCATTGCGACGCTGGCGCTCGCCCTTGCGGCTGGAGCTTCGCTTGAAGAAGCGGCGGCACTGGCAAATCACGCAGCGGGCGTCGTGGTAGGCAAGGTGGGCACGGCATCAGTGACTCGCGAGGAGCTGCTCGCCACGATTTGACGAACCGTTCCGCTTCGGCAAATCCGTTCCTGCTCGGCTCGACGTCGGCTTTGAGATTCCTTGACAAGAATTCGCTGGCTGTATAGCGTTGCCGTGAGTCTTTAAGTCCGATGTTGATGCATCTAACGATTGCTAGAGTTAATGAGGGAGTTCCCGATGCTAGACGTGAAGAGCGAAACGCACGCAGCAAGCAAGGCCGCTGAAGCCGACGCCGAATACGAGCGGCTTTTAACTCAAATATTTGCTGAATGCGCAGAAGAGGATCTCGCCTTAGCAAACGCCGGCTTAGGGGACTACTCTCGTCTGCTCAAACAAGGGGATACTGAGAATGCCGAACCGGGCGTACAACCGCGGTGAGGTGTATTGGGGAAACCTTGATCCACAAAAGGGTTCTGAACAGGCCGGTAGTCGGCCTGTTGTCATTTTGCAGAATGATCTATTGAACCGCACCGGCAATACCGTTGTTGTCGTGCCCCTCACGCACACCACCCGGTTCGCGCACTTACCCTGTTGCTTGTTGATCCCCAAAAGGGGATTGCGATTTAACGCAAGATCGAGATGCTGTAGCTCTCTGCCATCAGATTCGGGTCTTGGACAAGCGAGGTCTCGGCGATTACATCACAACTCTTCCCTCACCTCTAATGACCCTGCTTGAGGACCGAGTGCGGTATACACTTGGACTATAAGATCGAGCCCAAAAGTCTTGCTGCGATGCGACGATTGCAAGTGCGCTAACTATTCTCTTGACGCAGTGCCTGCGGGGGTTGTTTCATTAGATGTGCTCCCCGCCTCACAGGCCTGGTCGAACTTATAATCCCTCGTACAAGAAATGGAGTCCTGAGAATGAGAGCAGAACTATTGAGCAAGATAATAGAGCGTCGCGCCGTAGTCGGAGTGATAGGCCTCGGTTACGTCGGATTGCCGCTTGCCGTCGAGTTTGGACGCGCCGGTCTGCGAGTCATCGGCTTCGATCTGGATCGCGCGCGAATTGAATCTATAAACTCCGGGCTCTCCTATATCCCGGACGTTCCTACCGAAATGGTCAAGACGCTTGTCGAACGCGAAAAGCTGTCGGCAACCACGGACTTCTCGAAGCTTAAAGAGGCCGACGCTGTGATCATTTGCGTCCCGACGCCGCTGCGCAAGACGAAGGAACCCGACATCTCGTTCATCCTTGCCGCGTCCGAACAAGTGCGCGCCTATTTGCATTCGCCGCAGTTGGTGGTGCTCGAGTCGACGACATATCCGGGCACGACCGATGAAGTATTGCTCCTAATGTTCGAAGAAACAGGGCTCAAGCTCGACAAAGATTTTTATCTCGCTTTTTCGCCCGAGCGAGTCGATCCGGGCAACCCGCAGTTTCAAACTCACAACATCCCGAAAGTGGTCGGCGGCGTGACGGCGATGTCCACCGAGATAGCCGCGGCGCTCTACCAGACCATAGTCGAGCGAGTCCACAAGGTTTCGAGCGCGCGAGTCGCCGAGACGACCAAGCTCCTCGAGAATACGTTTCGCTCGGTGAATATCGGATTGGTGAACGAGATGGCGCAGCTCTGCTATCACCTGGGCATAGATTCGTGGGAAGTGATCGAGGCGGCGGCGACCAAGCCGTTCGGTTTCATGGCCTTCTATCCGGGTCCGGGCATCGGCGGGCACTGCATTCCTCTCGATCCTCACTACCTTTCGTGGAAAGCCCGGCTGCACGGCTTCGAAGCCCGATTCATAAGCCTGGCCGAAGAAGTGAATTCGCATATGCCTCAGTACGTCGTCCAGCTTGTGCAGGATAGCTTGAACGAACATCGCAAAGCCCTAAAGAACGCCCGCGTGCTGGTGATCGGAGTGGCCTACAAGCGAGACATCAACGACGTTCGTGAGTCGCCGGCGCTTGGCATCGTCGAGCAGTTGCAGCGAAAGGGCGCGGCAGTCAGCTATCACGATCCATTTATCCCCGAGATGACGATTGATGGAACGGGCTCGCTCTCCGGCGTTGAACTGACCGACGAAGCGCTCTCGCAATGCGACTGCGCGGTGATCGTGACCGATCACTCTAAGGTGGACTACGGCCGCGTGCTGAAGCTTGCACCACTGGTGGTGGACACTCGCAACGTGACTCGCAAGCTCGGAATGCCCGAGCACGAGGCCAAAATAGTCAGACTCTAAATGCCGAGCTCGCGTCTAAATATTGCGAACTCTTCGACTGGCGCAGCGTTTTTACCCCAGGTACCCGGCAAGGACGGCGTTCGAGTTTGGCTCACTTGCTAGTGTCCAGTTGCTCCGCGAACCCTCACAGGCTGGCCGGGACAGAGCGCCGAGAGTTGTGCTAAGCTGTAACCCGCTTTTGGGCGCCCCGTCCCCAGTTCTCAGATCAAACCAGCGCGCCAATATGGCGGGCGTAGCACGGCGAGATCTAGCCCGAAGCATGCGAAGTTCAACAGCCAGATTAGGAAGTAAGGGATTAGGCTCGTTATGAAAAGAAGGTCTTCTATAGTAGCGCTGGTGGTGCTGGCGCTTGCCCTGCAAGTGTCGAACGGGTTGCTCGGCGGGGCTCGAGCGCAGGTCAGGGTTAGCGACGGCGCGGGGGCGGCTGCCCGAAGGACACAAGATTTCACGGGCCAGGTCAAGGTCATCGTTGAGCTTGAGAGCGAGCCGGTGGCAGTGCACGAAAGAGCCGCGGTTCGCCTGCCTCGGCGAGGCATCGACTTCGAGGCACCGTCAGCGAGAGCTTACGAATCGCGACTTGAAGTCGAGCAACAAGATTTCATGTCGCGGGCGGCGCTGGTATCGCCGGGCGTTCGAGAGCGCACGCGCCTTCGCAAGCTTGCCAACGCGGTCTCGATCGAGGCCGGCGCAAGTGAGATCGCGGCTATCACCGCGCTGCCTGGTGTTAAGCGAGTTCAGCTCAACCGCAGGTATCACGCCTCGATTGACACGAGCGTACCTCTCATCAACGCGCCCGCGGTCTGGCAGAACGTTGCCGGGGCGGCGAACGGGGAGGGGATGAAGATAGCTATTCTCGACACCGGCATAGACATAACAAACCCGTTGTTCTCAGGCGCAGGCTACACAGCGCCCCCCGGGTTTCCGCGCGCAAACAACTTCAACGAGGCTCTCACCAACAACAAAGTAATCGTCGCAAAGTCGTTCGTGGAGGGCATCGCCACGGCGCAGGATGAGAACGGGCACGGCTCGAACGTAGCTGGAATCGCGGCCGGAAACGCGGGGACGCTCTCCCCGTTGGCCGCGCTTTCGGGGGTTGCGCCTCACGCTTATCTCGGAAACTATCGCGTGCTCGACCGCGAGGGCAGCGGATTGGAAGACTTGGTAGCGCTTGGTCTTGAGGAAGCGGCAGCCGATGGTTTCGACGTGATAAACCTAAGTCTTGGCGGCCCACCCAATGCCACACTCGGGTTTCTAGAAAACGCGGTTGAGACTGCGGTAAATGTGAACGCCAGGATCGTGGTTCTCTCGGCAGGTAACGAGGGAAATGGTGGCGTCGACGATGAAATGACTGTCGGGTCGCCTGGCATCTCGCCTTCGGCGATAACGGTTGCGGCGGCAAGCAACGCCCACATAGTTGGACCAGTCATTACGGTCAACCAACCCGCTCCGGTTACGGCCACGCTGGTGAAGATAGGTGCATCGACCGGCAACTCGGTAGCGGTCGGAGACAGCCTGACCGGGGTGGCCTATGTTTACGCGGACCCCCCGGGTCGAGGTTGCAGCTTGCTCACTCCCGGTTCGTTAAACGGCAAAGTCGCCTTAATCGAGCGAGGCATTTGCTCATTTACAGACAAGGTTGGTAATGCAGCCAATGCGGGCGCTAGAGCGGTGATCATCTTCAACAAGGACCTCTCCGAGGGCGTGGACGGAGGCGACAACATCCTCAACATGGAGGTGAGCGGAACGAACATTCCTTCGGTGTTCGTGGCTCGAAGCGCAGGGCTGGCGCTTCGCGATTTTGTGGCTGCGAATCCTGGCGCGATTCTCACCATCGAACCGTTTGGGACCGGCAGCGCCACCGCGGATGTGTTAGCGAGTTTTAGCTCACGTGGACCCTCTACGATCAATGGGTTAAAACCGGACGTAACCGCGCCGGGCGAGATCATCTACTCCGCCGCAATCACCACGCCCAACAACCTCGGCGTGTCAGACCCAAGCGGGTTCGCTGCGGTAAGCGGCACGAGCCAGGCTGCCCCACATGTCGCGGGCGCCGCCGCGCTGATCAAGCAACTCCACCCCAACTTCAGTGTCGCGCAGGTCAAGTCGGCCCTGATGAACTCGGCTTTGATTGACGTTTTCACCGATGTGAACAGGACAGCGCGAGCCCCGGTGCTCGCCCAGGGCGCTGGCCGAGTGGATTTGGCGCGTGCCGCGGCTGTCACAGCGACGTTCTCTCCGTCGAGCTTGAGCCTGGGGATCAAGAAGAGAATGAAAAACCAGACGCTTACGGCCGGCTTATCCCTCACCAACGTCACCAGCGAACAGAAAACGTTCAACCTCAGCGTGCAGCAACTGGAAAACTCAGTGTCACCTCTCGTGGTGGCAGTGTCGTCCAACTCTGTGACGCTTGAGGCGGGCCAAACGCGCTCCGTCACGTTTTCGATCTTTTTGAAGAAGAAGAAGAAGGCGGAGAAGCGCGACTACACGGGCTACGTGAACATCACCGACCCTCTCGGCCAGACGCTTCACGTTCCGTACTGGGTTCGCTACAAGTAGACCGAGGGGAGAAGAGGGGAAGAGGAGAATGGGAGATGCCCCTTCCCCTCTTCCCCTCTTCCCCTTTTATCCTCTTCTCCGTTCTCCTCTCCCCTGGCATTACTCCTCACGGTTTCCTACGCCGCTGCTTCTCTTTTTCCCTCTCAAGCTCTCGTTGCTTTCGCTGTTCCGCTTCCATCTCGAGAATCGAAGGCGGAGGGGGCGCAAACGTCATTTCCTCACGATAGGTCGCGTGAACCGGTTTGCCGTTCAGCAGAGCAGGCGAAAAGCGATACCGGCGAAACGCATCGATAGCACGTTCGTCAATCACTGCGTCGAGCGAACGCAGCACACGCACGTTTTCGACTTTCCCTTCCGGTGTCACGATTCCGCCTAACAACACCGAGCCTTTCACGACGCGCATGGCCTCGAACTTCGGCGCGACTCGTTCGAGTGGGACAGGCGGTGTAAAGCGATCCGCTTCTGACATCTTCACCGGCCCCCCGTACTCGTCGACCGGGCGAGACAGCTCCTGAGGCCTGTTGCGAAGGTTGGCGGCCGGCACGATCTCAGGCGTGACCGACACCAGCAACGTGCGCTCGGCGGGCACGCTATCCTGACTGCCGCCCGCTCCGACAAAGTACTTCACGCCGAACATTCCCTTGCCGCCTCGCAACAGGACGGTCTCGAAGTTGTCCAGTTCGACACCCTTCAAGTCGAGCAGGGTTTCGGTTGCGTACCTTACTCGCACGTCGAGCTTCATGAACCCACGCACTACCTCCCGTGGAGTGACCGAGAAGACCATGTACTCCGGGCCGAGTAGCACCGCATCGCTGAAGCTTTCGCTCGAGCGCAGTCCTACGGAGCGCACGTGACGCACCGCAATGTCTTCAAGCCTGTGTTTCTCCTTCACGTAAGCGATTTCTTCCTGCGCCGTCGAAGCGGTGCTTGCCAGGCGGGTGATTTCTTCCATCGCAGGCGAGCGCGCGGCGTCGTACTGGTAGGCGCCGAATGTCAGGTTGACTGCGTAGTCCCGCCCGCTCGATCGCGCCCCACCTGAACCGCTTTGAGCAAAGCCGAGCGCAAAATGAGTTAGAAATAGCACGGTCAATAAAAACGCGGAGAACACGCTTCGCGGGGATTGCAGCCGGGCAGCTCTGAGTGAAGTGAGGTTCACGAAAGATCGCAGAACCGTAAGATAGCCTCCGGTTGTGGAAGCTAGAAAGCGGATGTTCATTATCATCACCCCCTAGCGCTTATCGTCGCGCCCGGCGTCGCGTTCATATAGCATCTGCCGATACGCGTCGCTTTTGCTAATCCCGCGCGCGCGGGCAACACGCTTGAGCGCCGACTTCTGATCGATGTTTTCAACGCGGATAAGCTCTTCGACGTCTTTCTGCAGTGATCGGTTTGCTTGCACCTGGCCGGCCGTCGTGTCAGTCGGCGGTCCAATTAGCAACACTATCTCGCCGCGCGTCAGGTCGGGAAGCTCAACTTCGGACAAATTGGCTCTGATGAATTCCTCGTGGATCTTTGTCAACTCGCGCGCCACTACGACTCTGCGGTGCCCAAGCAATTCGAGTGCATCGGCAAGCGCTTGCTTGATGCGATGCGGCGCTTCGTAAAAGACAATCGTCATCGGCAGCGCTCCAAGCTCACTTAATCTGGCGCGCCGCGCCGTTCGCTTCGACGGTAAAAAGCCGGCGAAGATAAACTGATCCGTTGGGAGTCCAGATGCTGCAATCGCCGCAGTGAGCGCGGAGGCTCCGGGAATCGGAACAACCGGTATTCCTCGCTCGATAGCCTCCTGGACAATGCGAAGTCCAGGGTCCGAGACCAGCGGCGTGCCCGCATCCGAGACCAGCGCGACGTTCCCGCCTGCCCCGAGCCTGGCGAGAAGTTCGACTGTGCGCTCGCGCTCGTTGTGCTCGTGGTAGCTTATGACCGGCCTGGAGATCTGATAGTGAGAGAGGAGCTTGCGAGTGTGTCGGGTGTCTTCGCAGGCGATCAGATCGACTTCCCTCAGAATCCTAAGCGCCCGAAGAGTGATGTCTTCGAGATTGCCGATTGGCGTTGCGACGATGTAAAGCGTCCCTGACATATCGACTTGCGAACCGTTGGCCGGAAAATCAGATTATACCCGTCATATGCTCAGCAGTTATAATGTCTAAACCATAAAGTTTGACAGAGCCAATGCTCTACACTATAGTGGGCCAGGTCGTTTTCATAGCACTATTCATTGTGGCCTTTAAGCCACGGAGTTTTGAATGTTCAGACTCGAGAAACTCGAGATCACCGGGTTTAAGTCTTTCGCGGACAGAACCACGCTTGTCTTCGGCGAAGGGATAACCGGCGTCGTAGGGCCGAACGGCTGCGGCAAAAGCAACATCGCCGAAGCCATCTCTTGGGTGCTGGGCGAGCAGTCCGCCAAAAACCTGCGCGGCGGCAAGATGGAAGACGTTATCTTCAACGGCACGCGCGACCGCAAACCCACCGGCCTGGCTGAAGTCCTGCTTACCATGGTCGCCATCGAAGACATCGCCGCTCGCGACTCCGATGAGGCCTCCAACGGCGACGAACAGGAGTTCGATCAGGCGCTCACAAACGCTCAGCGAGCTGCCGATTCGGCGCGCTCCCTGGTCGACGAGCTTGCGACGCCGGAGGACCAGACCGCAGGTCCTTCAGAGGACGCATCGTCCGAAGCTTCCAATCACACAGTCGAACCGCTCGCCCAGACAGATGAAGTTGCGCTCGCGGGTTCAGATCAGAACACCGAAACAATATCAACGCCCGACGTGCTCTCGGCCGAAATCCGAAGCGATTTACCACTCTCTCAACTTGAGTTTCAACCAGAACCAACAGACACAGGCGCGGAAAGCGATGAGAAGCAGGCGAAGAAGCGCCGCTCGCCACGCCCGCCAAAACGACTCAGGGTCGCGATCTCGGCGGGCGAGCGCGTGATTGTCGGCCGAAGGCTGTATCGAACGGGCGACAGCGACTACCTGATGAACGGCCGGCCGTGCCTCCTGCGCGACGTTCAAGATCTGTTCGCGGGAACCGGCTTGGGAGGCGCGCACTATGCCATCATTGAACAAGGCCGTATCGGTCAGATACTTTCCTCAAAGCCATTGGATCGGCGCGGACTGATCGAAGAAGCCGCCGGCATCACCAAGTTCAAATCCCGAAAGCGCGCTGCTGAGCTCAAGCTTGAATCGGCCAAGCAAAACCTCACGCGGCTGAACGACATCATCAGCGAGATCGAGCGACAGGTGAACAGCCTCAAACGCCAGGCGCAAAAGGCACGGCGCCACCGCCGGTTGCGCGAAGAGATGCGCTCGCTCATGAAGGTTGTGTTCACCGCGGATTACTATCGGCTCAGCGAAGCGATCGAGCGAGTCGGCCGCGACCTCGAAGAGGCCGGGCGCACCCAAGACGACCTCGACTCGCAACTTACCGAGCGGGAAACCGAGCATCGCGGTGTTTCGGCTCACGCGCGTTCTGCGGAAGATCGTCTGGCGGGGTTGCGTGAGCAGGCGTCGGCCCTTGAGCTTGAAGCTGACCGCTCGCGCAATCGCCGCGCATTCGAGGAACAGCAGCTCAAGGAACTCGGCGCGCGCATCGAAGAACTCAATCGCGATCAGCAAACCTTTGATTCGCGGCTTTTGATGCTCGACGAAGAGGCAAAGCGGCGCGGCGAAAGCCTTCGCGCGCTCGAGGCGGAACTCGCCGAAGCGCAAGCCGGGTTGTTGGCTCGCGAGGGCGAGTATCAGGCCGGGCTTTCGCAACTGCGTGCGGCCGACGCAGCAATCGAAGCGCTGCGCCAGCGGATGGTTGCGGAGATCGGAGCAACCGAGCGGCTTCGGAACTTTGGGGCTAGCCTCCAGGATACCCTTAACCGGCTGGATTTGAAGCAGTCGAACCTTCAAGCGGAGTTCGAACGCGCTTCTGCCCGCCGCGGCGAAGCGGCAAGCGAGCACTCGCGAGTCCAAAGCGAAGCCGAGGACGGCCGCGTTCGGTTGAGAGAGCTGACCGGACGAATTGCGGAGCGAGCGGCTGAAGTGATCACGCTTCGCGATGAACGCACCGCGCTTCGCAGGGAGATTGAGACGACGCAGGCTGAACGCAATGCTGCCCAGCACCGGCTTGCGTCGCTCGAAGACCTCGACGCTCACCGGGCTTACTACTCGGACGCAGTTCAACAGGTGCTTTCGCCTGAGCAAGCCGCTCGGATAAACGCGCTTGGCACGCTCGCCGATTTCGTCGAAGTCGACAAGCAGTACGAGGCGCTGGTCGAGAGTCTGTTCGGACGCGAGCTGCAATCCGTTCTGGTTCCGACGATCGACGATGCGCTGGCCGGCGTCGACTACATCAAGACCGAAGAACTGGGCCGCGGCGCCTTCCTGGTGGTCGGCTTGCACGGCGGAGAGGAAGACGGTTCGGATTCTGAAGGCCGAGAGGACGACGACAGGCGGGAGCACGGCGACGAAGAGAGTCGCGGCGATTGGGGCCGGGGCTCAGTCTTTGAAGTTGACGAGAGGGGCCGAGGATTTGACCCCACGGCTGAGCAACCGACTCTGCAGTTCCATCTCGAAGTGCTTCGCGCGATCGATTTGCTGGGGCTAAGGCCGGAAATCAAGACAGTGGTAGAGCACGCTTTTCCCGACAAGTGCGGCGCCGCAGTGGTGCCCGACCTCGAAGCCGCGCTCCAGCTTTCCATAGAGAACCAGTCCCGAATCTATGTTACGTCCGACGGCGAGATGGTTATCAACGGACGATTGATCGTCACCGGCGCGCAAGCGGGCCAGCGAGGCACCTCGCTGCTCGGTCTGAAGCGCGAGATCAAGGAATTGCGACTTCAGAGTGAAGCGCTGGGCTTTGAGCAGACGCGGTTCACCGGCGACATGGACCGCGTCGAGCGAAGACTTGAAGGGATGGAAGGCGATGCGGCGACCCTGGACGCCGAGCTTCGTGAGCACGAGAAGAGCGCAGCGGCGCGAAGTTCTCAACTCGAGGGGCTTGCCCGCGACCTGGAACGCGCCCAACAGCACGTGCGAGTCGTCGAGATCGAGTTGGAGCAAACCGGCGAGGAACGGCGAGAGCATGAGGCCCGCAGCGAGCAACTCGTATCGGATCTTGCGGCGGCCGAAGCGTCGCGACAGAGTGTGCAAGCATCGCTCGACGAAGCTCAATCGTCACTTGCCCAAATGCGTGTTGGCGCGGAGCAGCTTTCTGAGCAATTGTCCGGCGCTCGCGCTTCGGCGGCGGCGCTCGGCGAGCGGTTACACGCGGCGCGGGCGGAAATGCGACGGATCGAAGGTGAGACCGAGGAGCTGAACTCGCGAATCAATCGCAACCGGCTCGAGTTGTATGAGAGCCACGGCCGGATCGAGGAGTTGACTACCTCACGAGCGGAAGCCGAAAGCGCGCTCGCGCTTTTCGGGGCCGAACGCGCGTCGCTTGACGAAGGCATAAACGCAGCGAGCGGGGAGCTTCAATCGGCGCGCGCACGCGCCGATGAGCTTGAAAGCTTGCTGAGCGAGATGCGGCAGGCGGCGTCGGCAGCCCATGACCGGCGCGGCCAGTTCGAAGTCGAACGAGCAAGGATCGAATCTGAAACGGGGCATCTTGGGCGTATGTGCCTCTCCGAGCTTGCGATGTCGCTGGAAGACGTCGTGACCAGTGTTGAGATCAGCGGACGGTGGCCGCTGGCCGGTGCCCAGGACGAATACGATCAGGAATCAGACGCGCTTGCCGAAGGGCACCAACCGACCGTTGACCAACCGCCACCGACCACCGATGCGCGCGAACTCGGCGGTGAGCACCAATCGGCCACCGATATAGAGGCTTCAAAGGCCCGCCTGGACGAGTTGCGTCGCAAGCTCGATGAGATTGGGCCGGTGAATATGATGGCGCTTGAAGAGCTTGAAGAATCCGAACAGCGCTTCAAGTTCCTGAGCGAACAACGCCGCGACATACTCGACTCGATACGAATGACAGAGGAAGCACTGGCCGAAATTCGCCGGCGCTCCCGCGAGCGCTTCCGGCACGCGTTTACCCATATCAATGAAAACTTCCAGCAGATGTTCGTTGAGCTGTTTGGCGGCGGACGCGGCGAGATGATCCTGATCGACGAAGACGATGTGCTCGAGTCTGGCATCGACCTCATAGCGCAACCGCCGGGCAAACGTTTGCAAAACGTGTTGCTGCTATCGGGCGGCGAGAAAGCGATGGCAGCGATCGCACTTGTGCTTGCGATCTTCCAATACCGGCCCTCGCCTTTCTGCATTCTCGACGAAGTCGATGCGCCGCTCGACGAGGTGAACGTTGGACGGTTCTCGGAGAAGGTGGTCGAGATGAGCCGCGACACTCAATTCCTGGTCATCACTCACAACAAGCGCACGATGGAAGCAGCGCGCGCGTTGTATGGCGTCACCATGGAACAGCTAGGCGTGTCGAAGCTGGTCTCGGTCAAGTTCGAGTAGTGAAGGCTCAAACAGGGATGGATGCGCGAGGAGGGCCCGCGGGGGTCTTGTGCGCGCGGCCGTCCCTGTTTAAGCTTTGTACTTGTAATATGAGCGCAGCACGGCTTTCATTTCGGTTTTTGACGCTGTTGATCGCCGCAAGCTTCTGCGATCACGCGGCTGCTCAAAACGGCGCGGGCGAAACCACACCCGACGGCATGAGCTTCGCCTACAAATTCGAGAACCCGCGCTTCTACGTGCCGCTGATGGAAATCGATTTGAGGCCGGACAGTAGCGGCGAGCTACGCTTCAAGCGCGGCGAATCCGACGAGTTGCTCGGTCTCAAGTTCAAGTTGATGCCGGCCACATTTGCTCGGATTCGCCAACTGTGCGAAACGTCGAGTTTTCTGACGTCGGACGCCGAGTATCAAGACAAGAAGGACTTTTCGCATCTCGGATGGATCAGTCTTTCGGTGCGGGAAGGCGAACGCTCACGCAAGGTCCGTTTCAACTTCACGCTCAAGCCCGAGATTCGTGAGCTGGCGGACATATTTCGCGGCATCGCGACTCAGGAGATGCACGTATTTGACATGGAAACTGCGCAGCAGTATCAACCGCTGGATCTGCCGGGCCGTCTCGACGCGCTTGAAAACGATTTAAGGCTCGAAAGACTGGCTGAGCCCTTGAGAATGCTGGCGCCGCTTCGTGAGATCGCGGGCGACGACACGCAACCATTGATCGCGCGCAATCAGGCGACTCGAATCATCGAAGGCATCAAGAAGGGAAGATTCAAATCGCCCGTGAAAAATTAGTGGCCGGTGGCATGTTCATACCCAAGGGAAAAGCGATTCACGAGAACCTCGCGACGAGCTACGTGCTTATAGATGCGCTTGTCGCCGATTTGTGTGAAGGCGGTTTCACAGGCGTGGTCGAAGTAGTGCTGCGCGACACCGACAGTCACGTCATCATCTCGCGAGGCGAAGTGACGGCTTCGGTTGAAACTCGGCTAAGCGAGGAGACCGAAAACGGCGGCGCGGGGTCGCTTCTCCAGCCCGCGGTTGCGGACCTTGCGGCGAGAGCAAGACAAGAGCGCGGCCGCGTCTCTGTTTACAACTATTCGCTGGCGACCTCCAGCGCGATCGCTGGACGAATACACTCTCAACCGCTCTACGCTCGGCTGAGTTCCGAATTTGCCGACCTTGAAAGGATGCTCTCCAAACTCGGGCGCGAACCCGATCGGCAATGGTTTGTCGAAATCGATTCTGCGAGCGGGCTGTGCGGGCTGATTCATCTGAACGGCGACCGCTGCGTTGTGATGACCTCGGACGGGGAGCGGCCCGAAGCCGAGATCAACAGTGTTGACCTGTTGCAGAACGCGGAACTGCGCAGTCTTGTTGACGAGTTCAGCCGCTCGGGAGGAACGTTCGATGTGTACTACAAGAGCTTGGACGATTCCGAACGCGAGGTTTCGCCCTCCGAGCATCAATGGATCGAGCCACCGGGGCTGGCGCGTGAAAGCCTGAACACACACGCACCCTCGACTTTCGGACAGGAACACGCCGAATCAGACCCTCAAGATGAAGTCGCCCGAGCCGTGATGGAGGCAAAAGCGGCTTTTCAGTTGCTGTCGGTTGAGGAGCCAAGTCTCGGTCTGAACGAGGAGGCGGAGCCTGAGGTCAAGTCGCCTCGCGATCCTGTCCAGGAAAGTCCCGAAGAACTGGAGAAAGCTAGGTTCGCGGTGTTGGGACTGGCGCGCGAGCCAGAGCTGGAGGAGGGACCTGGCGAAGCTTCGAAGCAAGATTCGCCGGCCGAGACTCAAGATGCCTTGTTCGGCTCGGGCCCGGCGGAGGCAACGGCTCCCGGCAATCGTGAAGTCCCTCGCGCGGACGACGATCTCTTGCTTGTGCGCGACGACTTCAAAGCGGCTGCGGACTTGCAACAAGCCAGCGAGGATGAGGTGATGGCTGAGGTGAAACGGCTGATGGCGGAGATCGCCAGGACGGTCGAGGATGCCATCGAGTCCGTCGAGCACCAAAGCACGTTTCCGATTCATCTACGCGCCGGGCAGCTGAAAGTGGCGGACCGTTATCCGTTTCTCGATCCGTTCGGGCCCGAGTTCGAGTACCTCGCGGGAGAAATAGCCTTCGTCGGGCACGTCAAGCCAGGTGAGTTTGTCGAGGGGCTGACCAAGGCGCTAAAGCTCGCGGTTGACGGAGTGGCTCAGGCGAGTGCGCAGCCGTCGCGCGTGCGCGGGGGAGTCTCAGACGCACTGCGATGGTTATTGAGCCGACAGCAAACGGAGTTAGAGGCCTATGGATTGGATGAGTCGATCCGCGAGATCTTAAACGGGTGAAGCCGTGAGGCTCTACGCTTTCAGAACTCCTCGTTCACCGTTTCAGCCGAGGCTTGCAGATACTCTCTCGCCTCTTCAAGAGCATCTTTTTCATCTCCGAATCGATTGATCCACTTGACATCGGGCCACGCGCGCCACCAGGTGAGTTGCCGCTTTGCGTAGTGCCGCGTGTCCAGCTTCATCTGGTTCAACGCGTCTTGGCGTGAACGCTTCCCCTCCAGGTATTCCACAACGCGCCGGTAGCCGTGTGCTCCGAAAGCCTTTGCAGACGCCGGTACTCCTGAGGCGATCAGTGATTCAACCTCTTCGACCAGTCCGCTCACAAACATTCGATCGGCACGCGCGTTGATCTTCGCATACAACTCCTCGCGCGGCGGGTTGAGGGCGATCACCCGAATGCGCGCGGCGAATTCCGGAGGCGAGGGAACCTCGGATTTCACTTCGGAGATTCGCCGCCCGGTCTGGAAGTAGACTTCCAGGGCGCGCATGGTTCGAGACCAATCGCGCGGGCTGATCGTTCTTGCGGCGTGAGGGTCGACGCGTTTGAGAACTCGGTGAAGGTGATCCGCACCGCGCTGATCCCGCAAGCTTACGAGGCGGTCGCGAAGCTCGAGGTTTGTCCTGGGTCCTTCGAATAGCGGCCTGACCAGTGCCCGCAGGTAGAAACCAGAGCCGCCTACCAGCATCGGGGTGTGCCCGCGCGCTTCGACCTCGCGGATCGTTTTCGCGGCCACTTGAGCATAGTCGCCTGCGGTGAAGTTCTCGGTGGGCTCCGCGCTGTCGATCAGGTGATGAAGCACTCCGCGGCGCCCGGAGGGCGGCACCTTGGCGGTGGCGATGTAGATGCCGTGATAGACCTGAACCGAATCCAGGTTGATGATCTCGCCGTTGGAGGCAAGCGCGAGCTGGAGTCCCAGCTCGCTTTTGCCCGATGCGGTCGGCCCGACAATCGCCGGAATCAGCCGCAGCGGCGCATGAGCCCTCTTCACGCGGCGATGTTAGCAACGGCCCGTGAGAGTAACAAGGAGCCTCGGTATTGATCTCTTATCTGGCCCCAACGAACCAGAGATGTCTTGCGTGACATTGCGCGACGTTCTTCTGCGCGACGTTCTTCTGCGCGACGTTCTTCTGTCGCGACGTTCTTCTTGACACTGAATAGCCGTTGCGCTAGTATGCGGCCCACTTCGCGTAATAAGCACTAAACATTCACTCAGAGCGGTCGGGAAAAGGCTTGAGCGCACACCGTGAAAGCTTGAAAGCCGCCAAAGCGAAGCTCGCTGATTGCGAGCCCGCTTTTTCGGCGTCGCGCGCTCAGGGATTCGCCGCGAGCGTCGCAGCGACGGCCTGCTGAAGGGTGTAGCGACCGCAGTCGCACGCCACGGGTGAATGAGTGTAAGGCGAAAAACATTGAAACACTTCGAGGAGGACTCTCAGAATGTCAACATCACAAGGCAAGGTCAAATGGTTTAGCAACGCCAAGGGCTATGGCTTTATCGAGCAGCCGGATGGGATCGACGTGTTCGTGCACTATTCGGCTATTCAGGAAGAAGGCTACAAGTCTTTGAAGCAAGGTGAGACTGTGGAGTTCGAAGTAGTCGACGGCCCAAAAGGACCGCAGGCCGAAGCCGTCAAGAGGCTCTAAACAGTTAGATCAGGCGCAAGAATTATGCTCGCATGTGGCCCTGTTCTACGGAGCGGGGCGTTTCTTTTCAATTGGTTCAGCTGACCTCCGACCCTTGCTCAGTTCCTGCCCCAGAAACGGCGGGCACAAGGCCCTGAATAACTGTCTGGTGCTCGGTCAAGCCGATTCCTGAGGCCCCGCCGCGCGAGCAGAGAACTTCACTCTGCCGTTCTGCACCCCCACAACAAAGTCCACTGCAGTCGTCGCCAGATGGCTCTTGATGTTGTAAGCCCGTGAAGTGAGGAACTGAGTGAACACCTCCAGGCTGAGCGCGCCGATTCTTTCACCGCACTCCCGCTTGGCCGCGATCAGATGGTCATAAAGCTCGCTGACTTTCTCCGGCTCTTGAATCGGGTCGTAGCAGCGTATCACCGTAGTGTGTTCGCGAAGCGCCGTATGAGCTTCGACCGTAGGAGGCCGGCCGCTCTCCTCACGCGCCTGCGTTTGCCGCCGCCATAGCTCACGCATGACGTTATAGCGGGCAACCAGACTGTTGTATCTGAACCGCTGACCAAAAGACATTCCGCGCATGTCGTATATACGCTTGATGGCGGTTTCGACACGGCCCTTGGTTTCGTAAGGCGGGCGAACAGTTCCACCGTTGAAGAAGATGTCGTACTCAACCTTTAACCGCCGGATCTCTTGCTCGAGGCGATCCAAATCCTGATCTATCGGGTTGACTACTTTTGCATCCATACGGGTGAGTCTCGACTTCGATGACTTATGTTGGGGCGGTGGGGGTTGTGCTAGAATGTACGGTAGGCACTGAGGGGTGTCAACAGAAATCACATGCCCAAAGAACTGCTCAGATCGCTGCCGTCGATTGAGCGGCTGCTTGCCCGCGAAGTGGCCGAGCGGCTGTCGACGCAACTGAGCCGCGACCGCGTGCGAGACTTGCTGCGCGACATCACTGATGAGATACGAGAGGAGATGTCCGGAGCAGGCAATCAGAAAGCAGAAGTGACGCGCGGAGACGGGAGCAGCCCTCAATCCCCTGCTCTCGGTTCTCAGTCCTTGACCGCCGAGATCGAGCGGCGACTCGAAGCGCGCGCGGCAAATCTCGCCGCTCCGTCGCTTCGGCGGGTGATCAACGCCACCGGTGTCATAATCCACACGAACCTCGGTCGCGCGCCGCTTGCGCAGGCCGCAATCGAAGCACTCGCCGATGTGGCCTCACATTACTCTAACCTCGAATATGACCTCGGCCCGGGCGCTCGCGGACATCGCGAATCGCACTGTCAGGAGTTACTCGCGCGGCTGGCCGCAAGCGAAGCCGCCACTGTCGTTAACAACAACGCCGCAGCCGTGATGCTTGTGCTGAACACCCTTGCTGAAGGCGGCGAAGTGATCGTATCACGCGGCGAGTTGATCGAGATTGGCGGGAGCTTTCGAATACCGGAGGTGATGGAAAAGAGCGGCGCGCGCTTGCGCGAGGTCGGAACGACCAATCGAACGCGCATATCTGACTACGAGCGCGCCATCAACGAGCAAACGAAGCTCATTCTTAGAGTGCATCCATCGAACTATCGGATAATCGGTTTCACCGAGCGGCCCTCGGTCCTCGAGATCGCTGAGCTTGCCAGGCGTGCGGGCATCCCCTCGTTCGAGGATTTGGGTTCAGGATGTCTGATCGACCTTTCGCCTTACGGCGTTTCCGGTGAGCCGATCGTCAGGAAATCGCTGGAGGCTGGAATCTCCATAGTCTCTTTCAGCGGCGACAAGATGTTGGGTGGCCCGCAAGCGGGAATCATCGCCGGCTCTCACGACATCATCGTCCGAGTGCGAAAGAACCCGTTGATGCGCGCGCTTCGGGTGGACAAGCTGACTTACGCGGCGCTTGAGGCGACGCTGAGGCTTTACGAACGCGGGGCGGCGGAGTCGGATGTTCCGGTCATCCGGGCGATCACAGCTTCGAGAGATGAGATTGAAGAGCGGGCGGCGGGCTTCAGTAAAGCGGTCGAGTCACGTACAAACGGCCGCGTCACAGCTTTGTGTGAAGATGGCGAATCGGTTATTGGAGGAGGCTCTGCCCCGGATGTGATGCTTCCGACGATCCTGGTCGCGGTCGAAGACATCGAGTTGTCGGCCGCTTCGCTGGAAGAACGGCTTCGGCGCCACGCGGTTCCGATCATCGCACGCACCGAACGCGGTCGCGTACTGATCGACTTGCGCACCGTAGCTCCGGGCGAAGAGGCGATCATTGTTGAAGCGCTCGCCGCGATCGGCGAATCAGTGCCGGTGACCGCGGCATCAGCAGAAATATAGAGAGGAAACAAAGTTTTTGGGAACCATGAGTTTGGCACTGTTGATCTTGATTCAAGTGCAAGAGTCGCGCCCGCTTTCAAAGGCTGCGATGGTGGCGGCGGTTCTTGTATTTATAATGGGCGTTTCGCTGCTTGTTTATTTTTTCCGCCGATACAAGAGAACCGAGAGAGAGTTGCAGGACGAGTGGGACCGGCCCGAACAAAGCCTGTTCGCACCGAGCGTGCCCTCGGCGGATCGAGCACAATGGGATTCGCAGGTAGAGGCAGAAGGCGCGGTCTCGAGTGACGTGACTGAGAACGAGGAACTGGAGGCCGAGAGCCACGCCGTTGCAGAACCTGCTCCGATACCGGCAGCGGCCGAGCCTCAGCCGCCAGTATTGGCGGGACCTTTGACGCAACAGCTGCAGAGCGACGGAATGCCAGTAACGCTCGCATCTGCACCAGACACGAAGATCACCCAACGCCAAACCGTGATCCTTTCAAGCGCGAAAAACGAAGCAGAAAGCATTGCGAGCGACGTGGCGTCAGCGGTCATCAGCTCAGCGCCAGACGCGGAGATCACCCGGGTCCCAACAGAGGTTCTTTCAAGCGAGAAGCAACAAGAAAGCACCGCGAGCGACGTGATCACTGAGTCGATTCTCTTCGATGATGATATTTGGGTGGGGCTCGAGATGCCTGAACAGGAGGTTCCCGCTGTTACACAGCGTTTAGGAGTCGAACAAAGGCCGGCGGACGGGTGGGGCGAACCTGCGCAGGCTTCAGCGTCGCACGATACCGCCGGGCCCGCGAAGCCTCCGCCCAAAACTGAACTGCTAGGGGCTGCCCGCGTCGATTCACATTCGCGGCCTGAGCAGTTCGAGCCGCCTGGTATCACCCAGATAGTTCACCGTGAGCCCTTGGAGGCACCACCCATCGAGCCGGTTCAGCGGCGTGCGCAGCCGCCGATCACTGAGCCGGCGCCGCCAGAGGGTCGGACCCGGATACTGGCGTCATCGCCGACCCTGAGCGAGCAACACGCTGACGTCCAAGCCTTCACAGATACCGGTGCCTCGTCCGCCGAGGTCGAAGCTCCTATCGTTCCTCCCGCTGCAGTGAGCGGCGCCGCCACTATGCGTGTTCGCGCAGGATCGGTGTTGGGTCTTCCGGCCGAACGATCGCACGCGCCGCTTGTGCTTGGTGCGCCGGTTAAGCCGAGGGACGAGATGGGAATCGGCTCGCTTTCAAATTACGGCAGAGACGTTGAAGGCGGCGGAGGGCACGGGGGAACAATCACCCTCGCATCGGTGATCTTGCTGCTAGGTGGAGTAATCGCGAGCTATCTGTTCGTGCCGTCAGTCCACTCATGGGTGAACGCGATGGTTGAGCGTGCACGCGGAATCAATCCGAACCTGCCTGTCGCGATGGAGCAACCGAAGGCAAGGGTTTTCGCGGCTCGAAACGAGGCTAACAAGAACATCGTCAAGGCGCGTGGCGCCGTCGATAATATCTCTGAAGGGATCTTGAACAACCTGGAGGTAGAGGTGTCGCTCGAGCGAGGAGACGGAACGTCTCCGGAGCCTCGCAGGGTCCCGGTGAAGCCACTTCAGCTTGCGCCGGGGGAGCGTGGCGTTTTCGAGTTTGAATACGACGGCAACAGGGCAACGGGTTTTGGAGGCTACCGAATCGTGCGCCTCCTTTCAGGCGGAAACGAGATCAAGTTCGCGACACCCGGCCGGAGCGGGTAACGAATCTGGCGATGGGGCCGTTTGTATCTTGGCAGGCGATCCGCATTTTGTTGTCATCCCCTAACCTAATTACTGTTGCCGCGGATTTGCGTTGCCCTTATAATACGAGCCGCTGAGCTTCACCCCGGTTGTGCCTCCGACTACGCCCTCTTAGTTGAAAATGATCCCCGACTTCCTCCACTGACTGTTGTGGCCGGGGAACCCCAGTCGCGAAACGTCGCGGCTGTCCCCGCGCGATTCCAGAATTAAGCTGACAAGCTTTGCGAGGCTAGCGCCAATGTCACCTAGTATCGATCAACTCCTCACCATCGCGTGCAGTAAGGGCGCGTCCGATCTTCACATCAAAGCCGGCAGCTTTCCATTCATGCGGATCAACGGCGAGCTTCAGCCGATGGTCGAAGCACAGAGGCTGTCGGGCGAAGACTCGCTCAATATGGCTTTCTCGATAATGAACAACCGCCAGAAGCAACGCTTCGGCGAGAACTCAGAAATCGACATAGCATACGGAGTCTCCGGCCTCGGCCGCTTCCGTTGCAACATCTTTCAACAACGGGGCACGGTCGGCATGGTGCTAAGGGTCATCCCGACAACGGTGCGAACGACCGAAGAGCTTCGGCTGCCAACGGTGATTGAGAAAATCGCCGACGAGAATCGCGGGTTGGTGCTGGTCACCGGCTCGACCGGTTCCGGTAAGTCGACCACGCTTGCGGCGATGATCGACTACATGAATCGAACGCGAACCGGGCACATTGTCACCATCGAAGACCCGATCGAGTTTCTCCACCGTGACAAGAAGTCTTACGTCAACCAGCGAGAGGTGGACGTCGACACCAGAAGCTTTTCCGAGGCGCTTCGAGGCGCCTTAAGGCAAGACCCCGACATCATACTGGTCGGGGAAATGCGCGACTACGAAACGATCGAGACCGCAATGACCGCTGCAGAAACCGGCCACCTCGTCTTGTCAACTCTGCACACGCTCGATGCGACTGAAACGATCAACCGCATAGTCTCGGTCTTCCCGCCGCATCAACAGCGCGCGATTCGCTTACAGCTCGCGGGGGTTCTCAAGTCGGTGATTTCCATGCGCCTTGTTCGCGCGGCCGAGGCCATACAGGGGCGCGTACCCGCAGTCGAGGTGATGATCGTGACACCATACATTCGCGATTGCATCATTCACCCCGAGAAAACGGCTATGATTCGGGACGCCATCGCGCAAGGAACGTCGCAGTACGGGATGCAGACGTTCGATCAGTCGTTGTTTGATCTGTACACTCGCGGGTTGATAACATACGAAGAGGCGCTCAACGGAGCCACCAATCCCGACGAGTTCCGATTAAGAGTCTCAGGCGTCAGGTCGGCCGCCGACCAGGGACGCGACGACATGGAACGCGCGCGAAGAAAGACCGGCGCGCTGGATGCAACCAAGCCCGAGACCAAACAGTTCGTCAATTGGCTTTTAGAAGGTACAGAGCAAGTGACAAGGTAACCCGCCGAGGCGCGGAGGATACCCGCTCTTTGCAAGAGCAGCGCGCCGACTCGGACGGGTCAGGCAAGCTCGGGGATCGAAACGAAGAGAAAGTTACTGCTGCGGCGTTGAGAATGCTTGCCGCGCGTCCCCGAACCGAGACGCAGTTGCGCGAGCGCCTAATGTCACTGCCGTGGACGAATCAAAGGTTGGTTGATGATTGCATCAGCCGCTTGAAGGAAATGGACTACGTCAACGACGACAAGTTCGCCGAGAGTTACGCGAGCCATCGTTTGAGCGTAAGGCCCGTAGGAAGAGCAAGGCTTGCACGCGAGCTTGCGCTGAAGAAGGTCGACCGCCAGACGATTGAGTGTGCGCTCGACCGCGTGTTTGATGACTCTGGTGAAGATGAGTTGATCGATCGCGCCATCCAGAAACGCATTCGCACTCACGGCCGTCCAGCTGAACGCGCCGAATCCAAGCGAATGTTCGACCATCTGGCTCGGCTCGGCTTCGAGTTCGATTTGATTACCAGGAAGCTTGATGCCCTCAGAAGGGATATGTTGAAAGGTGAATGAAACCGCGATTGTAGGATTGGCTTCAGGTTCATCACCGATCATCTTTGAAGCGAGGCTCGGATGGGGCACGGTCGAGACAGACGCGACGCCAAACGCGTAAGCTACATTTGCGAGATTGAATGCGAGGCCGAAGGCGAAGTTGGCGGCTCCACTCGTATTACGACGCGCCTCCGCGATCTAAGCCTATCCGGCGCCTTTATCGATTCAACCACGTGCTTCGCGCCCGGCAGTATTCTCCTTCTCACCTTCCAGGCAGCAGAAATGAAAATCAGCACCAGCGCCGAAGTGCGCTACACGATGCCGGAGAGCGGCATGGGCGTTCGGTTTGTCGGCCTGACCTCCGAGCAGACGGCGGCGCTCGAGCGCTTGATCGAAGAAGAACCCCTGTCTGCCGATGACTCGAACACGCAACGCAAACTCGGTCAAAAACTGTTCCTGGGGAGCTTCACGGTCATAAGCTTGCTTGACGTGATTCAAATGATCGAGAACTCAAGGCTTACAGGAGTGCTGGCTATCTTTCTTCCGTCGACAAAGGGGGAGATCTACTTCAGCGAAGGCGAGATAGTTGGAGCGGCAGCGGACGGCGAGTCTGGAGCAGAAGGGCTGGCAAGGCTCCTGAACGCGGCCGAAGGCACATTCGAGTTCAGGAAGTCACCCGCCCATTTTGAACGCACCATAGATGCTCCGAGCAACGTCGGACTACTGCTGGACCTTCTCCGCGTGAAAGACGAAGAATCAAACTCCTTGCTAAGGTAAAGCGTTTTGCTTTATCCCCGCCTGCATTTGCTATAATTCAGTTTTCAAATCCATAACGCAAAAGACACCTTATATGACTGGACCTGAAATACGACAGAAATTCCTCGACTATTTTGCCGCTCGCGGACATCGCGTGGTTAAGAGTTCGCCGCTGTTGCTTCCCAACGATCCGACGCTGCTGTTCGCCAACGCGGGAATGAACCAGTTCAAAGAAGTGTTTCTCGGTATCGAGACGCGCGACTACAAGCGTGCTTGTTCGTCGCAGAAGTGCATTCGCGCGGGGGGCAAGCACAACGATCTCGACGAAGTGGGCCGCACCGCTCGACATCACACGTTCTTTGAGATGCTGGGAAATTTTTCGTTTGGCGACTACTTCAAGAAGGAAGCGATTTACTTCGCGTGGGACCTTCTGGTAAACGAATTCAAGCTCGACCCGGCCCGAATGTGGTTCTCAGTTTTCGAAGGAGATGCTGAGGTCGGCGCCGACGAGGAAGCTGAACGCTATTGGCAACAAGTAGGCGCGCGGCCTGAGCGAATACTTCGATTTGGCCGCAAGGATAACTTCTGGCAAATGGGCGAGACCGGGCCGTGCGGGCCATGCTCGGAGATTCATTACTACCAGGGTCCTGACCCGGGCGACCAGGCGTTGAATCGGCCTGAGTTGGTCAATGGTCCCGGCGACACAACGATGGAGATCTGGAACCTCGTCTTCATGCAGTTCAACCGCTCGAAGGTCTCAGATAGCGAGTACAAGCTTGAGCCTTTACCAGCTCCTTCCGTGGATACGGGCGCGGGCCTCGAGCGCATGACCGCTGTCATACAGAAGGTCAAATCGAACTACGATACCGATCTGATCAAGCCGATCATCGATTTCATCGCGGAACTCGCTGGAAAACAGTACGTCTACGAATCGCCCGAAGGCATGTCCATGCGGGTGATCGCTGACCACGCTCGCGCGACTGCCTTCTCGATAGCCGACGGAATCGCGCCCGGCAACGTAGGACGAAACTACGTGCTGCGCAAAATCATGAGGCGTGCGATCTATTTCGGCGTGAAAGAGCTTGAACTCAGACCCCCGTTCCTTAACCGGGTGACCGAGTTCGTTATCGAGTTGATGGCCGACGCTTATCCAGAGCTTGTCGCGTCGCGTCGACTGATAGATGAGACGGTGAGGGGCGAGGAGCAACGGTTCGCCCGGATCCTCAACGTTGGCGAGCCGCGGCTTGCGGAGGTATTCACGCGCCACGCACCGGAGACCCCGCCGGTGCTCGAGCTTGCGCGAACCTATGACACTTACGGAGTTCCGCGCGATTTGATTCGGGTGGTGCTGGCCCAACACGGAACCGAGATCAGCGAGGAAGAGTTCAACGATATGTTCGACGCCGCCCTTCACGAGCTTCAGCAGCAAACCGCGCCTTCGATTGGTGACGCAGCCGGTGCGCGACGCGCTCGCGAAGTCTACGGCAGAGTCGCCGCGGGGTTGGCGCGCACGGAGTTCACCGGGTACCGCGAGACCGACACTTCGGGTGCGCGTGTGCTTGCGATCATCGTTGGAGACGAGCAACGCGAGGCGCTTACCGCAGGCGAGAGCGGAGAAGTCATCCTCGATCGAACTCCGTTCTATGCCGAAGCCGGAGGCCAGATCGGAGACACAGGAGTGTTCGAAGGCGAAGGCTCCCTTGCTTTTGTCGAAGACACATACGCACCAGTTACTGGCTACCACCTGCACAAGACCAGGGTCGAGCGTGGCCGTGTCAAGGTCGGTGACACCGTGACTGTTCATGTTGACGCCGAGCGTCGCCGCAAGATCAGGGCGAATCACACTGGGACTCACTTGCTGCACGCCGCGTTGCGCGAGGTGCTGGGCCCGCATGTCAAACAAGCCGGCTCGCTGGTGGCGCCTGACCGGTTGCGATTCGATTTCACACACTACGCGCCGCTCACAGACGACGAGATCGCCGATATCGAGCGGTTGGTGAACAATGAGGTGCTGCATAATCGCGCGGTCGAGACCGAGATTCAGCCGCTCGAAGAAGCTCTGAAATCTGGAGCCATGGCACTGTTCGGCGAGAAGTACGCCTCCGATGTGCGAGTTGTGAGCGTGCCGGGCTTCTCAACTGAGTTGTGCGGTGGCACTCACGTTTGGGCCACGGGCGACATCGGGCCGTTCAAGATCACAAGCGACCAATCGATCGCTGCCGGCGTCAGGAGGCTTGAGGCTCTCACCGCGGACGGAGCTGTCGCGCGACTTCAGATAGATGAACACATCATCAAACAATTAACCGAGCGCCTCAAAACAAAGGCCGAAGACATTCCGGCGCAGGTTGATAAGATCCTGGATCAGGCGCGCCGTTACGAGCGCGAGATCGAACAACTAAAATTGCGGATCGCGCAAAGTGAAGCGCAAAGCGCGGGCGACACTGCGCGTGAAATTGCGGGCGTCCGCGTGCTGGCGCGAAGGGTCTCTGATTTGGACGCGAACGGTATGCGTCAGCTTGCAGATTCGCTTTCACAGAAGCTTAGGTCGGGCGTCGTTGTGCTGGGTCAGGCGACCGATGGAAAGGCCTCACTTGTAGCTCGTGTGACGGATGATTTAACTACGCGGCTCAATGCCGGTCGGATCGTTACGGAGGTGTCTCAGATCGTTGGTGGCAAGGGCGGCGGTCGTGCGGATATGGCTACGGGTGGCGGGTCCGAGCCAGAGAAACTGGACGAGGCTTTAGAGGCAAGCTACGCGACGGTCGAGCGAATGCTGGGATTGCCCTAGAACCAGTTACCTCTTGGCCGGGCCGTTTATTCGCCGGAAATCCAGGCGGGCTCGATTGGCTTTCCCCAATCTGAAGTCATGGACCCATGACTTGATAGTATCGATGATTGGAACCTCATCTTGTCGCTCTTTCTTATCTGGTGGCGATACACCAAGCTTGATCAATCGCACCTTCATGGTTGCCCCTTCCCGTTTTTAATTGCTACAAAGAATTCGGATCGACCTCGCGCGCATTCTCTATGGCCACTCCGTCGATTCGGCAGAGCCATTCTGCACGTACGTTTTGCACAATACGACTCGGCTTTACTACACCATTGTTGACGTCGACCGGAATCTGCTGACTGTTCAAGCCCGGTCGTTCAGGACGAACTGCACCACAGGCGGCCTTAATTTCAAAGTCGGGGGACGAATTGCTTTGTCGGCGTTGGCAACCCTCGATCGTGGGATCGCCTTGGAGATTGGTCCCCAGGTTTGTCGATGCCTTTTCAGCGTTAGACTGTTACCTTGCGGTGCGCGATCAAGCGAAACGCCCCATTTATTGCAAGATGAAGCAAGATGTAAACAACTAGCGCGAACAAATAAGAGATGCGGAACTGATGCGCTCCGACCGCCGGAGTTCCCACTATGCGTTCGAAGGGCGCGAGCAATGGCCGTGTTACGGCGTTGATAAGCTGAACGAATCCGTTGCCGGGCCTTGCACCCATCAGCCCCAGCAGGAACTTCAGTGCGATCAGGCCATAGATGAGGTAGAACACATAATCGACTACCTGCGAAATCCGGGCTGCAGTTCTGCCTCTCTCCACTTCGCGTTCAGTCTCAACCGCCTCGTGCACCGACTTCTGTTTTAGCTCGTGAGCCACTTCGGCCACTTCCGCCGCTTCCTCTGGCTCGACTCGTGCAGACTGTCGCTTGATGCGGTCATTAACATCTTCAGCAACCGAAGCCTTGACCTCCTGATGCGAAGCCAACCTTCGTTCTTCGTCTAACAGCACATTGCTCTTGTCAACACCTTCAGTCATTTCACCACTCTCTACCAGTGAATTCTGGCTCAGACACACCGGCGGCTAATGAGCAATCCCGAAAGTACCTCTTGCACTCTGGTTGCTCTCTTGATCCTGAGCTTCACGTTGAGCCCTCAATCAACTAGATTTTTGTCAACTCATGCTCCGCAAGCGGCCACGATTCACGATGTGCCGATGTGGGTGTTTGGAGAGCCCGCCTCAATATCTGGAGCAGAGCTTCCAGCGCGAGCCCACCGGCCCCGACAGCCAGTGCGGTCATTATCAACCCGGTACCTATTGCACAGATTTCCGACATTGTTGTGTCTCCTAACCTCTGTTCTGCAAGCCTTGTACCGAGCGACGGACGTTGCAAATCATCACGACATCAGATCGCGCTGGTAGCCGCACCAGGCATCTTCAGATAACTGTCCTGTCAAAGAACACTTTCTTAGGACACCAAACAACAACTACTGAGAAGGCTGAAGATCAACACCACTGCCGCAAAAGCGACAGTTGAGTAATCCTCCACCCAGTAGATCCAACAACCTCACTAACGAGCCAATTGTGATGAGGCCAAGTCTGTTGGCTGCGAGACGCCAATCACGACCTTTGCCGTTTCCTGCTTAGAAGCATGTTGAGCGATGTCCGCCTGGGCCACAATGCCGCAGCAGCTACCGCTTCTATCCACCACCGGGACGCGCCGCACCTGATTCTCTTCCATCGCCCTGCAGCATTCCTCCACGCTCGTCTCCGGCGTGACGGTCACGCATGGGCTGGTCATGCAATCGCCTGCGGTCATCTCCAGCGGGTTCTTGCCGTCGGCCAGGGACCGACAGATGATATCGCGGTCGGTGACTACACCCACCAGTTTCATACTCTCGTTGCCCTCGACCACCGGAGTCTGACCGCAGTCGTGCTTCACCATTAGCATGGCAACTTCTTGCAGATTCGTGTCCGACGTACAACAGGCTGGGTTCTTGGTCATGATATCTCTGACTTGCATTTTGTCTCCTTCTGGTCGGTTAGTTGATCGATTCTCGAAAAGGCAACCCACCGGCGCTACAAGACGCTCATCTGCGACATGCGTCAAAACTCGAATTGGGGAAATGCCGCCTCGGCACTAACTTCTCATAGTGTGTTGCCTGAACCCTCTTGCAGGCGTCGGGTGCTGTTCCACCAACCGTCCAACAGGCGGTTCACCAAGCAGCATGAGAACGCTGCACTCAAAGTCCTTGCGTGATGAGACATAAAGCACCGGCCTGATGCCTTGCGCGGCGCGCTCGTAGAGCATCTCTTCGCAAAGATCCACCAAATCCGCCTCTAGCATTTCCCGCTCCACTAATAGCTCTAATGTCGATCTCATCTCCGCTAGAAATTGATGGGAGGTGCCGAAACCTCTCATCATTGACACGCTATTGAACTGTATCGTTCTCCACATCGGCGTCAGTTACACTTATCTGCCCAATTTCGGCCTTTAGCAGCTTCCAGTCGCTTCGCACCGTTGCGGAGAGCACAAGTTCGCTTGTACGCTTCAGCATTCGGTTAAGCAAGCGAGCCTGTCGCAGCAGCGATTCCGCTCCGCCCCTGATTGCATCAGGATCAGTGACCGAGGGGCTCAACTGACTGTAGAGTTCAGCCGACGCTTGCAGGCTGCTCATCTGAAAGAGTACCTCTACTTCGTTCGGCCTGAAGTTGCGCGCCGTGTCAAAGACAAGCTGACCCCGATTGCTTCGGATGTTCAGATCGCGCTGATAGTCTTGCAGCAAACGACTGGCGAGAATCGCAATCTGCCGAGGATTGCCGATGCCTGTCCCGCCTCCGGCGCCGATCAGATCTATCGTGAAATCACGCTGGGGCCCGTGAACGATCACCTGCGTTATGCCTGGCAGGTTGTTGTAGATCTCCGTGAAGTGTTTATGGTCCGTTGCCGTCCCCGTCGAGACTCGCGGTGGCACGCCGCGCACGTAGGCGTGCAAGGTGGCGCCGGAGGCGAAGCGATTGAGGAAGACCTCCCATCCAGAGCCTCGCGTGCGCACATCCATGCTGATGCGGATCGAGTCGCGATCAACGCGTTCGGCGCGCGGGTTCAGTATCTCGATCGGACCGGCTTCAACTCCAGACTCGCCGGCAATACCCAGTAACCGCGCAGTCCTCATGTCAAGGTCGCCAGTGATTGGCAGATTATTAGCTTGTTGTAGTTGGCGAATCGCGACGCGGGTCGCATTGGTCATCTCGCCATTGATTGGGCCATTGTAAAGGCCGCGATCCCTCAGAGTCATCTGAGCGAATCGAATTGATTCTGGCGACGTGAATACAGTCTGCGAGGGCCGGCCGCCGACCTCACTGGGGATGCCCAGCGCTCGCGCCGTTTCGAAGTCCAGATCGCCTGTGGCTGCTATGTTTCGGTCTTCCTGAAACCTGCGAACCGCGTCGCGCGTCGCCAAGTTCATCACGCCGCTGATCGGACCGTTATAATAGTTCCTGTCCCTGAGGACGGTTTGAGCGGCTCGTATGGAGTCAGGCGAAGTCAAAACACCACGAGATTGCGCTACACGGTCGCGATCACTAGAGACTCGATCGCCCGGTACGCTGGCCGTGTTTGGGCCAACGTTGAAGGACCGTTCCACCATCATTCCGAATTCGGCGCCCGGCTGCACTTCCGCCTGCTCGCCATTGTTCAGTAACACGCCGATTGTGCCGAGTATTGCCCCCACGCCGCCTGAACCAACGGCCACGCGCTCAGAGCCCCCACCGGCCACTCCAACCGTCGCGTTGGCGCCTGCACCGCCAATGAAAACCACGCCGCGTCGAGTCTGGCTGCCGCCTTCTCTATCCCGAATATCCTGTTCAAGCTTGCGCCGCCCTTCCTCGCTGAGCGTCGTCAGCGAGGCTTCCACCGGATTGGAGGTGCCATTCGGGAAAACTATTCGGTCGAATGCGACTGCGATTTCCCCGACCCGCCTGCCACGCTCGCCAGAAGTAACGCTGGTGACGTGCCCTTCGACCTTCGTGCCTTCGGGCACAACCGCCCTGCCCTCAACCATCACCTGCCGTGAGACTGTTGCAGTAAAGGGCTCTCCCACACGTGTCGAGCTCGATCGTAAGTGGGTGTCCATTCGCAGTGGAATGACGGTACCTACAGGCACTGTGTGAAGACGTTGTCCCAACGCCGCGGCCCCTAATGCCAGAATCAGCGCTAGCGGAAGAATCTCGATTGCCACCCTTCTAAGTTGATTGCACATGACTATGTCTCCTTCATTCTCTCTAACGCCTATTCTCTCTCGCGCTGCGGGGCACTCTACGCGGCTTCCGTTTTTTTGAAGCACCTCGCACACACTCGCATTGGATCAGGTCAACTCCCTGCCTACGTGTACCGAAAACGGTCAATGCAATCCCAATGGCGGCTCCCAAAGGGGCTTGACCGCAATATTCGTGCCCAGCCGCTTGGGTGCTCTTAGGTCACTCCGCGGAGCGTTGAGCAGATCGAAGATTAAGACGACTAAAGCGACCACAAGCAAAAAGGTGAATCATCCTCCGCCGATGCCGCCGAGTAAACCCAAAAAACGACAACAGCACAGAGCAACCGGGATTGTCCAAAGCGACCCTCCAGGCAGCTTGGATTTTTGAGCACATCCTCGACGTCGTGGGCGCGCTCTCTGAGTGTCATCCCAGTTTACTTTCTAATGCTACGCTCTCTCGGGACTCCGTTCTGTCCAATACTGTACAGTTTCGAAAAGAAATGGCACTCGCCGGGCGGTACTCTCGTCCAAACGGTAACGAATGTCTGCCAGCTTCCACCTTCAGGAGATATTTTTCGGCGAGTTGTGCTTGTCTGGATTAACGGGCCGGCTGGAAACAGCGACCGCAATGGAATTGGGCTCTATGATCGGCACAACGCGGCCCCGGATCGGCTGATTACGACAGGTGTGCCGGATCGGGAGGAGAGATCATTCACAGCGATCCCGCACACCGGTTGGTAATTGCTCGCCAAATACCTTGGCCATTGGAGCAGTCTCCTCCTCACCAGAGACCATTCCGCCTTACCTTGCAACTTTCGAGTTACAACCGCTCTGACAGACATCGTGACCTAATCAAAGTACAGGGCGTAGTGCAAAGGAAGCGCTGGCTGGGCATTTCTGGTGGTGGTCAGTCTGAGGTTCAGAGTACAAGCTTCAGCTTGCTCTTTCGGCCGCACGAACTGAGAAGCAAGCTAGAGCTTGTACTCTGAACCTCAAACTGATCCACTACCTGGCATCTCCACGACTTGTTTCCTCGCTGGCCCTGCTAGACGCTAGTGTTGACGTTCCTCACGACAGGCCCAACTAGATTGAAGGTTATATGGTCCGGATAGTAGAGGGAGGTTTCTGGGGAGAAGGCATTTGGCCCCTAAGTGCCTTCTCCCCGCTTAAGTCGCTTTCGCACAAGCATCTTGGGTGGACGCTGCCGAAGGCTTCTCTTGTTCCGTACTGCGCTAGCATCACTTCTGGGAGTGACGCTGCGACTACTGTGTTAGCTTATACGTTAGAAGGCTCCAGGTGTCTGTTCAGTATTAGACAATTTCAAAAAAATTGTTGGTCGGTTTTCACGAGATTCATCAGCCCCGCCAGCCATCATGTCGCGAGCCTCAGGGCCGCACCGATGTGTAGTCAAACGGCGCCTCTGCTAGGCTTAGAGTTCCGCCACGACTCCTAAGAATGCCGATGAACTTGCGGAATCACCCACTCACTGACTTTAGATAGGCATTGGGGTCGTGATGCATTGCTCCCATCGGAAGCCACTCCCACAGTGGGCCAAGATCCTTTCGCGCCAAGTCACTATAGAACCGCGGAAGCTCGGTCGTTTCCTGGTCGAAATAGCGCCGGAGTCCCGGATCGGTATCAAGCCGCCGACGCACTTCGGTGTGGTACTTGATCCTCCCGAAGCCTTCCGACGACACGGCCCGAACCAGGTTCATCCACCGCGGGACCATGGCCTTGTTTGCTTGGAAGCGATTGAATATCGCGCGTCGTGAATAGGTGTAAGAGACCAGGTCAATCACGCGCTCATAGAAGTCAGGCCAAGAATAGTTCTTCGGCTTCACGTTCATGGCTTGATTGTTGTTCAGAAACTGAAATGGAAACGGCAAAACCCGATTAGCACGCTGATATTCAAGGTTGAGCGGTGCTGCCTCCCCAAACGCGGAGAGAAGCGAGTAACCGGGAAATGCACCCGGCGACAGATCCACAAATCGCTTGGTCAGCTCAAACGGCTCCGCTCCTTCATCCGAGTCGAGTCCAAGAACGAAGTTGGTTTGAATATAAGGCATATAACTCAAGATCAAGTTCACGTGCTCGGAAACCCGGCGCACTTTGTCAATGCCCTTAAGCCGGCCGGTCTTCGATTTGTCAGCAAGGTCGTACCACGATTCAACTCCAGGCAACAGTGCTTTGAATCCATTTCGTTTGAGCCGTTGAAGGTGCGGCTCTGCCAGCAGTGACAGACTGCTTTCGGCTATGAAGTCGATGCTGTCTGGCGGCACCGCCTCTTCAATCGCATTCATAACATCGTCGAACCGAACACCGAAGTTCGGATCGTGCCAGCCCACAAGCGGGCGCTTGAATCGCTGCAACAGGAACCGCAAATCCTCTTTCATTACGTCGAAGTCGAGCGGCTGATACGGGATGACCGAATCGATGCAAAAGCTGCAGGTGTACGGACACCCCAGACTCCCGATCATCGGGACCATCTTTATAAAAGGCGCTTTCCGAAGGGTCGGCTCGATGAACTTCCATCGCTCGCGCACGCCCGGGAGCGCCTCCGGCTGCCGACGAGCAGCGATGCGCACACCGGCCGGGCGATGCCTTGCGCAGTCTTGCAAGACGTCACGGATCGCCGCCCTGTCGGTGAATCCCAGAACGTAGTCGAAGTACTTGGTTGCGTCTTGCGGGTAACACCGGGCGTGTGGGCCGCCGATCGCGGTAATAGCGCCTTTCGAACGGAACAGGTTGCTTAGCGCATATGCCAGTTGCGCGGCTTCAGTGAAGGCGCCGATGAAGACGAGGTCGACATTCTCAGGCAGCTCCTTAACCAGATTCTCAAAACCGGTATAGGAGACGAGTGTTACGTCGTGTCCTTCCTGTTCGCACCACACAGCAATGACCTGTGGCATGATGGCTGCGAAATTAGCATTCATCACGCGCGCGAAAAGCGCTCGAGTCGGTCCTTTGGCGATGAGGTCGATGATTCCGATACGAAGCCTTCGGTTCATAAAATACCCGCCGAAACAGGAAACGAATCTGGTAGTGATGACCTGTGCCTGTCTTTGAATACTTGAATGAGTACCGGCTGGCAAGCACCTACTGATTGAGTGCGGCAAACATATTGGTTGACGTCTGAATTGTCAACCATGGGAAGCCGGCCTCACGGGAACCCACCTCAGTCACCAATAGAAACGCGGCTCACAAGCTCAGGGCTTGCGAGCCGCGTTGTTTGAGCAGCGATCCGCGATTCCGCTCAGAAGGTGAACTTCAACGCAATCTGAAGCTGGCGCGGGTCGCCGACACCGAATCTCAAGAACCCGTCAAAGTTAGTCAGAGGGGGCGTGACGAGCGGGTTGACGTTGTTCTTGTTATTAAACGTGTTGAACATCTCGATGATCGGCACCAGCGCCATCTGCTCGCCAAACTTGAACGACCGCTGCAATCGCCAATCGAACGAGAAGTACTCGTTGTCCTTGCGCTCGCTATTGCGGCCGCGGTCTACGAAGTTCAAGACGCGAGGACTTGGTGTGATGGGTTGAGCTGAACGCGCCTGGATTCGCGCGTTGGCTTGCAAACCCCAGCCAAGCTCGGCGTAGGTGTAAAAGTTGAACTTGTGCCGGATGTCGCGATCAGACAAGGAATAGTCCTTTGAGAGGTCGGTCTGGTCAAAGGTGCGATCTGTAAACGGATCGCGCTCGTTCGAGTCGTCGTCCAAGTCTTTGGACCAGACATAGTTTCCTTCCATCTGAAAGCCCTTGCTGAAACGCTTCCGTACGCCAACAGTGAAACCCCGGTAAAGTGATTTGCCGTTGCTAAAGGTGACGAAGACATTGCCCAATTGTGGCGCGAACGGAGCCGGCCCAAGGTAGCGTGCTTTGTCTCCATTCTCCGGGAGCGTTGTCGGCGGCCCGAAATTACCCAGATTGTTGATATCGATGAATCTTGTCAGGTGTACAGCCTTCGCGTGGGTAAAATCGAAATACACCGCCCAGCCAGGAGAGACCTCCTGCTCAAAGCCAACGTTCGTGGTATAGATTCGCGGGTTGGCGTAGTCCCTGGCAAAGACCGAAACTCCGGTGAAATCGCTGAACTGCCCCTCTGGTAACGGCCCCGGTATCAGCACATCGGGATAGGTCGGTGGGGGTAGGCCAAACCCTATGATGGCAGTGTTAAAAAACGGAGCCTGTAGTTGGACCCCATTGGTTGTTAGGCTGGAAACTTGCGAGAGCATGTTTTGCCTTGCATTGTAGATCCCCCAACTCGCACGCAGCACCGACTTCCCGGTCTTCGAAATATCCCAGGCGAATCCGACGCGCGGCTGGAACATTTTCTTTTGGCTGGGAAGCGTACCATCCGAGGGGAAGCGGGGGTCATTCAGAAACCTTCCGTAGGCTGTTTGCGCGGGAGGCACAAACGGCTCTGGAAAGATTTGCGCTTCCCACCGCAGACCGTAATTGAGGGTGAAGTTTGGCCATATTTGCCACTTGTCCTGAATGAACAGCGCAAAGTCTTCATTGTCAAATTTGGACGCGCCGTTCTCATCGCCCGCGGGTCCCGTTCTGCCGGCCCGCCCAAGAAAGCCAATCAGAGGGCCAGGCCCAAAGCTAAACGGGTTGCTGGGAGCGAACTCACCCGAGCTGCAAGACGATGGATCTCTGATATCGCCAAAAGTGCCGCGGTCGCTGCATTCGGCCACCGTAGGTCCAAAGCCTACACCCAAAGATGCTGGCGAGACATAGCGGAGGAAACCGGCCACACTGTCGAAGAGGTAGCGACCCGTGAAGAACCCGCGGAAAATCTGATCGTTGAGACTATGGAGCCACTCGCCGCCAAACTTGACGGTATGCCTGCCGGAGACAATTGAGAAGGTGTCGCGGACCTGTGTCCGCCAAATCAACTCGTCGACGGTGGGTTGCAAAAAGAAGGGGTTTCCAAACCGAAAAGCCCCGATACCAGTGTCGGCCAAGACGTTGGACTCGGTGGCCGCACGCGGACGCAGCTCCCGCGCGTAAGTGAAGTGCGCCTCGTTCAGCTTGGTCGGCGAGAATGAGCTGAACAGATTCACATTGAACACGTTGATCTTGGACGGACCTTCCGTTCCATTCGCCGAATTGCCGTAGGTGGCGACATCGAAGGTTTGGTTCTCATTCTTCGAGTGGTTAAAGTTGTAAGACGCGCTCAGCTTGTTGTTGGCGGTAAGATCCCAGTCGAGCCTGGTCAGTACCGCCGTGTTGCGGATCGGATGCTTGACCGGCAGCCCGTCGTTCTGGTCCAGTCTCGTCTGAAAGAAATTGAGCAGCGCGAGCCGCTGACAGTCGGGATTGCTGTTTATCAACGCTTCGTTTGCGACAATGGTAGGCGTCGAGACCGAGCAAGGAGTGCCGATCGGTTCGCTCAGATTGGCACGCGTCAGGTTTGCGATGATCTGCTCAGCCGCGACGAAGAAGAACGCCTTATCTTTGACCATCGGACCACCAACCGTCCCGCCAAACTGCTCGCGGTGAAAATCCTTGAGCGGCTTACCGTCGGAGGTATCAGCGCTCAGAGCTTCGAGGCGCTGAAAATAGAACAGGCTGCCGTGAAAACTATTGGTGCCTGATTTGGTTATGACGTTGACGATACCGCCGGCCGTGCGCCCAAACTCTGCGCTGGCGCCGGTCGCGATGACCTGAAACTCTCGGACGGCGTCGAGGGGAATGTCGATGGCGGCTCGCTGTCCGCCGGCCTGCTCCCCAAAGAACCCGTTGTTGTAATCTCCGCCATCCAGGCTGACGTTGTTAAAGACTCCACGCTGCCCTGCGAAGCTGATCTCGTCGCCGTCCGGGCCTTGGACGATGCTCACGCCCGGCGTCAGCGTCAGGAGGTCTTCAAACTTCCTTCCGAGAATTGGCAGGTTGCCGACCGCAAGCTCGTTCAGGGTCGAGCTGGACTCCGTCTTGACCGTGTCGATGGTTGGCGTGGCTGTAATGGTTATCTTTTCCTCCAGCCGCGACACTTTCATATTCAGGTTAAGACTGATGGTCTGACCGACAGTAAGATCGAGGTTCTCCTGAATGACGGTAGCGAACCCCTGTTTCGAGACTGTCAGCACATATCCGCCGGGCTGCAGTTGAAGAAAGACGAACCTGCCATCCGGGTCTGTGGGTAAGCTGCGAGTGAAGTTTGTGGCCGGGTTCCTGACTTCGACATTTGCTGTGGGCAAGACAGCGCCGGCCTCGTCCAGCACCGTTCCCTGAATCACTCCGGTGGTGCTGTGAGTCTGGGCCCAGGCTGATGATGCAACCGCCAACATGACCATCGAGCCGAGTGCAAACAACCGTCTCGCATTTCTCATAGTTCGTTCTCCAATCCAGGATGAACCTGCGTCAAAACTGAAAGCTTCGAACGCCGACGCCTTCGTGAATGATGAAACCTTGAATGACGAAAAAAGAGCCTGATCGCCAATGGCGCATTAATAGAACAAGCCGAGAGCAAAGTCAATGAAGAATTGGTTTTGTTGCACCTTGGTTCTTGGCCTTATTCAATGGAATTGCAGATTTCAGCATTCACGCTTGCGCCAGACTTCGACAATTGCCTAAATCCGACAGCCGCGGCTATAATCACCTCGTCATCTGGACTTCCCTCGAGTTTCAAGAACCGATCGCTTCGCCGGATCAGAAACACGCAACGAAGATTGCGGCCGCCCGGCGCCAAGTTTGCACTTAGTGGGTCAGAGGTTAAGAAGAGATGAAGAAGCCTTTGTTATTCTGGCTCGTCCTTCTCGTGCTCGCACTTGTTGGTGTGGGGCGGCAGGCCGCTTACTCCCAGCGCTTCGAGCCCGAGCGCCGGTACATGGAGGATCAGATACTCGTAAAGTTCAAAGCGAACTCTGAGCCGGCCGCCAGCGCGGAAGGGCTTGCCGACGAGATTCTTCAAAGACCCGGCGCGCGAGCGGAGTCACTCTCGCCCACGGCGCGTGGCGGAAGCCATCAGCTGCTCCACCTAAACGGGAGCATGTCGGTAGAGGAAGCTGTTCGGCGAGCCCACGCGGACCCGCGAGTCGAGTACGCAGAACCCGACTACATCTTACAGGCCAGTCAGACTGTTCCCGACGACCCATTCTTCACTCAGATGTGGGGCCTGTCGGACCTCGGGTGTTTGTTCTGCGGGCCCGATCAGCCGACGTCTAACATCGACGCGCCGCGGGCCTGGGACATAACTACCGGAAGCAACGACGTTGTGGCAGTCGTGCTGGACACCGGGGTTGACATTGCACATGAAGATCTCGCGCCAAACGTGTGGGTGAATCCGCGCGAGATTGCGGGCAACAGCGCCGACGATGACGGCAACGGCTTTGTCGATGACGTGAACGGCTGGAATTTCTTTGACAAGACAAACCAGGTCTTCAAATCGTCTGGGGAGGATCTGCACGGCACTCACGTTGCCGGCTCGATCGGGGCCGCGGGCAACAACGGGAAGGGTGTCACTGGTGTCGCCTGGCGCGTTAAGCTGATGTCGCTGAAGTTTCTGGGCGGGCCGAAAGGCAAAGGCTCAACTGGAAACGCGATCAAGGGAATCAATTACGCGATAGATCAGCGCGCTCGAGGTGTCAACGTAAGAGTCATCAACGCGAGCTGGGGCGGACCCAACGAGTCGCTATCGCTGCGAGAGGCGATAACCGCAGCCGGGGACGCGGGCATCTTGTTTGTCTGCTCGGCCGGCAATGAGGGCGCGGATGTGGACCGGACGCCGGACTTCCCGTCAGGATTTGGCGGGCTTCCAACGTGCCTGTCGGTGGCGGCCATGACTTCCACTGACGACCTCGCCTCGTTTTCAAGCTTCGGGCACAGTTCGGTTGGTGTCGCGGCGCCCGGTCAGAGCATCATCAGCACTGCACCCAGGAATCAGTTTTCGACCAACGGCGGCTACGCAACGCTCAGTGGAACTTCAATGTCCGCGCCTTATGTGTCAGGCATAGCGGTACTGCTCTGGTCACACCAGCCATCGTTAACAGCCGCTCTAGTTAAACAGCGAATCGTTTCAACTTCGGAGCCGATTCCGGCGCTGGTTTCGAAGGTCGCAAACTCGGGCCGCGCGAACGCATTCGGTGCTTTGACAAACCGAATTGCCCCACCCCGAGCGCCCATTGTCCTGACGGCGAGCTTCACCAAGAAGGCGGTCACCCTCGATGGATTTGGGTTCCTGAACGGTTCGGCTGTGATCGAGGTCAACGGCGTGGCGCTGCCATCGGTTACCTACGATGGTTCGTATGCACTCGCAAACGGGACGTTGACGCGCCTAACCGCGAAGATCGGGAAGAAACCGATGAAGGCAACTTTCCCCTCGGGCCAGTTTGTGTCGGTCACAGTTTTCAACCCGACGACGGGCGAACGCTCGGCGCAGTTTGTCACCGTGCGCTTCTAGCGGGCATGAAACAATACCTCGATCTGATGAAGCACGTCCTGGAGCATGGCGCGTCGAAGCAGGACCGCACCGGCACAGGCACGCTGTCTGTCTTCGGGTATCAAACAAGGTTTGATCTCGCCGGCGGGTTCCCTCTTCTGACCACCAAGAAGCTCCACGTCAAATCGATCATCTACGAGCTGCTCTGGTTCTTGAAAGGGGACACGAATGTCCGATACCTGAACGATCACGGGGTTAACATCTGGAACGAGTGGGCGGACGAGCACGGCGAGCTGGGGCCGGTGTACGGCGCGCAGTGGAGGTCCTGGACAACCGCTGATCACGGCTCGATAGACCAGATCAGCGAGGTAATCGCACAGATCAAGACAAATCCCGATTCGCGGCGGCTGATCGTAAGCGCCTGGAATCCCGGCGAGATATCCAGGATGAAGCTGCCGCCCTGTCACGCGCTTTTTCAGTTCTATGTTTCAGAAGGCAGGCTTTCGTGTCAGCTCTATCAACGCTCGGCGGACGTATTCCTTGGCGTGCCGTTCAACATCGCGTCCTATGCCCTGCTGATGATGATGATGGCTCAAGTTTGCGGCCTCAAAGCAGGCGAGTTCGTGCACACGTTCGGGGACGTTCACTTATACTCGAATCACATCGAGCAGGCTCGAGAGCAGCTCAATCGAGAGCCGCTCAAGCTTCCGCAAATGAAGATCAACCCCGACGTGCGCTCGATATTGGACTTCGATTACTCCGATTTCGAGCTGATCGGGTACCAGGCTCATCCTCACATCAAAGCCGAGGTCGCGGTGTGATCATTTCATTGATTGTCGCGATGGACGAACGACGGGGGATCGGCAAGGACGGCAAGCTGCCATGGCACCTCTCTTCGGATCTCAAGCGTTTTCGTGCGCTGACGATGGGCCATCACATAATCCTCGGCCGCAAGACCTACGAGTCGATCGGCAAGCCGCTGCCCGGAAGACACACGATCGTCGTCACTCGAAGCGAGACTTACAGGCCCGAAGGTTGTTTGATCGCACGTTCGGTCGAGGACGCGATTCGAGTGGCTCGCGAGCTAGGCGAGACCGAAGCGTTTATCTGCGGTGGGGCTGCGATCTACGCTGGCGCGATTTCCGAAGCTGATCGCTTGTATTTGACCATGGTGCACACGACGGTTGAAGCTGATGTGTTCTTTCCCGCAATCGAACAACAGGCATGGGCCGAGAAGGAAAGCTCGAGCCACGATATGGACGAGAAGAATCAATATCGGTTCACATTCAAGCTGCTGGAGAAGAAGGGTTGATGTCACCTGGGAGCGCGGCCGTCCCGGCCGCCGTTTCGTGACGAGTCGATGATCGAACTCACGATAAAGCTGCTTGACGCCGAGGGGACCTTGCCGCGGTATCAGCACGAAGGAGACGCGGGGCTCGACTTGTCGAGCCGTGTTGACCTCACTCTCGCGCCGGGCGAGCGCGCGACGGTTCCCACAGGCATCGCGTTGGCCATCCCGGCCGGTTATGCAGGATTCGTGCTGCCGCGAAGCGGGCTTGCTGCGCGGCACGGGATCGCGCTGGTGAACTCGCCGGGGTTGATCGATGCTGGCTACCGGGGCGAGGTCGCGGTGGTCATGATCAACACCGACAAGCGCGAATCGTTTCATATCAAGCGAGGTGACCGCATCGCGCAGTTGGTTCTTCAAAGGGTTGTTGAGGCGGCTGCGGTTCAGGTTGATCGGCTGGATGAAACCTCGCGAGGACCGGGCGGATTCGGAAGCACTGGTACGTCGAAGGAGCGCGAAGGCCAGACCAAATGAAGCAACGCTCGGTTCCAACAAATCAAGCAATCGTGGGTTATCACACCTTCGCCAAGGTAAGCCCTTTCTGATCTTGATACTTCCCTCCTCTGTCGCTATAGCTCGTTTCGCAGTCCTCATCCGATTCGAAAAACAAGATCTGAATAAAGCCTTCCTCCGCGTACAACCTCACCGGCAGGTTGGCTGCGTTGTACAACTCCACAACCAGCCGCCCGCACCAGTTTGCTTCCAGCGGTGTAGTGTTAGCCATCAGCCCGCATCGTGCGTAGGTACTCTTGCCTATCGCAAGCGCGGTCACCCGCCGCGGAATCATGAACCGCTCGATCGTGACTCCAAGCGCGTAGGAGTGCGGGGGCAGCAGCCAGTAGTCCGAGCCATCTTCAGCGCGGCGGATCGGAACGTCCAGCAGGCTGTTCGGATCGAAGTTCTTCGGGTCGATCTCCGTCCCGGTCACCGGCGAGAAAACCTTGAACTCATCGCGGGCGAGCCGACAGTCGTACCCGTAGCTCGACAGCCCGCAGCTTATGATGCGGCGATCCTCGACCGTCCGAACGAGTTTCTCCTCGAACGGGTCTATGAGCTTTTGCTCGCGGCACATCCGCTTGATCCACACGTCTGACTTGATGGACATCGGGCCTCCGCGGTGCGGTAATCGAGCGAGGAATTTAGCGGCCAGCCACTCAGCAAGTCAAACGACTCTCAACCCGCGCGTTGCTTTTCGCCTGAACCTCTTTTGGTTAAGATGCTCCCATGCCTGAGCGCTTACCCGAGAACGTACGCCAATTGCTCGAAGCCCAGGCAGAGCGGGCTCCCGATAAACCATTTTTGATCCTCGAGTCCGGAGACCGCGAGTTCACTTATCGCGAGTTTGACGCCGAGGTGAATCGCGCGGCGAGTGTGCTCGTCGGGCTGGGCGCGCGCAAGGGTGATCGGGTGAGCTTGCTGCTGACCAACCGAGCCGAGTACCTGTTCTTCTATTTCGCGTGCTTTAAGATCGGCGCTTGGGCCGGCCCGGTTAATTCCTTGCTCAAGCCTCAGGAGATCGAGTTCATAGTCTCTAACTCTGAGGCGAAAATCGTTGTCACCGAGTTATCCCTCTTATCACGTCTTGACCGCGCGCGCGCGCGTATCGACTCCCTCCAAAACGTGCTCGTCGTCGGCGAACTCGATGGTCGGTGGAAGGTGGTCGAGCAGTTCGAGGGGTCCGGGGTCCGGGGTCCGGGTTCTCCATCAGACCCGGAACTCGGGACCCGAGACTCGGAACCGCATGCCGATGACGAGGCAGTAATCATCTACACGTCCGGCACAACCGGCAAACCCAAAGGCGTGCTGCTCACGCATGGCAACCTGCTATCCAACGCGCGACAGATCGCTGAATGGCTGCGCCTGACAGACCAGGACCGTTCGTTGATGATAATGCCGCTGTTCCACGTCAACGCGTTAATGACTACGTGCCTGGCGACGCTTTGGGTCGGCGGAAGCGTCGTGCTGGCGCCGCGTTTCAGCGCTTCGCGTCACTGGGAGACCGTCTCAGGACACGGCGTGACCTACTTCGGATCGGTGGCAACGATGCTCTCTATGTTGAACAACTCTCATCCTGGGGGCGTGCCGTCGAACGCCAACCTGAGCCGCTTGCGATTCGGACTGTGCGGTTCTGCGCCGGTGCCGGTAGAAGTGCTGAAGAGTTTCGAGTCGCTATTTGGCTGCCCGGTCATCGAAGGGTACGGGTTGTCGGAATCGACTTGCCGCTCGACCTTCAATCCACCGGACGCGCGGCGCGTCGGCTCGGTAGGACTTCCGATCGGCAACGAGGTCAAAGTCTTCGATGATAGCGACGGCGAGTTGGACGTCGGTGAAGTGGGAGAGATCGTCTTGCGCGGGCCGAACATCATGAAGGGCTACTTCAAGAATGAAGCAGCCACTCGTGAAGCGTTTCGTTCGGGCTGGTTTCACACCGGCGACCTAGGCTATAGAGATGAGGATGGGTTTTTCTACGTGGTAGATCGCAAGAGCGACATGATCATCCGCGCCGGCGAGAACATCTACCCGCGCGAGATCGACGAAGTGCTCTATCAGCATCCGAAGGTGCAAGACGCGGCGACCATTGGTGTGAAAGACGAGTTGTACGGCGAAGAAGTGAAGTCGTTCGTCGTGCTGCGAGAAGGCCAGCAAACTACTGTGGAAGAGATTCTGAGCTTTTGCCGCGAGCGGCTGGCTGACTTCAAATGCCCAAAGTCGATAGAGTTTCTGGACGAAATCCCGAAAGGACCAACGGGTAAGCTCTTGAAGCGTGAACTGGCATCGCGCTCAAGCTAGAGGCGAGAGCCGGTTACTAATCTGAGCTAATGACCACAAAAAAGAGGAGCATCAATATCGGCAAGGCCACCAACGATTGCCACTTAGGCAGCGATACCAGTGAAGCAACGAGACCTACTAGGAGGCTATAGTCCCGCCAGGAAAACATCCAGCGGGGTGCGGCTGGCGGACTGGGGACATAGTAGGCGTACGGGTATTTCTAAAAAATAATCATCGTCGCGATGAAAAGACTGCCCGACGCTGCAAACGCAATCCAACCCGCCAGTCATCGGAAAGTCAAAAACCAACTCGATGTTTTCGACGCTCCCATAAAGCTCCTTGGCGTCGAAACCTCCCCGTTGCGTCATTTGCTATTTAATCTGGATCCAAACAAGCCAGGCAATCCAACACGTAAGCGCAACACACGCGAACAGCAGGGCTCCGCAAGCCACCCCCTCCGCGATTCGCAGTTTTCTCGTGCCGGCGAGCTTCGGATGCTGAGTCTCGGCCCACTCAAGCGACGTCGCAATCCACAGGGATACGATGTACCACACCAGCACGCCCACTCCTAAACCACAAAATGCCGCGACTAAGTACAAGCGACTCCAGTCTCCCAGCACGGTCGCCAACAGGATGTCCAAACTCGAAAGCTCAACCCTTAGCCAGCAAGCGCAGTTGCTTTGGCGTCATCAGCCACACCAGCTCACCGCGCAACGACGGCACTGTTTCCACAACATTGATGCAGCAGACGCTGCCCTTCTTGAGGTCGATGGACAGCTTGCCGCGGGTTTGCAGGATCTTGGCCATCATCTCTCCGAGATCGGGCTGGTGGCCGACCAGCGCAACGGACTCGACACTGTGGCTCTTGATTTCGGCGAACAAGTCGTCGGCAGAACCGCCGGGCGCAAGCTTGTCGGTGGGAATGATTTCCTTCTTGCTGAACCCCATCGCATCGGCGACGATCTCAGCCGTCTCGACTGCCCGCACGAGCGGGCTTGTGAGCAGCAGATCCAACTGGACGCCGAGCTTGCGCAAGCCGCGAGCGGCCTCCCGCATTCGCTCGCGGCCCTCCGAAGTAAGCGTGCGTTTCTCGTCCGTGAAGTCGTTTTTCAAACCCAGCTGTTGAGCCAGAGCGTGGCGGATCAAATAGAGTTCCATTAGTGCTCCGATCGTCGCAAGAGTCGTGATTATAGGGTATCTCTCAGAAGCAGTCTACGCGCATCGGCCGCGCATCGGGCCGTCCCGCGGCGCAGCCCAGAGCCGAGAGGTCCGTGAGAGGGCGGCCTTCTTGTTCACGGCTCGGGGGCAAGGTACACTCGCACTTGAGCGCAACGCTTCCAAGGAGCAATGACACTAAACGCCAAACCGTTTTTCCTGGGACGCATCTTCGGTATTCCGATTCGTGCGCACTACAGTTGGCTACCCGTCTTTCCGTTCTATGCCTGGGCCATCGCGTCGGGCTTGCTGCCGCGCGAGGCGCCGGGCCGGAGCTCGTACGAGTATTGGACGCTCGGGCTCTTGACGACAACGCTATTGTTTGTGTCGGTGTTGACGCACGAACTTTCGCATGCGTTGATGGCCCGAGCCGAAGGGCTGGGCACGGGCAACATTACGCTTTATATGTTTGGCGGGCTCGCATCGCTGAACGGGCAACCTGCCACCCCTTCCTCGGAGTTCAAGATCGCGGTAGTTGGTCCCGCAGCGAGCTTCCTGATAGGGACTGGTCTCTTCCTAATCAATGAACTATTTATTAGCGGCACGACTCAACGATCGATCGGGCAAGTGCTTCGCCACCTGGGTATGGTGAACTGGTTTCTCGCGGGCTTCAACATACTGCCGGGGATGCCGCTCGATGGCGGGCGAGTGCTCCGCGCGGTGCTGTGGCGTTACAACAAGAATTTTCGCGCGGCTACTCAGATCGCAGTGCGCTCGGGACTAATGATCGCAATAACGCTGGTCGTATGGGGAGTCTACTACTTCTTGAGCGTGGACTGGGTGTTTGGAATGTGGATGCTGACGATTGGGTTGATCATAGGGTTGATGCTCGCGACGAGTGAAGGTCGGCGCGGTATATGGCGCGTAAAGCGGGGCACAGTCGAAGACATCATGATTCAACACGTGGTTCAGATCCCGCCGACCATGACGATCCCCGACTTCATCAACAAGGTGCTGAAAAACAATCACCACACCAGCTTTCCCGTGGTCGACAATAGAAGACTCCACGGGGTGCTGCTGCTTGAGGAATTGAAGCTGGTGCCACGCGAAGATTGGCCGAAGCTGGAAGCGCGCCATGTAATGCGACCTGTTGACGCTTCCATGTTCGTGAACTCGGACGCTACCAATGCGCAAGCGCGGAGGTGCTTGGAAACCGGAAAGCTCGAGCGCGTGGCGGTGCTTGATGGGAATGGATGGATCGTTGGTTATGTCAGCCCTGAGGACTTGGGATCGCGCGAAGCCGAGTGAGGCTCTTCACACCCTGGAACGCCATGAGGTTCTTAGATGCCTCAATGAGGCTTCGCACCGGCAGGACGATTCTTCCTGAGGTAGGCGTTCAGCCCCGCATACAACGAGGCCGCCACGCGCTCACGAAACTCGACCGTTTGCAACAGCACTTCGTCCTTGAGGTTTGAGAGGAAGGAAACTTCTGCAAGCACGCTTGGCATCGAGGCTCCGAGCAGCACCACGAACGGCGCATGCTTAACTCCACGATTGGCAGCGGTGCTGGGAGATTGAGCGCCTATACCGCGCACAAGCCCCGACTGAATATATCGGGCAAGCTCACGCGACTCGGCTACGCGATTCCCCATTGTCGTGACGCTTGCGACCACAGGCTGAGCACGTTCGCTGGATTTCGAACTCGCAAGCCTCCCGTTCTCGCGGGCTGCGGTCTGCAAGTCCTCGGCTGGAACGCGGTCGGGACTGACAAAATAGGTTTCGACGCCGGACGCGACCCGGGATTGACTTGCGTTGGCGTGAATCGAGATAAACAGATCGGCGCGCAGCGAGTTAGCAATCGCGGTTCGTTCCTCGAGCGCTACGAAGCGATCCGATTCGCGCGTCAGAATCACTTCTACGTCCGGATAGCTATGCTTGATGTAGCCGCGCAGCCTTCGCGCTACGTCCAATACCAGGTCCTTTTCGCGCATGCCGCCGGCGCTTATCGTGCCTGTATCGTGGCCCCCGTGGCCAGGATCGATAACGATGCGATGGATCGGCGCTTCCGCGGCTTTGGCATCGATCTTAGCGCCCAGAGCCATTGCGAGGGCCGCGGCGGGATTAGCAGCGGGCACCGCGCCTCGAGCATTGGCGAGCGTTACTATCGGGTCCGAGATCTCCGGCAGTGACATCAGCGGGTTGCGATCGCCTGCAGCCAGCTTGCCTGGCCTGACCCGTTCTTCCGGTGCTCGCACGCCGAGCGTTACTCGCGACTCGCTCGCTTCAGGTCCGCGAGCAAGCACAAGCCCGCCCGCATGAAAATCGATAACGATACGCTCAGGTTCGGAAAGGCGAAACGCCGAGTAGTCAAACGCAGTCCCGAGATCGACATTTACCCGTAGTCCGGTCGCCCCGTTCTGCAAAACTGTTATTCGCCTAAGGAGGCTCGACTCGCCGACTATGAACCTGCGGCCGTACAGGGAGCGACCGACGCTTGATTGTGGGAGTTCGAAGCTCAGGCGGTCAGGCGTCCGGCGAACAGTGAACTGAGATTGATCGGAGAGGTCGAGAACGACTCGCGCGTAGTCTCGCCCGGTAAAGCTCCGTAGGTTGGTAAGTCGCGGTAGTCCAATCGTCGGAGTATCTCCCGCATTGACGCCGGGTGCTACAACGACGTCAATTGGTCTGCGGCCCAGCTCGGCTTCGAAGCGCGCTAGTACCGCACGAGCTTCGCGACCCAGAACCGAATCGGGGAAATGATCGGCTAACTCTCGATACGCGTTCGCCGCTCCATCCAGGTCTTGAAGGTTCTCTTCATAGATCTGAGCTATGTTGATCAACGCCTCGCTGACGAACGCGCTGTACGGGTGATCGGCGATCACGCTGCGATAGGTTTCGATCGCTTTCTCGTAAAGGGCCGAATCACCGGTCACGTCAGCCATCTCGCGATAGAGCTGCGCGCTCCGGGCTAGCGACTCGGCAGAAAAGTAGTTATCTGTGTTGAGCCTGATCACCTGCCCGTAAGCGTCAAGCGCCCGGCGATAGTCTCCAGTACTGCGTTGAGCAGGTGCGTGATTGTGCAGGTCGAGGCTCAGAGTTTCGGCGTACTGGAAAAGGTCTTCGGCGAGCGAGCGTGCGCTGTGGAAAGAAGAAGTCTCAGGATCGGCGGCGTTCAAAACAGGCTGGACAGCCAGACAGAAGACCAGCGCGAAGACCACGCCATTGAATATCAGTTTGTCGCGCGGCGGTAATTGCATACGACTGTCTCGCTAGACTGTGGGGGAGTCTGAGTCTATTCAAGCGGGGAGCGCAAAAGCAACAGAAGAAACGGTGCAATCGGTCACCCGGCCAGGTCCGGGTCCTCGCGACGGCCACCGTACCATACTTCGAGGCCGTCGCGCGTTCTGAGCGCTTTCGGTCCTGCGACCAGGATGCCAGCAAAAAGTCGCAGCACTTCTTTGCCCGAATACATCCTCAGCTTTCTGCCCGAGGTCGTCACCGGCTCACGAAGAACAACGAATCGACCCTGGCGTTTCAAGGCGCGGCTCATCCCGATCTCCTCTGACGCGAACAGCCTTTCGTCGAAGCCGCCAGCAACTTCGAAAGCGTGGCGTGTACAAAACAGAAAACACCCGCAGGCAAAGCCCGCAGCGCGAAAGAACCGCACCATCATTGGATGAACCAACTCTGCGTAGCGCGGAAGGCGACCATCGAAATCGACAGCGGATCCGCCCCCGACCGCGCCTCGGTTCATCGCCTCGATCGCTGCTCGAACGACCGCTTCGGTGACCAGGGTGTCGGCATCAACAAAGATCAGCTTATCGCCCGTGGCCTCTTGCGCCCCGGCGTTACGAGTCGCCGCGATCTGCCGCCGATCGACTCTGATCACGCGCGCGCCCTGGGCTTCGGCTATGTCAGCAGTTCGGTCCGAGGACGCGTCGTCCGCGACTACGATCTCGTATGGCTCGTCAATGGTTCGTACAGCTCGGGTCAAAGCATCGAGCGTACGCCCAATCATCAATTCTTCGTTGTAAGCTGGCACTATGAATGAAAGCATTCAATCTGCTCAGTAGTTGTTTGATAGACGACCGTCGGAAAAGGTCTCGGCTCTGGGAGCGACCGGCGTGGCGGCAACACGCGGCGCTCCCGCTACTCGGTTCTTTGCACGATCGTAACGCGCTGAAATGCTCTTCACGTAGTTTTGCGTCTCTCGATAGCGCGGTACCCGATAGCCCGAGTTCACAACCGCGCCCTCGCCAGCGTTGTAACCCGCGAGCACCAAATCGACATCCCCATTGAACTTATCGATCAAAAAACGCAAGTACGCGGTGCCGCCTTCGATATTCTGCGCAGGATCATAGATGTTGGTCACCCCGAAGCGATGGGCGGTCCCCGGCATTAGCTGCATTAACCCGGTCGCTCCCTTGTAAGAACGCGCCCGCGGATTGAATCCCGACTCCTGACGCATCACCGCGATGATCAAGTTGGGATCGACTCCGTGCCGAGCCGCCGACTGAGCTATCAACTGATCGTACTTGGGATTACCCGTTGTGCTCATCTCGGAGCTGGCCGTCGAGATTGCCGTTACGGGGATGAAGATTGGCGCTTGAACTACCGTGCCCTGTGCGGGCGTAGACGCCGCTGACGATGTATCAGTCTTTGCAATTCCCTTCTTGGAAGGTGGGCTTGGAAGGCGCGACGAATTCGAAGCGGGTTTCAGAACAGGTATTGCGATCTCGTGAACGATCATCGCTGGCGTTCGTTGAAGCTCTGAAGTGGCCGCAACTGATTCGACGTTGATCGGGAGGTTGGCTTCCTGCGCCTGAGTTTCACCTGCGGTCAAAGCTAGCAAAGCAACGCCTGCAAGGCTTCTGAGTGATTTCATTGGCGGTCTTTCATCGGGGCCGGTTCGCGTAAGGAGGCCGCGGCTCTCTAGGGGAGCTGTCTTTCAACTTCGCTTCGGCAGCCAGACATTCTTCAGGAATGATGCTCTGATGATGAATGATGAATTCGGTAATTTCATTCATCGCTCCGCGTTGATCATTCCAAAGATCTTAGCTTTGCGACCCAGGATTACTCCTGGTGTGCCTTTATCAGCTTCGTTCAAAACAACTTAGAGACGGGGCCAGTGTAGTATGCGCTGTCAGGGGAGTCAATAGTTAGTATCGCGCCGCGGCCCGGATTTGCGGAGCATAACCTTCCATTGGGTAGAACCCTGAGTTGAGAGGGTGTGATTAAAAGTGGGACTTTCAATCACGCTGCGGCTTGACTAACTCTGCGCCAGTATGAAGCCCACTCGCCGCTGGCGCGCATTGTCCGAAGCTTTAACATTCGTTCTGCGTTATCCATTTTCCACCAAGCTCCGGCTATCTTGAGCCTCACCTGGATCACCCATCGATGCCCGCTTTCAGTCTCTCCGGAACTGATGGGTAACCCCGCCTTCAACGTTGTTTTGTAGTCCAGATAAGCGAGCCGGTTCTCCAGGTATCGACGGCAGGCGCTAGCCGGTTGTTCTTCCTTGGTTACCGAAGATCTTTTCGCTGCATTCGCAAGTTTCGCTTTCTCGATCGCTTCCAGCTTCGTTAGTTCCCTTATCACTTCGCTTGTTTGATTTGCTTTCAAGCGTCGTTGTTGCTGTTTGAACCAGAAGGTTTTCTTGCTCTCACCCAACAACTCGGACGCCGCCGCCAGGTACTCGCTCACGTGGTAGAAGTCCACCAAGAAATTTGCCTGACCTGCGAAGCGCTCGTTGACCTGCGACACAATCCACGGCGCGCCGTCTGCCACACAGTGCAGTCTGGTTGATTTGCCTCCGCCTGCTTCGGCCACACATCCGACCAGTTGCAAACCTGCTTGTTCTACGTCGCCCATAGTCGCTCGATAATGACCTGAGACGGACCTCGGATCGCGAGCCACGCAGAGGCGCGCTTCTTTCCAACTCAACTCTCGATGCTTGCGTTTGTCACCCTTGATTTCTCGGCCTTTTTCGTCGGTTTTGATGCTCACGATCGGAACCATGCTCCCGTCCATCCCTGCTATCACTATTCTTGCGCCTTGCTTTCCAAGCTCGCTGTCTGGCTCCTCTCGGAGCATCGCCTCGCCGTGCGCTTGAGTCACTGTTCGCGTCGCGCTGATCGGCACCTCGATCCCATAGTGCTCTTTGATTTTCTTAGCTGCCTCGCCAAAGGACTCGTCCGCTCCGAAGTCCGTCATTGCTCGTTGCAATCGTCGCGAGTATCCCCGGCACGTCACTCCCGCTGCTAAACAAAACGGCCGTACTTGTTTGCCCGCTCGCCTGTAGACTTGTTCGCTTATCCAGATTCGCCCTAACGTCGTGTGCCAGTAGAGCCCTTTTTTTCTTTCCTGCTAAGTTCCTTTCGATTTTCGCTCTCCTCAACCACCCGATCATGCTTTCGCTGGGCCCAGTCCTGGAAAATTCTCTGCCCCATCTCGCGCAACTCTTCCCAGATCAAATCCTCGGCATCGTCCGCCTTGTTCGCATCACCTGATTTGTTGTCAGCGATGTCCAGCAGTTCTTCGACTCTATCTCGAAACTCAGGATGGCGATTCAATCGCTCCACCAGTTCTTCAGATCGTTTCTTGTTCGATTTCAAAGTGGCCACGGGACTCCCTCGATTTGCGTCATGTTTCGGTGCTCATCGCACCTTGGGGCCACCTGCTACCGCTCTCTCTGGAACGCTTGCCTTAATTATGGCTTAAGTCCCACTTTTAATCACACCCGAGTTGAGATCAGCAGTGAACCCGAGCTTGACACTCTTTCTCGGCGTCCGCTATTTTCATAGGCCTGATTGTTGGGCTGAAAGCGAACAATCGAGCTCTCGAAGCCAGCGTAGCTCAGTTGGTAGAGCATCGGTTTCGTAAACCGGAGGTCAAGGGTTCGAGTCCCTTCGCTGGCTCCATATTTTGACGCTTTTCCACCGCCATTCACTCTTTCATTCACTCTTTCGCGAATTTCCGAATCAGCTTTAGAAAATTTTCTTGATCGCAGTGTCCGGCTATGCTAACGTCCTCGGACAAGCGCAGACGATGAAGCGCCACGAGAATCTGCGCATCGTCCTTCCATACGAAGAGTTCAATCACAATTTCGAAAGGACTTTTCTTATGGCTACAAACGTTCCAAAGCTCACCTATTCCGTCCCTGAAGTTTGCGAAGCACTTCAAATCTCACGAACTACATTGTGGAAGCTTGTTCGATCGCGACGACTAAAACCCGTTCGCATTGGTCGGCGAGTTCTGTTCAGTCTGAAGGCTGTTGATGAGTTTCTGAACGGCAAAGCGTGAGCGCGTACAGGTCAAGATAGCCACTGAATAAGATCTGTACACAGGTGTCGTGCAGGAACTCTAACGCGGCGCACGATCAGGTACGACCAATCTGACTCGGCCGTGCGCCAGTCTGCGAGATCGCTTCGAGCTTTCGTGACGTTGCCGCGTTCAAGTCCCGGCGTTGGGCAAGACTTGTGCGAGCTGAAGACAAGAGAGGCAAGAACAATGAAAGTGATTGCCGTGGCGAACCAGAAGGGCGGGGTTGGCAAGACAACGGTTACTAGGGAGTTGTCAGCTTGTTGCGCCCTTCGAGGCTATCAAACCCTCGTAATCGATTGCGATCCACAAGCTAATCTAACTGCGAGTTGGGTTGAACCGGACATCTACAACATCACGCTCTCTCACGTTCTGATTGAACCGGAGGCGCAGGCCGGCACAAAGCTGGAACCGAGAGATCTCGATGATGCCATTGTCGAAAGTCCGCTTACCAACCTCGATCTGGTGCCCGCGGACATACGCCTGGCAAGACTCGAAATGCAGCCGGATTATCTTGCCCACCGCCTGACTAAACAGATTAGAGAGCACGCGTCCGGTTACGATCTTGTGTTTATCGATTGCCCTCCGCAGCTCGGCAAGCTACTCACGGCCGCTCTGTACTCGGCGCATTACGTTTTGGTTCCCTGCGCTGCTGATGCCATGGGGCTCCAAGGCTTAGCCGACCTTGCCTATACGATCGAGCAGGTACGCAAGAACGTTAAC
>JBASRN010000174.1:0-22569 GCA_049273855.1 Blastocatellia bacterium
AGCTAGCGGATTGCCGAATGCCGATTTCGGGTTGCTGATTGAATCAGAGTTGTTGAATCCGCAATCCGCAATCCGCAATCGTTAGGAGTGGTTATGGTTCAGATGAGATCAATCCTCGAGGTCGCGGATAATTCCGGGGCCAAGCGCATCTCGATGATATTGCCGGTTGGGGGCCACACTGGCTCGCGGGCGGGACTGGGCGACATAATTACTGCGTCAGTCAAAGAAGCGTCGCCGGACGGGGCGGTCAAGAAGGGGCAGGTCGTCCGCGCGGTGGTGGTTCGGACGCGCAAGGAAACGCGGCGCAAGGATGGGACTTACATACGGTTTGATCAGAACGCGGCGGTCATCATCAAGCCGGACAATGAGCCGGTAGGCACGCGCGTTTTTGGACCTATCGCTCGCGAGCTTCGCGATAAGCGATTTATGAAGATCGTGAGCCTGGCGCCGGAAGTGATTTAGACTTGTACGGGCGGCCCTCCGTGGCTGCCCCTACTCGAAGCTTAACCATTGAGTTGCGTGCTAAGGGGAGGCCACGGAGGGCCGCCCGTACAGGGTGGACGTATGAACCTGGAAATCAACGTTAGAAAGAATGACCGCGTGGTTGTGATCGCCGGGAAGGACCGGGGCAAGACGGGCCGCGTCATCGAAGTTCTGCCGCGCAAGCATAAGCTGCTTGTCGAGGGCGTGAATGTCATCAAACGACACAACAAGGCCAACAGCCGACGCGGAGTGCAGGGAGGAATCCTCGAACGCGAGGCGGCGATTGATGTTTCGAATGTCATGGTGTTGTGTCCGCATTGCGGCGGCGCGACGCGCGTCGGGCATCAGGTTCTGGAGGACGGAATGCGCCACCGCGCGTGCAAGAAGTGCGGTGCGGCTATCGAGAAACAGTAGCGAGGATCAGACGGTATGGAACCGAGACTTAAAGAGAGATACAAGAGCGAGATACTGCCAGCGCTGATGAAGGAGTTCAGCTACACGAGCCCGATGGCCGCGCCGAAGCTCGAAAAGATCATCCTTAATATGGGCGTCGGTCGCGAAGCTCAAACTAACCCGAAGGTCTTTGATCAGGCCGCAATGGAGCTTTGGACGGTCAGCGGCCAGAAGCCCATCGTGACCAAGGCCAAGAAGTCGATCGCCGCGTTCAAGCTTCGCACCGGTATGCCGGTCGGCGTTTCGGTCACGTTGCGGGGCGAGCGCATGTACGAGTTCCTCGATCGATTCATCAACGCAGTGCTGCCGCGGGTGCGCGACTTTCGCGGGATCAGCCCGCGTGCGTTCGACGGCCGAGGCAACTACACGATAGGAGTCAAGGATCAGTTGATTTTCCCGGAGATTGACTTCAACAAGGTCGATCGAACGCGTGGCATGAATATCTGTATTGTTACTACGGCTCGCACTGACGAGGAGGGTCGCGCCTTGCTTCGCCAGTTCGGGATGCCGTTTATGAAATAGCCCTTATTCCGTAGTCAGTAGTCCGTAGCTCCACGAGGGTGAGGAGCTACGGAACACGGGCCACGGACTACGGACTACGGACTACGGACTAAACTATGGCAAGAACATCCTCGGTGTATAAAGCGAATGAGCTCAAGCGGGCTCTCGCTAACGCTAAGCGCCGTGTGAAGGAGAAGCAGGGCGCAGACAACAAGAAGGCGATCAAACGCGCGAAGGCGGCCGGGTTGAACCTGAACGTCTTCACGTCGCGGGTCCACAACCGATGCCGGCGATGCGGCCGCGGACGTGGCTACCTGCGCAAGTTCGCGCTTTGCCGAATTTGTTTTCGAGGCCTCGCGCTTGAGGGGCATCTCCCGGGCGTGACGAAGTCGAGTTGGTAGCAGTGTTCCGAGATGCGTGATGCGTAACCCGGATGATGTTGTTACGAATCACGAGTCACGCATCAGGTTTCAGGAGACGTATGACAGATCCAATAGCTGACATGCTCACTCGTATACGAAACGCGTATGCGGCGAAGCACCAGAAAGTAGACATGCCGGTCTCGGGCATCAAGCTCGAGATCGCACGAATACTCAAGGAAGAGGGTTTCATCAATACCTACAAGGTGACTGGCGATGGCGCCCGCCGCAACATACGTGTCTACCTTCGGTATGGCCCAAAGGGTGAACAGGTCATGTCGAAGCTCGAGCGCGTGTCAAAGCCGGGATGCCGCGTCTACGTGAAGAGCTCGGCGATACCAAAGGTGCTTGGGGGCATGGGCATCAACATAATTTCGACTTCTCGCGGCTTGATGAGCGACACGCGCGCGAGGCGCGAAAAAGTCGGAGGAGAGCTGCTTTGCAGGGTCTACTAGGAGTGATGTGGGATTGGTTTCCGATCGCTCACGAATCGCGCATAACGCATCACTTGAGTATTGGAGTTTGAGCCATGTCGAGAATAGGCAGGAAACCCATCGCGATACCGAAGGGCGTCGGGATCAGGATCGAGGACGGCGCGGTCGAGGTGAGCGGGCCAAAGGGCAAGCTGTCAACCAGGCTGCCGGCTGGCGTCAGCTTTCGCGAAGAAGGCGGACAGCTCATTGCCGAGCGTGAGTCGAACGATCAGGCTGCTGTGCACGGGCTGGCGCGGGCGCTCGTTCAGAACGCCGTCACTGGCGTGACCGACGGGTTCACGCGCAAACTGGACATCGTCGGTGTCGGCTATAAAGCCGAAGTCCAGAAGAAGCGGGTGATGTTCAACCTCGGCTACTCGCACCAGATCGAGTTTCCGATTCCGGACGGGATCGACGTGAAGATCGAGCGCGTCAACAAACCTATCCAGCAGTATCAAACTACGCTGACTATAACCGGGATCGACCGTCAACAGGTTGGCCAGGTAGCGGCCCACATGCGGGGGCTTCGCCGCCCCGATCCGTACAAGGGCAAGGGCGTACGTTATGCGGACGAGAAGTTGAAGCTCAAGCCGGGCAAGACCGGGAAGTAAACGTACCATGTCGGAGTTGCTGAAGTGAGGCTTCGAGCCCAATCAGCGGCTGAGGTGAATGAGAATGGCACAGAAGAAATCACACGAGATTCGGCGGGCAGTACACAAGAGGATTCGCAGCAAGGTGGCGGGTACGGCAGACCGTCCGCGCCTGGCCGTTTTCCGAAGTGTGAAGCATATCTACGCCCAGGTGATTGACGATGCAAAAGGCGTGACGTTAGCGGCGGCTTCCAGCACCGAAGCCGCAGTGCGTGCGCGTCCCGGTGGAAACGTCGCGGGTGCGAAAGAGATCGGCAAGCTGATTGCCGAGCGCGTCAAAGAGAAGGGGATCAATCGCGTGGTGTTCGACCGCGGAGGTTACATTTACCACGGTCGCGTTAAGAGCCTCGCTGAGGCGGCGCGGGAAGCGGGACTCGAGTTTTAGATTGCGGATTGCAGAGCAGATTGCGGAGTGAAAAGCACGCCGAACCGCGATCCGAAATCCGCAATCGGATGGGGAAACATGGAACGAATAGAATCATCGGGGCTGGATCTGAAAGATCAAGTCATTTCGATCAACCGCGTGACCAAAGTTGTGAAGGGCGGTAAGAACCTGTCGTTCGCGGCGCTTGTGGTGGTCGGCAATGAGAACGGCATTGTAGGCTTCGGTTCCGGCAAAGCACGCGAAGTTCCGCTTGCGATCAAGAAGGGAATCGAGGCCGCCAAGAAGAACCTCATCCGCGTGCCGCTATCGGGATCGACCGTTCCTCACCAGACGACTGGGGTGTACGGTGCAGGCCGCGTGTTGCTCAAGCCTGCGCCGGAAGGCAAGGGCGTGATCGCCGGCGGCCCAGTGCGAGCCATCATGCAACTGGTCGGCGTGCGCGACGTGGTGACAAAATCAATCGGTTCGTCCAACCCGCACAATGTTGTGCGAGCGACTTTCGAAGGTCTGCGAGCGCTAAAGGATCCGATTGCAGTTGCAAGATTGCGAAGGCAAGCCGCAGAAGAAGCTCAAAGCGCGTAGCAGGCGGCGCGAGTTAAGGGTAGCGGCTGAGCTGCGCAGCCGAGATAAGAGGAGTTTGGTATGGCGAAAGCCAAGAAGGAAGACGGGAATAAGGCCAAGGCCGGCGCGTCGAAGATTCGAATTCAATGGTATCGCTCGACCATCGCCACGCCAAAGAGTCATAAGGAGCTTGTGCGCAGTCTTGGTTTCACCAAGCTTAATCAGATAGTTGAGCGGCCCGATTCGGCATCGACGCGCGGGATGGTCAAGAAGGTTCCCCACCTGCTGCGAATCGTCAGTTAAGGGTTGGTAGTTTGGGGTCAGGCGCTGGGCCAGCCTCTCACTTAGATCCCCTGGAGTTCAAGAGATGGCACTAGGCATACACAACATCGGAGCGCCGAAGGGCGCAAACAAGAACAAGAAACGAGTCGGCCGCGGCCCCGGATCCGGACACGGTAAGACTTCCACCCGCGGTCACAAGGGTCAGAAGTCGCGTTCCGGCTACTCAGGACGCGCGGGGTTTGAAGGCGGCCAGATGCCGCTTCAGCGCAGATTGCCCAAACGCGGCTTCACCAACATCTTCATGAAAGAGTGGGTAGAAGTGAAGCTCTCGGAACTCGACAAGAGGTTCGAAGCCAACGAAGCTGTCACCCCGGAGTTGATGGTCGAGCGCGGTATGATCAAGAAGGGGAAGCTCGCGCGATTTGAAGGCGTGGTCGTTCTGGGCGGCGGTGAATTGACCAAGGCGTTAGACGTAACCGCGCATCGTTTCACGAAAGGCGCGCGCGAGAAGATCGAAGCAGCAGGCGGAAAGGTCGCGCTTCTCTCCGAAGCCACCAGCGCAGAGTGATGACCGGTTTACCGCGATAATGACGTTGCGACTTGCCGGTGAAGGTTGTTCATCAACGCGGGGTCAAGTCAATGATCGAGAATTTCTTCAACAGCATTCGAAATATCTTCGCTGTGCCAGACCTGCGCCGGCGCGTGCTATTTACATTGGCGATGCTGGCAGTCTACCGGATAGGGTCGCACGTTCGCACCCCGGGCATTGACCCCGCCGCGCTGGCCGCATTGTGGGAAACCGGCGACCTGCATCGCAGCCTCGCAGGCGTGATGGACCTGTTTTCAGGCGGGAACTTCAAGGTTGTTTCGATCTTTGCGCTTGGCATCACGCCCTACATAACTGCCTCGATCATACTTCAACTGATGACAGTTGTGAGTCCGCGGCTCAAGGCGTTGCAAGAAGAAGGCGAGATGGGCCGCCGCAAGATCACGCAGTACACGCGCTACCTGACGGTAGTGCTCTGCTCGGTTCAGTCATTCGGCATCGCTTACTGGCTGCAGAACCAGCAGACCAACACCGGATCTCTGGTTGGCAACCCGGGTCCGGGCTTCATTGCAATGACGATGTTGACGCTGGCAACCGGGACGACCTTCATCATGTGGCTTGGCGAGCAGATAACCGAGCGGGGGGTCGGGAACGGCATCAGCTTGATCATCTTCGCGGGCATTGTGCTGCGAATTCCGTCGGGCGCAGAGACGATGTACGAGAAACTCACGAGCGGAGGCACGGGCACCGCGTTGGGGGTCATCGCTTTGCTGATCGCAATGGTATTGGTGATAGCGGGGATTGTGTTTGTCGAACGGGGCTTTCGAAAAGTCCCGATCAATCACGCGCGCAGAATGGTCGGGCGCCAGTCAATTCCCCAGCAGCAGACCCACATGCCGTTGAAGGTCAACATGGGTGGCGTGATCCCGGTGATTTTCGCTTCGTCGATATTGGCATTCCCGCAAACGATTCTGGGCTTTGTGGGAGCGACGGACCCGAATGAGACCGGTACGTTCAGGGCCTGGTTGGCGAAGCTCGCCGTTGACTTAGGCGGTCAGGATCACCCGCTGCATTACTTGATCTACTCGACGGCGATAATCTTCTTCACATTTTTCTATGTGTCGATCATCTTCAACACTGATGAGGTTGCAAACAACCTGCGGAAGAATGGCGCTTTCGTTCCCGGCATTCGGCCAGGCAAGCGGACTGCTGACTACCTTAACGAGATACTTACGCGATTGACGACCGTGGGCGCGATCTACCTGGCGGTGGTTGCGCTTATGCCGCAATTCTTGCTTGCGGGCTTTCAGTTCCAGTATCTCCCTCTGATCGGAGCACCGATTGATAGCATGCTGCGGTCCAACCCGCTGACTTCGTGGCTTACTACTGGGATCGGCGTGCAGTTTTACTTTGGTGGCACTAGCTTGCTTATCTTGATAGGCGTGGCGATGGACACGATGAATCAAATCGAGTCTCAGTTGATCATGCGCCACTACGATGGCTTTCTCGGGCCGCGAGGCCGTCGGATGCGCGGCCGGAGAGCCATGTAAAGACCTATGGCGAGCATCATCGTGTTGATGGGTCCACAAGGCGCGGGCAAGGGCACGCAAGCGCATATGTTGACCGAGAGCTTTGGTCTTCCGATTGTGGCGACCGGCGATATGCTTCGGGACATCGCCGCCACTGAAACGGCGCTTGGCCGCCAGGTGCGAGAAGTCCAGGCTGCGGGCCGGCTTGTTTCTGACGACATTCTGGCCGACGTAGTCAGCGAGCGCCTGAGCAGTCCCGATTGCGCCGAGGCGTGCATCCTGGATGGTTTTCCCAGGACGCTCCCCCAGGCTCGGCTCCTTGAGAAGATCGCCGAAACGCAAGGACACAAGATTCTCGTCGTCGAGATCGACGTTCCGCGCGAGCTTCTTTACAAGCGTCTAACAGGTCGAAGGACGTGCAGTGTTTGCGGTTCGATTTATCACGTTTACTTCAAGCCGAGCAAACAGAACGGCGTGTGCGACCTTGATGGTTCGCCGCTGTTCACTCGGTCTGATGACAACGAAGAATCAATAGCCCAGCGGCTGGCGCTCTACGACGAGAAGACCCAACCGCTTTTCGATTACTACGCCCAGACCGGTCGGCTTCACAAGATCGACGGAACCGGCTCGCCCGAAGAGGTGGGGGACCGCGTCGCCCGGATTGTAAGGGACAGCGGACCGATTGGGGTGTCTGGCAAGCGAATGGGCGGAGGAAGCGTGGATCGTAATTGAGTAATGATTATCCGCAAGTCCAAAACTGAGATCGAGAAGATGCGGGCAGCCGGGCTGATCGTAGCCCAGGTGCTGAACCGGCTTTCGGAGATTGTTGAGCCTGGAATGACTACTCGCGATCTCGACCGCGAGGCCGAAAGGATGATTCAGGGGGCGGGCGCATATCCCACCTTCAAGGGCTATCACGGTTATCCCGCTTCGATTTGCACTTCGATCAATGATGAAGTGGTGCATGGCATCCCCAGCAACCGCAAGCTGCGCGAAGGCGACATAGTAGGAATCGACTGCGGCGCGACCCTGCAGGGATATGTGGGCGACTCGGCTATTACCGTCCCGGTTGGCAAGGTCAGCGAACCGGTGACGCGGCTGCTGGACGTTACCAGACAGTCGTTGTTCCGGGCCATTGACAAGTGCGAGGTCGGAAACCGCCTCGGCGATGTGTGCAATGCGGTGCAGGCCTATGTCGAGCCGCTTGGTTACTCGGTGGTCAGAAACTACTGTGGTCACGGCATAGGGCGCGCGATGCATGAGGAGCCCCAGGTGCCAAACTACGGCAAACCGGGAACGGGCCCGGTGCTTCGCGAGGGCTGGGTTCTTGCGATCGAGCCAATGATCAATCTTGGCCACCAGGACGTGAAGGTTTTGTCGGACGGGTGGACTGTGATTACGATGGATGGCAGGCCGTCGGCGCACTTTGAACACACGGTAGCGATTACAAGCGAGGGCCCGCAGATTCTAACGCTACTCAACCATTCTGCTGCGTGAGCCCGGGTTGCAAGCGTGTCAAGCGGATGCTAGAATAACCGTTTCTTGTGCACGAGATTTTCTCGCTAGAGGGCCTGCATCCCCGGAAGGAAGAGCTGGAAATGAAAGTCAGGGCATCGGTCAAGAAGATGTGCGACAACTGCAAGGTCATCCATCGCAAGGGCGTGGTGCGTGTGATCTGCACCAACCCAAAGCACAAGCAGCGGCAAGGGTAGTGAAGTAAAGGCGGAGGAAGAATGGCACGTATAGCGGGCGTAGACTTACCGGCTAACAAGCGAGCCGAGATAGGGCTGACATATATCTATGGGATCGGGCGATCACGCGCCAACAAGATACTGGAAGAGGCAGGCATCAGCGTCGACAAGCGGATTCGCGAGCTTAGCGAGGAAGAGGTCAATCGCATTCGCACGGTCATCGACCAGCAGGGCAACGTCGAGGGCGATCTGCGCAAACAGATTCAAATGGACATCAAGCGGATGATGGACATCGGCTGCTATCGTGGGTTGCGCCACAGGCGAGGTCTGCCGGTACGAGGCCAGCGCACTCACACAAACGCGCGCACTCGCAAGGGCCCGCGCCGCATGACGGTCGCAAAGAAGAAGGTCGCAGGCAAGAAGTAAGGATAATGATGCGTGATCCGTGACTCGTTACAAGACGAAGCCACGCATCACGCATCATTGAGAGACTATGGCAAAAGCACCAACAAAGACCGGCAAGAAAAAGACGTTCAAGCGCAAAGAACGGCGAATGGTGCCGCAGGGCATCGTCCATATTCAGGCTAGTTTCAACAACACCCTGATCGCGATCACCGATCTGGAAGGTAACTTGATCAGCCAGTCGTCGGCCGGTGCGATGGGCTTTCATGGCTCACGCAAGGGCACCCCATTCGCCGCGCAACAAGCCGCGAGCCGCGCGGCTCAAGCGGCTCGCGAAGTTGGAATGCATTCGTGCGAAGTCAGGGTTAAGGGACCCGGGTCCGGCCGGGAGTCGGCAGTAAGAGCGATTCAATCCGCGGGTATTGAGGTGCGGCTGATTCGAGACGTGACGCCTATTCCTCACAACGGCTGCCGCCCGCCGAAGCGTAGAAGAGTTTAGTTGCTCGCTTTGCGAGTGAGTCAGGCGCCAGTGGCGCTTTAAAGGAAGAAGGGCATCCGCGGTCAGCGATGTCTGTAAACTTTTGCCTGTCGATGACGACCTCCAGGAGCGTCATCACGAAAGTAGATGGAGGAGAGACTTGGCTAGATATCGTGGTCCGGTGTGCCGCTTGTGCCGCCGGGAAGGAATGAAATTGTTTTTGAAGGGGGAGCGGTGCTACAAGCCCAGTTGCCCAATCGAAAAACGCGGCACTCAGCCCCCCGGACAACACGGACGAACCGCCCGGCGCGCGAAGCTGATTGGTTACGGCGAACAACTCCGCGAGAAGCAGAAGGTCAAACGCATCTACGGAATGCTAGAGCGTCAGTTCCGGCTTTACTTTGAACGGGCCGTGCGGATGAGCGGTGTGACCGGCGAAAACTTGCTGGCCCTGCTTGAGCGCCGGCTCGACAACGTAGTTTATCGCCTTGGTTATGCTACGTCGCGCGCTCAGGCGCGGCAGCTTGTCAACCACGGGCACATATGGGTAAACGGCCGCAAGGTCGATATACCGAGTTTCCAGGTGAAAGTCGGCGACGAAGTCACGGTGCACGAGGAAAGCCGCGCAAACATTCATATCCAGAGCGCGTTTCAGACCGCCTCGGGCCGCGGGCGTCCGGGCTGGCTTGAAATCACTTCACCGGAAGACATGCGAGGCCGGGTTGTCGCCCTCCCCCGCCGAGAAGACATCGGCCAGAACATCAACGAGCAGCTTATAGTCGAGCTTTATTCGAAGTAGCCAGGCGTCAGGGGAAAGGTGACACGTCACGCGCAGTCTTGGTCGCCGCAAGTAATCTGCCGCCCTTTCCCTGCAAGCTTATTTGAGAGGGAGCTAATGAACGGAACTGAAACCCAATTTATGATCGGCTTTCAAAAGCCGAAGCGCCTTGCCTGCGAGACTGAGACCTTCACAGCTCGCTATGGCAAGTTTTACGCTCAACCGTTTGAGCGCGGGTTCGGCACCACCATCGGCAACTGCCTGCGGCGCGCGTTACTCTCGTCCATAGAAGGCGCAGCAATCACCGCCGTCAAGATCGAGGGTGTGCTTCACGAGTTCTCCTCGATCCCCGGCGTAGTTGAGGACGCGACTGACATCATCCTCAACCTGAAGCGAATTCCTTTCAAGCTTCACGGCGAAGGGCCCAAGACTCTTCGCGTCGAGCGCTCAGTGCCGGGCGAAATGCTTTCGGGTGAGATCGAGGCCGACGCCGAGGTTGAGATCCTTGATCCCAACGTCCACATTGCTACGATCTCCGAAGGTGGATCGCTGATCATCGAGATGCGGGTCAAGCGGGGACGGGGATACATCTCGGCGGAAAGAAACTACGACGAGGATCTTGCAGTCGGGTACATTCCGGTTGATTCTGTCCATTCACCGGTGAAAAAGGTGAACTACACCGTCGAATCAGCGCGACTGGGGCAGGACACTGACTATGACAAACTGACCATCGAAGTGTGGACCAACGGTTCGGTGAAGCCGGACAACGCGATCGGGCTGGCGTCCAAGTTGATCAAAGACCACATGCAGATCTTCATCAACTTCGAAGAAGAACCCGAGCTTGCGGAGGCCGACAGCGAAGAGGCGAGCCGAATGACCTTTAACGAGAACCTCGATCGCTCAGTCGACGAACTTGAGCTTTCCGTGCGGTCTTACAACTGCCTCAAGAACGCTGACATCAGAACCATTCGCGAACTTGTGCAGAAGTCCGAGCCCGACATGCTCAGAACCAAGAACTTCGGCCGCAAGTCGCTCAATGAGATCAAGGAGATTCTAAGCTCGATGGGCTTGCACCTGGGAATGAAATTCGACGATCAGGGACGGCTCATCGATGAGGCGAGCGCTTAAGTTTGGAAAGCGTCATTCTTGATAAACGGGATTTGATATGCGACACAGAGTAGCTCACAGGAAGTTGGGACGTAAGACTGAGCATCGCCTCGCGCTGCTTCGGAATCTCTGCACTTCGCTCATCACTCACGAGCGGCTAATCACGACTTTGCCGAAGGCGAAGGAACTCAGACCATTTGCAGAGCGTGCCATCACGCTGGGTAAACGCGCACTTGCCGCCGAAGCACCCGAAACCGCGCTCCACAATCGACGGATCGCTTCGGCGTATTTCCACACCGGCAACGCGAATCGCGTTCCGGACGGCGGATACAAACGGCCACACGCACCGCGCACCGCCGGCGTAACGGCGTTGGAAAAGCTATTCGGAGAACTGGCCGAGCGCTTCGCCGAACGGCCCGGTGGATATACGCGAATACTCAAGCTCGGCACAAGAAAAGGCGACGGCGCTGAAATGGCGCTGATCGAATTGGTGGGCAGTGAGTCAAAGGCCGCGCACCAGGAAGAGAAAAAAGAGGAAAAGAAGAAAGGCCGTGGATTCTTCGGGCGACGCAAGAAGGCTGAGTTGAAGCAAGGCGTGCCGCAGGAGCAGCCGGTGAAGAAAAAGAGGGCTTCCGCCAGACCTCCAAAGAAGGAAGAAGCGAGCGAGTAGCCTGACAGGGCCGCCGGTACTTGATAAAAGCCTCAGCCGCCTGCGGTTGGGGCTTTCGCTTGTTGTGTGGTGGTGTTAGCTTCTAGTTTCTGATGCCGCCTTCCCGGCAAAGAGCGGAAAATGGAAAGCTCGAAGCCTGACATCGGGATGGTGAGGACCCATGAACCTGAAAGAGATTAAAGATCTGATCGACCTTGTCAGTGAGAGAGGATTCGCTGAGTTCGAGATTGAACGCAAGGGGTTTCGCTTGCGGATCAGTTGCTTCAAGGACGCGCCCGCTTCGATCTCGGCGCCAGTGGTCACTCCGCTGATTGTTTCTTCGCCTATCCCGGCTTCCTCCGAGCTGATCCAGTCGGCGTCTGATCGTAAGCTGCTCAACGCGGAACCGATGGGTTCCTCCGGGCCGGCTTCAAGTGGGCAGCCCGAGAAAATAGCCGAGACGTCCGTGACTGAGAACCTCCATACGATCAAATCTCCCATCGTCGGGACTTTCTACCGGGCCCCTTCGCAAGAGTCTGATCCTTTTGTGAAAGTCGGAGACCATGTGGACGCCGACACGGTCGTGTGCATAGTAGAAGCGATGAAGCTGATGAATGAGATTCAAGCTGAAGTTACCGGGCAAGTGGTGAAGATCTTCGTCGAAAACAAGCAGCCCGTCGAATACGGACAGCCTCTTTTCGGAATAAGGGTCTAGCCACGACTATTCACAGAGCCAGCTCCTTGCTTCGAACTACAACTGGCCCCTGACCACCCGACACTGCTTATTGATGTTCAAAAAGGTACTCATAGCCAACCGCGGTGAGATTGCGATGCGCATCATTTGGGCTTGCAAGGAGCTCGGGGTTCGCACCGTCGCCGTCTTTTCCGAAGCCGATCGCGACTCGCTTCACGTGCGTTTCGCGGATGAAGCTATCTGCATCGGCCCGCCGCCATCCACGCAGAGCTACCTGAACATTCCGGCTGTCATTTCGGCCGCGGAGATAACTAACGTCGACGCGATTCATCCGGGTTACGGCTTTCTGGCTGAGAATGCCTACTTCGCGGAAGTTTGCGAAGCTTGCAACATCAAGTTCATCGGACCCAAGCCGGCAAGTATTCACTTGATGGGCGACAAGGCGCGCGCGCGCGCCGCGATGAAGACTGCCGGCGTGCCGATCACGCCCGGCTTCGACGGAGTCATAGAAGACGACGAAGAGGCCGCTCGAGTCGCCTCGAACATTGGCTATCCGGTAATCATAAAGGCATCAGCAGGCGGCGGCGGCCGCGGGATGCGCATAGTTCGCGACCTCGATGATCTGATGACCGCCCTGCCCGCGGCTCGGCATGAAGCGCAGCTCGCGTTCAACAACCCGGCCGTCTACATCGAAAAATACATCGAGACTGCGAGGCACATCGAGATTCAAGTTCTCGGCGATCAGCACGGCAACGTGGTTCATCTCGGCGAGCGAGAATGCTCGATTCAAAGGCGTCATCAGAAGCTGATCGAGGAGTCGCCCTCGCCTGCGTTGACTCCCGAGCTTCGACAGAGAATGGGGGAGATCGCGGTGGGAGCCTGCCGGGAGATCGGATACGTAAGCGCCGGCACAATGGAGTTCCTAGTCGATGAAGAGAAGAATTTCTACTTCATGGAGATGAATACTCGCATCCAGGTCGAGCATCCGGTAACTGAGTTTGTCACCAACACAGACCTGGTTCGTGAGCAGATACTTATTGCTGCGGGCGAACGCCTGGAGTTCGATCAGGAGGACATCTTGTTCAACGGCCACGCGATTGAGTGTCGCATAAACGCGGAGTCTCCGCTAAGCTACGCTCCGTCACCTGGATTGATCACCGCGATGAACGTCCCGGGCGGGCCGGGTGTGCGCGTTGACACTGCTGCATATCCCGGATGGTTTGTGCCGCCTCACTACGACTCGCTCATCGCGAAACTCATCGTGCACCATCGCACTCGCGAGATGGCGATCTCGCGGATGAATCGAGCGCTTGAAGCGATGATCGTCGAGGGCATCGAAACTTCGGTGGCGCTGCACCAGAGGATACTCGCCGAGCCGGATTTCATCGCGGGCAAGCTTTCGACGAGATTTATGGAACGCTTCAACGGCAAGCCAGGCAAGCTTGTGTCTAAGGAAGCTTCAAGCACTGCGGAGTAACATGTACGGGCGGCCCTCCGTGGCCGCCCCTCACCGCGTCGTGCTTCGAGCGGCAACAAGGGTGTAACGATTCGAAACCTTCATCGTGGGGCGGCCACGGAGAGCCGCCCATACAAGTGTAAATGCCTTTCGTTCCTCCTCGCATATATCCAATCACCGACGAGCGCCTCTCGGGGCTGTCTCACGCCGAGCAAGTCGAGCGCCTAGCTGCCGGCGGCGCCACGCTGATTCAACTTCGCGAGAAGGTGGCATCGCCTCGCGAGTTTTATAACGCTGCGCTCGAAGCGATGAAAGCAGCGCGCCGAGTCGGTGTTCAGATCATCATCAACGACCGCGTCGACATCGCGATGGCGGTAGATGCGGATGGAGTTCACCTCGGCCAGGGAGACGTTCCCCCCGATCACGCGCGACGTTTGTTAGGTGAAAATCGGATCGTGGGTTTCTCGACGCACAGCGTGAAACAGGCTCTCGAGGCCGATAGCGCTCCGGTCGATTACATCGCGATCGGGCCGGTGTTTCAAACCTCAACCAAGGAGAACCCGGAAGCGATTGTCGGACTCGAAGCCATTGCCGCAATCAAGAGTCAAGCATCTAAACCGCTGGTGGGAATCGGCGGTATAACTCTCTCTCGCGCGCGCTCAGTCATCGAGGCGGGCGCCGACAGCGTCGCTGTCATCTCCGATCTCATTTCAGCAAGTGACATCTCCGAGCGCACTCGAGAGTTCATGAATCGGACGCGCTGAGCATTCAGGAATCAGGTCGAGAATCCTAGTCTTCGAAGATTGCTGCCGCGTATTCGATACTGCGAATTACTCGGCACGGAGGGATGCTTTCAAGAAAGACTCGACCGTAGGACTTGGTGTTTAGCCGCGGGTCGAGGATGGATAGCACACCGCGGTCTGTAGTCGATCGAATCAACCGGCCCAGTCCCTGTTTCAAAGTGATTGCGGCTTGTGGCACCGAGTATTCATAGAACGAGTTGCCGCCCTGTTCGTCGATGTGCCTTTGCCGCGCGGCTACGACCGGGTCGCTGGGAACGGCGAACGGCAACTTCGAAATGATGACACACGACAGCGCCTCGCCTTGAACGTCAATCCCCTGCCAGAAAGAAGACGTCGCAAACAGCACCGCGCCTTCAGTTGTGCGAAACCGTTCAAGCAATCCACCCTTCGATCCCTCGCCCTGGATGAAGGTGGGAAAGTCTGTTCGAAAGCGCACTCGCTCGTACGTCTCGCGCATCGCAGCGAGGCTAGTGAACAGCACGAAGGCGCGACCGCGTGTCGCTTCCAGTATTTGAACGATCTCTTCGACTGACGCATCGACAAACTCGCGCGTCCGCGGGTCGGGCATTCGCTTCGGCAGGTAGAGCACCGACTGGTTCGCGAAGTCGAAGTGAGACTCGACGATCAGCTCTCGGGCGTGTCGTATTCCGAGACGGCCCTTTATGAAGTCGAAGTTCCGTCCCGCAGTCATCGTAGCGGAAGTGAGCACGGCGCTGTGTATCTCCGCGAAGAGCTTCTCTTCAAGAATCCCCGATACATCGATCGGTGTTGCGTGAAGAAACATGCCGCGGCCGCGCGACTCCAGCCAGTAGACAAAGTCGGGGGCGGCCGCAGTGACGATAAACTCAAGATCAAACTTGAAACCTTGAACGCGCCGCGCGATGTTGTCGAGTTCGGGCGGCGGATCCTTAACGACGCAAAGCGCCGAAGCGAGCCGAGCGAGGGCGTTGGAAAGCGCGATCGCAGCCTCGCCCGCGTGTGTCGCGTTTTCGTTTCCTTCGCGATCGACCCGGACGAAGTATGAACTCTCGATCACACGCCGCGAATCCTGCGATCCGGCGCGGTCCCGTCCTCTTCGATAACCTTTTTTGCGCTGGAGTGACGAATAGTCTTTTTCGCCGTCGTCGTCATCGGAACTGATGCCGCGCAGCGAAAGCCAGAACACATCCGCGCGCTGAGCGAGCCGCGCCAGTGCCCGTGTCAACTCGCTTGCCTGGTCGGGCTCCGAGATGACAAGCTTCTGCGCATCTTTGATCAGATCGGTCGCGCGAAAGCTCGACACACTTGTGCCAAAGTACGACGCAGCCACGTCTTCAAGCTCGTGGGCCTCATCGAAAATGATGGTCGAGTAGTCCGGTAGAACCGCACCATAGTCGCCGCCTCGTAGCGCCAGATCGGCGAAGAAAAGATGGTGGTTCACGATGACTACATCGGATTCAAGAGCTTGTCGGCGCATTCGTGTGATAAAGCATTCTTCGAAGTCAGGGCACTTCTGGCCAAGACAGATTTCCGCGCGCGCGTCGATCTGCGGCCAGAACGATAAAGCCTCGGGCAGATCGGTCAGCTCGGCGCGGTCGCCGGTCTCAGTCTTGGCCGCCCACCTTCGAACGTCGTCGAAGTGGCCGATGTCTTCAAGGCCTTCGAGAATCGGCATCTCGCTGGTCTTTTTCAGCCGGTGAAGACAGACGTAGTTCGAGCGCCCTTTCATGCACGTAGCTTTGAACTCGCGCGGAACTATCCGCTGAAGAAACGGAATGTCCTTTTTGTGAAGCTGTTCCTGGAGGTTCTTCGTGGCAGTTGAGACGATCACTCGCCGGCCAGCCGCTAGAGCCGGGATCAGGTAGGCAAGCGTCTTTCCGGTTCCGGTTCCTGCTTCGATCAGTGCGATGCCGCCGTCGGCAAGGACGTTCTGAACCGCCTCGGCCATCTCGACCTGGCCGGGCCGGTATTCGTAGTTGGGATGATGTTGGGCGATGAGGCCATCCGGACCAAAGACTTCTTCCATAAGTCAAAGGGGAAAGCACAAAGAACAAAAGTGAAAACGGGACCGAAGCACCGCCACTTTCGTACTTCGTTTGTTAAGTAGTTCGTGCGCGGCTTCGCACAAGGCGATTCTCGTACATCGGGAATCGGTCACAAAGCTCCCGAACGCGCGCGACCACGCGCTGCTGCACCGAGTGGTCTTCGGGCTCGGCCAGCACTTCGCTTATGAAGCCAGCGATCTGTTTCATCTCAGCTTCCTTCATTCCTCGCGTGGTCAGCGCCGGAGTGCCGATGCGAATCCCCGAAGCCTTCATAGGTGGTTGAGTGTCGAACGGTATCGCATTCTTGTTGACCGTTATGGCGGAACGTTCGAGCGCCTTTTCCGCCTGGGAGCCAGTCAGCCCGCGCACAAACACATTAACCAGCATCAAGTGGTTGTCGGTGCCGGCGGAAACGATCTTGAAACCCGCGTTCGCAAGCTCCTCGGCAAGCACTTGCGCGTTTGCGATCACCTGACTCTGATAGTGTTTGAAACCGGCTTCCGTGGCTTCTTTGAAGCACACCGCCTTTGCCGCGACAACGTGCATCAGTGGTCCGCCTTGGATTGTTGGAAAGACCGCCCGGTCAACTTCTTTTTGAAACTGCTCGCGGCACATCACCATGCCGGCGCGCGGGCCTCGCAGCGTCTTATGAGTCGTTGTCGTGACAAAGTCCATGTGCGGAATTGGGCTCGGGTGGAGACCAGCCGCGACGAGTCCCGCGATATGCGCGATGTCCGCCATCGAATGAGCGCCTACCTCTTTGGCGATTCGCCCTATGCGGTCGAAGTCAATCACACGCGAATAAGCCGACGCTCCGCAGAGTATGAGCTTGGGCTTGTGCTGGTGAGCCAGGCGCTCCAGCTCGTCGTAGTCGATCTGTTCGGTTTCGGCAGTCACTCCGTAAGGAACGATCTTATAGCTGCGGCCGGAAAAGTTCAGAGGGTGGCCGTGTGTCAGATGTCCGCCGTGCGCCAGATTCATTCCGAGAACCGTGTCGCCGTAGTTAAGGATCGCGAGATATACGGCCATATTCGCCTGCGAGCCGGAGTGCGGCTGAACGTTTACATGCTCGCAGCCGAAGATCCGCTTAGCCCGGTCGCGCGCCAGGTTCTCGACAACGTCCACGAACTCACAACCGCCGTAATAGCGCTTGCCCGGATAGCCTTCGGCATACTTATTGGTCAGCACCGAGCCCATTGCTTCGAGCACGGCTTCCGAAACGAAGTTCTCGGAAGCGATCATCTCAAGGTTGTAAGCGAGCCGCCGCTCTTCGTCGGCAATTGTCGCGGCGACTTCCGGGTCAACTTCAGAAAGCGGCCTATTCATAGAAACGGTCATTTGTCGCAGTCCTCAGCGGATGATCTGCGCGGCAAGACGTCGCGCTCACAGTCGGGATAGTAACAGCACTCAGCTGGGAGTGGCCAGTTGTCAGTGCCTACTGCAAAAAGGATTCGAGGTTGTCGCGCGAGATAATCACGCGCGAGCTGAACTTTGGCGTGTCGGCGGGGAAGCTTGCGTCGCGATTGTTGATCTTCATTTTGAGCGTAGTCCGGTTGCCGTAGTTGAGGGTCACCTGGCTTTGCGCCGGAGGGATGTCAGTCGTTTGACCTTGCTTTAAGACCAGCGTAGTAGGTTGGGCGTCATCGACCTGGTAGCGGATCCATGCATCGCCGGTGGCCGCTTCCAGCTTTACCACGAGAGGCTCGCCGGATAGAGTCGCTGGCGGCGTCTGCGCGGAGTCTGGTTGAGCGGGCGATGGGTTCTGCTGAGCCGTTGCCTTGGGTTGCTCGTTCTGTGCGACTGGAGCAGGCGCAGCCTCGCTACCAGCGCGGTTCAACTGCTTTACGATGCCCAGGACTATTATGACTACGAACAACAGGATGCCCGCGCCTATTACGATCGTTGGCCAGCTTGTTCGCGCGGAAGCCTTCCGAAATGTTACCGGTTCAAAGCGACGAGGCTGGAACTCAGTCGGAGTTGACTGCTTTGCAGGCAGGGGCGCAGGCTTCGAAGCCTTCAGCGTCTGCGAGCTTACTTCGTCGTGTGGTTCGTCTGTCGTTCCGGTGACTTGTTGCTGATAGAGGGCGATTGCCTCGTCTTCATTCATCCCAACTTGTTTTGCGTATGCTCGAATAAACGAACGCGTAAAGATTCCGCCGGGCAGGGTGGAGAAGTTGTCGGTTTCGATAGCCTTGAGGAAGCGCGTACCGATCCTGGTCGATTCGGAGATCTCGGCCAGGGTGATGGCGTGCTCTTCGCGCTTGCGCCTCAGTTCTTCGCCCAGTGTCGGCATATCGGCGAGCGCCTCTCTCGTGCCTGAAATTGATAGGAGGATCGACGCTCATCTTAGAGTATGGTCTGAGCAGTGTCAAGCAACGGTCACTTCGACCTCAAAAGCGACTCAGATGCACGCCGCGGTGGTCGTTGCTTGACGGTGCGTGTGCGTTTTGTTAGGTTTGAGTCTCTTCGAGAGCAAGTGATTCTCACCAGATGCTCACGCTAAACGCTCATTAAGACGAGTCGAACACGGAGGAGTTTTTTCTATGAATATCGAAGCGCTTGGGTTGATTGAAACAAAGGGATTTGTTGGCGCGGTTGAAGCCGCCGATGCGATGGTCAAAGCCGCTAACGTGGTGCTTGTGGGTCGGGAGTACATCGGGGCCGGATACGTCACCGTGCTCTGCCGCGGCGATGTTGGAGCAGTGAAAGCCGCGACTGACGCGGGAGCCGCGGCGGCGCGTCGAGTCGGCGAGTTGGTAAGCGTCCACGTGATTCCGCGCCCGCATCGAGAACTCGAGCAGGTTCTCGAGGCGGCAGGCTTGATGAGCGGTGGTCAGCAACTGACAAGCGGAGAGTCTCGCGGCCAGTTGACCGCGGGCACTCAGGAGGACGGCAAGCGATCGCTCCAGTCGTCGGGAAAGGATCGCGTAAAGTCGTGAAGTTTTGTCCTCAGGTTTGCAGCTTACACGTCATATCGGTAGTGGTCGGCAGGCAAGTTAGAAAGCAGTCAAGTTAGAGAATAAGAGGCGAGAAGCCGGAGATTGGGAGCCGGAGTCATGAGCAGCGACAAGGCTAATGAATCGATCGAGCAGGCGCGCGAGCTTGCGGAGCGGGCATTCGAAACCCAGAAGACGCTCGCAACTTTCTCCCAGGAGACAGTCGACGAGATAGTCGGTGCGATGGCGCGGGTCGCTCAGCAAGAGGCCCATCGCCTTGGTGAAATGGCCCATTTGGAAACGGGCTATGGCTCGGCAGCCGACAAGGCTACCAAGAACAGGTTTTCAGCCGAGCAGGTTTACAACTTTATACGGCCGATGCGAACCGTTGGAGTGCTTCGCCAGACTGACAGCATCATCGAAGTCGCTTCGCCTCGCGGCGTCGTTTGCGCGGTTATTCCATCGACTAACCCGACTTCCACTGCGATCTTCAAGATCCTTATCTCGATCAAAGCTCGCGACGCGATAGTGCTCAGTCCGCACCCTTCCGCGACTAAGTGTATACACGAAACGGCGGCGGTCATGGGTGAGGCAGGCGAAGCAGCTGGGCTTCCGCCCGGCGCGATTGCCTGTATGACAATCGCTACGATCGAAGGCACTCAAGAGTTAATGAAGCACAAGCGCACTGCGTTGATCCTGGCCACGGGTGGCATCGGGCTTGTGCGGGCGGCTTATTCTTCAGGCAAGCCGGCGTTTGGCGTCGGCCCGGGAAACGTGCCGGCGATGATTGAGTGCTCAGCTGACGTGACAAAGGCGGTGCGCGACATTTTGACCGGCAAGTGCTTCGACAACGGGACGATCTGTTCGTCCGAGCAGGCAGTAGTCGTCGAGCGCCAGATTGACTCCGCGGTGCGCGAGCGATTTGCGGCCGAAGGCGGGTACTTCCTTGACAAAGACCAGCAGGAGGCGTTGACGCGCGTGGTGGCGACGGCGACGAACACGCTGAACCCGAAGATCGTCGGCAAGCCCGCGAAGGCGATCGCTGAGATGGCGGGCATCTCGATTCCCCAGGACACGCGCGTGATGCTCTGCCAGCTAAGCGGCGTCGGTCGCGATTTCCCGCTTTCGATGGAGAAGCTCTCGCCAATACTTGCTTACTACGTTGTCGACAGCTTGGACGAAGGAAGCGAGCGATGCGCGCAGATTCTTCGTTATGGCGGGATGGGTCACACGGCCTCGATTCACACGCAGAGCCGGGATGCCGCGCGCGAGTATGGAATCCGCATGCCGGCGTCGCGAGTGGTGGTAAACAGCCCTTCTACTCACGGAGCGATTGGTTTCACCACGGACCTTGAGCCCTCGATGACATTGGGGTGTGGCTCGTGGGGCGGTAACGTAACTTCTGATAATATCTCGCCGCGTCATTTGCTCGACGTTAAGCGAATAGCATTCGAGACGAAACCAATCAATCAAACGGCCGCGGCTGAGCGTTCCGCGGTGCTGGGCGCTTCCAGTGGGGTGTCCGTCGATCGCGCATCAATTGCGGCGCTCGTAGACCGCTTCCTTGCCGAGCGCCACGTTGATTTGCAATCGCAACACCCCGCGCGTTTCAAATCAGCGCCTGCCGGTGAGCCAAGAACGGAAGCTCTGCCCCAAGTTCAGCCAGGCACGCCTGCTTCAAGTCAAGAGCCAGCTACAAACCTCCCTTCGGACGGCGCAGCGAATGGCCGCGTCTACGACTTCGTTTGCGAAGAAGATGTTAGGCGGGCGATCGCCGCGCGCGAGAGAATCTACATAAACCAGAAGACGATCATCACGCCGGCGGCTCGCGAGCTGGGCGAGGAGCGCGAAGTGTTTGCACGGAGTTGAGGGGCGCACGAACGCAGGGCTTCGCTCCAGTTGATTGTGATCTCCGGCTGAGTCTAGCGCTGCGAGCGAACGAGTAGATCTCAACGGTGAATGTGCAACCCGCGCGGGACGCCGCTAAAACGAAGAGCCGGCCGAGGGGGTTGTCGGCAGGTGTCGAGAGACGGGGTTCATAGGTTCGCGTCCCCTAGCCGCATCAGCTTGAGATGGTCGTTGCTTGCAGCACCTGCGGTTGGCTTGCGTCGCGGGCCGTTTCTGATGGCCGCCGGCGGCTGCCCCCGACTGGAGAAACCTAAGCCTCTGCTTGCCCGGATCGAACGAGTCGTAATGACAACCCTGTGGACCTCTCCCCTGATCTACCAGGTTTATTCATCAGGCCAGCGTTCAATCCGGGCGAGGAGAGGCTTAGTCTCCCAGCCGCGATTTAAGAAATAACTGTAGAGGCGGGAACGGCGCTTGCGGCCGTGTGATGAAACCGATCTAGGTTGGAAAAGGAGGCGGACCTCTTTCAACGGGATGACGGCGGGTCCCCGAAGCAAATCGACTCGTGTAGTGGCGCGCTGAAGCCCGTTCGAACCGGCCAACGCCATAGGCCAGCCCCGGAATCAGCGCGTCCGGCACCAGATCGGCCCAGTCCAACGCGTTGTCACTGTTCTGGCTGACGTCCTGGATGAATATCGCGCCAGGTACGTCGGCCCCCAATGCTTGAGGCGGTGAGCTGTTCGCCCGAGCCTGACCTTTGGATGAACCGAGGGCGCAGACCGCAATGGCAATCAGCAGCAACAGAATCTTGCTTGTTTCTTTGCCCGGTCGCACTGGCCGGACTATATCAGATATTTTCGGCGCGTTGCAATCTCCGCGGCGGGGCCCAAAACGAAGGCTTGGGAAGCCGCTCGACGAGGTAGTTCTCAGGGTTGATCCGAGTGGTTACGAGACATGTCTGTCTACAACCCAAACAAGGGCGTGCGGGTTAATGGGCTTGAGCAAGACCTCGTCCGCCCCCGCCGCCAGGGCCTCCTCCGTCACCTCGCTCTTATCAGTTACCATAACCACGGCAGCCAGCTTGCGGTGCTCAAGCGACCTGATCAATCTCACAAGCTGTAACCCGGTTGTTCCGTGCACCCGGTAGCCGAGCAGAATCGCGTCGTAGTGCTCGCCTCCGGCTAATCGCTCCACCGCGCCCTCTCGATCAGCGCAGACGCCAACGCTCCAGCCAAGCTTCTCGAAGATCTCGGCAAACAATCGGGAAAAGATCTCGGAGCCGTCTATGACCAACATTGATTTCATAAGCCACGCTATGTTGGGATAGGAGAGGGAGCGCAGCGCGGTTGCGGACGTCGTGGGTTTTGGACCTCTCCGCGAGGCGCGCCCTCTCTAGCCGCGAAAGGAGTTCAACTTCTGT
>JBASRN010000029.1:0-20560 GCA_049273855.1 Blastocatellia bacterium
ACTTCGGCTCGTCCGTTAATCCCATTTAGGCGAACTGGCCCTTCGATCTCGCCTACATTCACACGGCCGTTGACACCGCTCACTCCAAGGTCAACCTGCCGCGGCAGCTTGAGAGTGACGCGTTGTCTGACCTGTCGATCGCGGTCTCGGCGTTCAGAGCGGTCGCCCTCTTTTTCGCCGCGAACGACCAGGCTGGTCGCCGTCGCCTCTATGACGATCTTGTGATAGTTCAAGTCGTCGCGAGTCCGCGCCGAGCGAACGATGTTCACTTCAGCGGTCGTGCCGGCGGCAGTCTCAATGTCCACGGCGCCGTTGATGCCGCGAACCTCAACCCTGGCGCCGGGCGTGAGTTGATAGCTTTGACGAAACTCGTCGCGCTCGGTGAAATCCCGATCTCCCGGGTCGTCTGACTTCTGCGGAACCGAAGAGGCACTGAGGGCTTGCGGTCCGACCGCGAGGCTCATCATCAGGACCAGTGAAAGAACAATGAATCTCCTTCTCATCTTTATTCACCTCTTTTGATTGTGGGCCGGATGATCTGGCACTCCGTCCGGCTCTCTGCTACCTGTTGCAATCCTTCATTGCGGCAGCCGCGCCTTTGACTATGCGCACCGTGCCGCTGAACGAATCCAGGGTTACCTTCGCTTGTCCGTCGCCGAATCGGCCGGTCACCCGGCGGTTCTTCTCGCCGCCCGGCAAGCCCGAATCCAGCTTGAGCGGGAAAGCCGTGTCGATCTCGCCGCTGTAAGTGATCAGCGTGGCAGTGAACCCCGGCGGGTCAGGTTGAACGGTCATCTCCACTTCACCCGAGATTGACTTCAGGCGATAATTTCCCGCCGCTCGGATCGCACTCTTAAAAGCAACATCGCCGCTCGCCGTCGAAGCTTCCGCGTCCCCGCCGATTCCTATCAAGGTTATCGAGCCGCTGGCGCTGCTCACATCGGCGCGACCCTTCGCACAGCGAACGTCTACGTCACCAGTAGCCGAAGTCGCCCGCACATCGCTATCGGCATTTCGAACCTGGACGTCGCCGTTTGCAGCCGACACATCGACGCGGCCAGCGACGTTGGTGACTATGATGGCTCCCTGAAGGCTCCTCGCAATCACCTCGCCTTTGATATCACTCGCCTGAATGTCGCCGCTGCGGCTCCCGACTTTCAATGACCCCACGCGACTGACGTTCACGGCGCCGTTGCCCGAGCTGATGGCGACGCCGGCGTCGAGGTTGGCAACTTCGATGTCCCCGGTTTGACTCTCGAGGGTCTCGACTTCGGCATAGCGCGGTAGGTTCACGAGGATCTCAATCTCGCGATCGTAGCGCCGCGCTGCGGCGGGAACATAGAGAAACACCCGCGCGCGCGACGGATCGCCGGTCACTTCCGCCTTCAACTGGCGCGCGCCGCTTTCGCCCTTTGCAGTAGCCTCAACCGTGTCGCGATCCCAACCGGTGACCTTGATGCTGGCAATTCGAGTCGTGACCGCTAATCGCCCTCCTCGAGCTAGCTTCACCACGACCGGTTCGACCTGAACCGGAGATCCCGCTTCGGCGGACGGTGTAGGCGTTTCAGGCGTCTCGGCTCTTGGCGCGCGCGGAACCCTGGGCGGCTTCGGGGTCGTTGGTGTTTGCTCACCTTCTGCGCGAGTGGCAGGCGTCCGCCTGACCTCGACGCGGGCGGGAGGCGTCGGTTCCTGCGCCCGCGCCTCAGGACCCCCACACGCCACCAGCGTAAGAATCAAAGCTGTTAGAATTCTTCTAGTCATAGCAAGTGTCAATCGAGTTCAATCTTTTCCAATCTCTGATTTAAGTCTTTCAATCTTCAAATGCCCGTATTCACTCCCCAGGCTGCCCTTCAGTCTCTCGACATCTCCCTGAGCGCATCAACCTTCTTCGAGTAGGCCGCAAGCAAGTATTGCAATGCAATCGGGTCGCCGGGATTCTGCCGCGAAGCCTGCTTCGTCTCCGCGATCGTTCGATCAATGTCAGACAATGCCGCGTCGAGTCTTGCAAGCGTGGTCGGATCGATCTGCGAGCGGCGATGCTTGACGTCTCGGGATAGAATCGCGATCGCCTGCAGGTACTTGTTCTCGGCTTCGCGCACAAGCTGGTCAGGCGTGGGTCGAGCGTTCGGAGACGAACGTCTCGGGGTAACCTCGTTCTTCACCTTAAACGGCGCAGCCGGCAGGTTGGCTTCTCCATCATCAACCCCTCCAGCAGGCGGGTTATCAGTCGCCTTAGGAGTCTCCGGACGCGGCGCATCGTTGTTTGGCGGCGCCGCCGGTTGACTAATACCGTCGCCATTCTGCGCGACCTGAGGAGGTGTGCCGCGCGAACTCATCAAGCTCATCAGAACCGCCGTCAGCCCAATCGCCAGCAACACAAGCGCTGCCGCAAACGCGGGGCTGAATCTGGGAGTCGCGAATGCGCCGGCGAATCGCTCGCGCAGTGTCTCGAACAAAGTTGGCGACTTGGTCGACGGCTCTGTCTTGAGTCGCGCTTCTATGCTCGCCCACAACGCCGGCGTCACATCGACATCGCGATGGTAGGATGCGTAGACCGTCTGCTCTCGCTTAAGATCTTCGTGAGCTCGCGCGCAGACTGCGCAACTCGACAGATGCGCCTCGATCTCTCGCCCCGTCCGAACCGTAACCGCTTCGTCGATGTAGTCTTCAATTAAGCTTTGGCACTCGTCACACTTCATAGCCAACTCCAAGGTAAGGCTGAATGCGCCGCCGCATCTCCGCCCTCGCGCGATGCAAATCCGTCTTGAGCTTTGGAATCGAAGAACCCGTTATCTCCGCGATCTCTTCGTAGCTCCGCTGCTGAAAAACCTTCAAGGTAAACACCAACCGCTTGTCTTCATCCAGGGCCCCGAGCGCGGCCTGAATGACGCCGTTCAGCTCCTTGTCCAGGAGCTCGCGATCCGGCGGAAGCTTCTCGTCACTCAACTCAACGACTCGATCGTCGTCGATCCCAACTCTATGATCTTCACGCAGCCGCGATCGAAGCGATTCGCGCGCGACGTTCTTTGCAATGCCGAACAGCCAGGTCGAAATCTTTGTTTCCTCGCGCATCGCTCCAAGGTTTTTATAAGCGCGCACAAACGTCTCCTGCGTCAACTCTTCGGCAAGGTCCCGCCGGCCGACCATGTCATAGATGAAACTGATGATGGGGCGAGCGTACCGCTCGAAGATAGAACGAAAAGCTTCGTGATCGCCACACCGGGCGCGCGCCGTCAGTTCTTCCGCGCTGTTCATTAAAGTCCCGGCGCGTGCACTTGCCTGCCCTTTCAGGCTTATAGCCTCCACCATTCGCGGCCTCATCCCTAGTCCGCTAGTAAGTGACGCGCGCTTTCAAAAGGTTTCAGACGTTCGGGGCTCGAGCGAAGGTACCACACCCCTAGGCTCGCCTACACTAACGACCTGCACCCGCCTCTCGTTTCAATATTACCGTAGTGAAACCTTTTCAAATCGCCCGTCACTAACACGCGTGCCCATACCCAGCGGTGTGCGGACACCGCTTCTCGACACTGCACCCGAGTGAGATTTCGGGAACGTAATTACGCTGAGCGCTGTATAGCCTTGCAACGAACGAAACAACTTGATTCTCGGCCGCTGGTCGAGACCCAAACCGATTGCGTGCTTTATTGGAGGAAAACTGATGAACGCTTCCGATCGGCCTCTGCTCGCTCTCGAAGGAGTCACCAAGGTCTTCCTGACCGACGAAGTCGAAACTCACGCTTTAGCCGGAATCCACCTGAACATAAACCGCGGCGAGTATGTTTCGATCGCCGGGCCTTCCGGCTGCGGCAAGTCGACTCTGCTTTCGATCCTCGGATTGCTTGATTCGCCGAGCGATGGAAACTATTGGCTCGATGGGAAACCCGTCGCCGACCTCCCGCTCGCCGAACGGGCCCGTATTCGAAACCGCGAAGTGGGATTTATCTTCCAAAGTTTCAACTTGATCGGCGACCTCACCGTTTTTGAGAACGTCGAGCTGCCGCTCACCTATCGGGGACTTCGGACAGTCGAACGCAGAGACCGGGCTCGTGCCGCTCTCGACCGGGTCGGTATGGCGCATAGGGCCAAGCACGTGCCGAGTCAGCTCTCGGGTGGACAACAGCAGCGCGTCGCCGTCGCACGCGCGGTAGCCGGCGATCCGCTGATACTGCTTGCAGACGAGCCCACCGGAAATCTCGATTCAGTCAACGGCGAAGCAGTGATGGAACTGCTGCGCGAGCTTCACCAACAAGGAGCAACGATCTGCATGGTCACTCACGACCAGCGCTACGCCGCGCACGCCGACCGCGGCGTTCACTTGTTCGACGGCCTGGTGGTCGAAGAAGAAGTGAAAGACCGCGCGATGGCAGTGAAGTAAACGGTTCGGAGTTCTGGGTTCGGCGTTCGGGGTTCAGAGTTCAGCGTTCGGGGTTCGGAGTTCGGGGTTCGGGGTTCAGAGGTGGAAGTAACCACAATGTCGGGAACGGCACGTTTAAAGTACGAACCCTGAACTCCAGACCCTGAACCCCGAACCCCGAACCCCGGAATCAAAACCATGGAAAACCTGCTTCACGATATTCGCTACAGCATCAGACTGCTTCACAAGAGGCCGGGCTTCACCGCTGTCGCCACGATGACGCTCGCGCTTGGGATTGGAGCTAACACCGCGATCTTCAGCGTGGTCAACGCCGTGCTGCTCAGACCGCTGCCCTTTAAAGACCCGGAGCGGCTCGTTCGTATCTGGGGCAAGTTCGAAAAGGAAGGCATTCCCAAGAACTGGATCTCCGAGCCCGAGCTTATCGACCTGCAGCAGATGAGCGAGTCATTCGAGGACATCGCGGCCTTCCAGGCAAGCGGAGTCAACCTGACCGGCAATCAGGAGCCCGTGCGCGTCAACGCCGCCTCCGTAAACGCGAGCCTCTTCCCGGTGCTGGGCATCGACGCAAAGCTCGGCCGTACTTTTTCACAAGACGAGGATCAGCCCGGCCGCAACAAAGTTGCCCTGCTAAGTCATGCCTTGTGGCGAAGCCGCTTCGGCGCTCAGCCCAATGCAGTCGGAGCATCGATCGGAATCAACGGCGAAAACTACACCGTGATCGGCGTCATGCCCGATGGCTTTCAGTTCCCCGACCAGGACGACATCTGGACCCCTCTGGCAATCGACAAGGCCAAACCCGAGGAACGAGGGAATCATGGGCTCGAGGTCGTTGCGAAGATCAAGCCAGGCGTCACTCCGGAACAAGCAGGCGTCGAGCTGTCAAACATCGCCGCAACGCTCCAGCGGAGATACCCGGACAACTATCCTCAAGATGGCGGCTGGGGTCTGTTCTTCGTCCCGATGCTCGATGAACTTGTGGGCAAGCTTCGGCCCGCGCTGTGGGTCTTGCTGGGCGCCGTAGGGTTTGTGTTGCTGATCGCGTGCGTCAATGTAGCTAACCTTCTGCTGGCGCGAGCCGGAACGCGGGAGAGAGAGTTTGCGGTGCGCGCGGCGCTCGGCGCGGGCCGCGGCCGGCTGGTGCGCCAGTTGATAACCGAGAGTCTTCTGCTCGCGCTTATTGGAAGCGCGCTCGGCCTGGCGCTGGCCTGGTCCTGCGTCGGGCTGTTCGTGGCGTTCGGACCGTCGGACATCCCGCGGCTCAACGAGATCGGCCTCGACTGGCGAGTAGCCGGCTTCAGTCTGTTTGTCTCGATCGCGACAGGGCTTGTCTTCGGACTGGCGCCGGCCGTGCAAGCGTCGAAGCCCGATCTTCAAGACGCGCTGAAAGAGGGTGGGCGGGGTTCAACCGGTGGACGGCATCGATTGCGCGACGTTCTGGTCGTCGCTGAAGTTGCCATCGCGCTGGTGTTGCTCGTAGGCGCGGGACTGATGATCAAGAGCTTTGGCAGGCTGCTGGACCTGGACCTCGGATTCCGCAGCGACAAGATTCTTACGATGCGGCTCTCGCTTCCGCAACCGAAGTACAAAGAGGACGCCGAACAAGCCGCATTCTATCGTCAACTGCTTGAACGCGTCCGAGCCTTGCCGGGCGTCGCATCGGCCTCGGTCATTTCGCATCTCCCGCTCAGCGGCTCGTACAGTTCAGGAACAACAGCCGTCGAGCACGCCGACGCCGAAGAAGGAGTGAGACTGTTCAAAGGCATTCCCTACATCGAGGCAGACCGGCGCAGCGTTTCCGCCGACTACTTCTCAACGTTGGGGATCGCCTTGAAAGAAGGGCGGCTGTTCACTGAAGCCGACATCGCGACCTCCCCTCCGGTCGCGATCGTTGACGAGATGTTCCAGCGCCAGTTCTGGCCAAACGGCAGCGCGGTGGGGAAGCGCTTTATCGCTGAATTCAACGAAGGCACAGACATTAAGTGGGGCGAGATCGTCGGCGTGGTCGCGCACGTCAGACATTACGGTGTAGATCAGGTCAAACAATACGGTCTCGCTTCGGAAGGCAGAGAACAAATCTATTTTCCTTATCTCCAACGTGCAACCAGCCGCATGTACCTCGCCGTCAAGACTCAGATGGAACCGTTGAGTCTCGCAAACGCGGTGCGAGGTGAGGTGCTCGGGCTCGACAAGGACCAACCGGTCTACGAAGTGAAGAGCATGGAGCAGCTCGTCATGATCTCGCTGGCACAACGGCAATTGAACATGCTCTTGTTGGCCGCGTTCTCGGTTATCGCACTGGTGCTGGCTGCGGTAGGAATCTATGGCGTCATGTCGTATTCGGTAGCCCAGCGCACTCACGAGATGGGAATCCGAATGGCGCTCGGCGCGACACAAAGCAACGTACTGAGCCTGGTCGTCCGCCAGGGAATGACGCTGGCGTTGATGGGCGTCGCGGCCGGGCTCGCGGGCGCGTTTGCGCTGACCCGGCTGATGACAAGCCTTCTCTACGGCGTGAGCACGACCGACCCGCTGACATTTGCGGCCATTTCCGTGATTCTGACGGGGGTGGCTCTGGCGGCCTGTTTGGTCCCGGCGCGCCGCGCGACAAAAGTGGACCCGATGATTGCGCTCAGATACGAATAGCTGCGATGTTTTCGGTTCCGGGTTTAGGGTTCGGGTTTCGGGTTCGGGGTTCAGGGTTTGGGGTTCGTACTTTAAACGCGCCGTTCCCGACATTGTCCGAAGCTTTGAACCCTGAACCGGAAACCCTGAACCCCGAACCCTGAACCCGAAACCCTAAACCCTAAGCCTGGAGGGCTGGTGGACCCGCTACTAAAAGACATTCGCTACGCCGCTCGGGTGCTCCTCCAAAAGCCCGGCTTCACCGCGATTGCCGTCATCGCACTCGCGCTTGGCATCGGCGCCAACACGGCCATCTTCAGCGTCGTCAACGGCGTGTTGCTTCGCCCGCTTCCCTACCGCGAGCCCGGCCGGCTCGTCCACGTCCATCGGATGCAACCGCCAATCGAGCGCGGCCCCATTTCGCGGCCGGATTTTTTTGAATGGCGAGACAAGCAGGAGGTATTCAGCGAAATCGGCGCCTATCACTTCCAAACGCTGAACCTCACTGGCAAAGACCAGGCTGAACGATTGGTTGGGGCGCGCGTCACTGGAAACTTTTTTTCGATCTTCGATGTATTGCCCGCCAGTGGACGATTTCTTGTTCCTTCAGACGACCAACCGGGGGCCAACCGAATCGCCGTCATCGCATACGGGTTGTGGCAGCGAAGGTTCGGCGGCGACCCAGGCTTGATTGGCCAAACGATTACTATGGACGGAAACGCGTACACAGTGGTCGGTGTCGCGCCCCCGAGCTTTCAATTTCCGCGGCGAATCGAAGTTTGGGTTCCTGCAATTCTAGCCGAACAGAAATCGACTCGCGGCTCGAACTACTTAAAGATCATCGCTCGATTGAAGGACGGCGTAAGCGAAACGCAAGCCGAGGCGCAAATGAATCAAATCACCGCTGCGCTCGCCGCACAGTATCCCGACAATCTTACCAACCTCACGGTAAAGATAGTGCCGCTGCTTGAAGAACAAGTGCGAAACCTTCGCGGGCTGCTCCTGATCCTTCTCGGCGCGGTCGGGTTTGTGCTGCTGATAGCGTGCGCAAACGTGGCCAACCTTTCACTGGCACGCGCATCTGCACGGACAAGAGAGTTCGCCATTCGCACCGCGCTTGGCGCGAACCGCGCGCGTATTGTTCGGCAGCTCTTAACCGAGAGCCTGCTTCTTGCCTTGATCGGCGGCGCGCTCGGTGTGTTGCTGTCGATCCTGGGTGTTGGGCTTCTGGTCAAGCTTGCGCCCGCAAACCTCCCGCGACTCTCCGAGGTCAGCGTTGATCGCTGGGTCCTGGGCTTCACGTTCGCCGTGTCGCTGCTCAGTGGAATCATCTTCGGGCTTGCGCCTGCGCTTCAAGTCTCGAAACCGGACTTGAACTCGGCGCTCAAGGAGGGCTCGCGCGGAAGCTCGGATGGCGGGCATCGCGGCCTGCTCAGACGCGGACTTGTCGTAGCAGAAATCGCGCTCTCGTTGATTCTGCTGGTGAGCGCAGCGTTGCTGATAAGCAGCATTAACCGCCTTACCAGGGTAAACCCGGGATTCGACCCGCAGCACTCGCTTGCCGCCGATGTGTCTTTTCCTCAAACACCCGGCACCGTGGGCCCGTCCGGACCCGCGGCTGTTCAACAAGCAGCCAACTTCCTTGCAGCAGCTCAGCGAGAGATCGCGTCGCTGCCCGGCGTTCAAGCGGTTGGCGCGATCAACGACCTTCCCGTAACCGGTTATGGCAGCGTAAACGGGGGCTTTAGCATCGAAGGCAGACCTCCATACAACCCCGGCGAAGAACCCGTCGCCGAGTTTCGTCAAGTCACGCCCGACTACTTCCGTGCGATCGGCATACCGCTGCTTCGCGGTCGCCCGTTGACCGACGCCGACTCGTCAAAGATCCCAGAGAACGTGCTGATCAACGAAACCTTCGCTCGGCTCTATTTCGGGGACGAGGATCCGGTCGGCAAGCGCGTATCTGCGGTCGACGGAAAGCCGCATGAGATTATCGGCGTGGTCGGCGACGCGCGGCAATGGGGATTGGATCGCGACGCCTCCGCTGAGATTTACTTTTCCTTCTCACAGATCTCGCTCCGTCAGGAAGTGTCCCTGGTAGTGCGCGCGGAGTCCGATCCCTCGATCATTGCAGGTTCAGTGCGAAACGCGATAGCCGAAGTAACCCGTGACGCGCCGGTCACCAGGGTGCGAACGATGATGCAGGTCCTGGCCGACTCAACCGCGCAGCAACGGTTCAACATGATCCTGATGACGATCTTCGCCGGCGTCGCGTTGGTAATGGCTTCGATCGGGCTGTACGGAGTGATCTCCTATTCGGTGGGTCAGCGAACCCACGAAATAGGCATTCGAATGGCGCTTGGAGCGTCGCGCGGCAGCGTGCTCAATCTGGTCTTAAGAAACGGGATGTCGCTTGCGTTGGTTGGGGTGGTCGTCGGTGTTGGAGCGGCGCTTGGCTTGACCAGGCTGATGGCGAGCCTGCTGTATGGCGTCAGCCCGAGCGACACGTTCACGTTCGCGTTGATCGCGCTGATACTGATCGGCGTGGCTCTGGTAGCCTGTTTCATCCCCGCGCGCCGCGCCACAAAAGTGGATCCGATGATCGCGCTCCGGTATGAATAGGGGTTAGAGGAGTAGAGGGGTAGAGGAGCAGAGGAGAAAACTAAGCGCCCAACCTTCCCTCTTCCCCTCTTCTCCTCTTCCCCTCTCCCCTCCACGCTTCTCCCCTTCACCCGCGGACGAGGCGCACCGATACATACAACACGAGTATCGCTACAAGAGTCGCAAGCGCGGCGGCTCGCGAGCCCGCTCGGTTCCCGGGCGCGACGTCGGGTGAACCTTCGTAGCGCTTCGCAGCTCGCATACTCGTGATGTCATGAAAAGCCATCAGCCCGATCATCACGAGCACCAGCATCAGCTTCCACGGAAGCCAAATCGCCGTCAGCCGCTCAACCTTCTCGGGATCAAACACGTCACCGTTGAAGATCTGCGAGAGACTGATCGGCGTCAGACGAAGCACCAGATTCCCGATGCCGGTGAGAATCGAAACCACCATCGAGCCCCAGGCTATCCATCGAAAGCGCCGACCGAGCCCGCGCAAGATTCGCTGACGCTCTTCGCCCTGATGCGATATCGCGAAAGGAACGACTACCGCGGCGGTGTAGATCAAGCCACCGACCCAAACGGCCGCCGCTAGAATGTGAAGCCATACGTTGATGAAGTACATTGATTACACCTCGCGCGGTTTGACTAGAAGCAGGCTGTTGAAAAATGAGAGTTCGCCACGAAGACGCGAAGACAGGAAGCTGCACCAAGCAATTGAATGCTTGAATTGTGCGCTTTGTGCTCCCTTGTGGCTTCGTGGCGACGAATTGTGTTTTGACTCCTGCCAAGCGTTAAGCGGCCTGTTAGCTCAAATGCCGTTACACGCGTCAAACACCTTCGCTCTCCCCTTCAACGCGAACTTCCGCTGTGCCGGCTCGAACACTGATCGCAAGCCCAAGCGCTACCAACATTATCGCGGCGCTGGTCCAGTAAGGAGTGCGCCCGTAGTTCGCGCTTGCATCCGAATCCCGGCTCAGAAGCCAGCCGCCAAGCACCGGGCCGATAATTCGCGCAAGGCTCGCCACTGAAGACAGCACGCCAAGCACCCGGCCTTGCAATCCAGCGCTCACGCTCTTCGAAGCCAGCGCGTTCAGCGTCGGCGTCATCAAGCTATTGCCGATCGCAAATCCAGTGCTCGCGAAGATCAAAGCGGTAACCGTTTGGCTGAGCGGAAAAAGAAATACACTCGCCGCAAAAATAGCCGTGCCGGTAACTGCCAGCGGCTTGTCGCCGAACATCTTTACAAGCCGGCCCAGCAAGCCGCCCTGAATCACCGCGCCGATCACCCCGACGTACGCGAACAGGTAGCCGGTCTTTGCTTCGTCGAACTTGAACCGATGCGCGGCAAACAGCGCGAACGTCGCGGTCATCATCGCAAAAGCCACGGTCGAGAAAAAATAAGTCGCCAGCACCGCCCCAAGCTGCGAAATGCCGGACTGCTCCAGGACTTCAACGAGGCCGCCGCGTTGAGCCTGGCTTCGATGCTCAGCCGAAAGACTCTCTGGCAAAAGAAAGTACAATGCGGTCGCGTTCGCGGCTGCCATCGCCGCCGCGAAGAAGAAGGGAGCTTCGGGCGAGATATGACTCAGCGCTCCGCCAATCGCCGGCCCGAAGATGAATCCCAGTCCAAACGCCGCCCCGATCAAGCCCATTCCCTTTGATCGCTCTTCGGGTGGCGTGACATCGGCGATGTAGGCTTGAGCCGTCGAGATGTTTGCGCCGCTGATCCCGTCGATTATACGAGCCACAAACAGCCAGACTAGAGTTGGTGCCAGCCCGAACAGCACAAATCCAACGGGCATCAAAGGCGCGAAGCCCATAAGCAAAAAGCCGAGCGAGGTCCCCATCAAACTTACGAGGAGTACCGGTCTGCGTCCGACTCGATCTGACAGCTTGCCCAGTATCGGCGCAAATACGAATTGCATTGCCGAATAAGTCGCCAGCAGGAGTCCTACGGTCGCTTCTGATGCCCCGTAGCGTTCGGCGTAAAGAGGGAGGACCGGGATGACGATGCCGAACCCGACAAGATCAATGAAGATGGTGATGAAGATGATGACGAGAGGTGATCGAGTCTTTGGCATTGTCGGACGCCGGAGATATTGAATTGAGCCATCGAACAAGGAGAATTGCAAATTGAAAAGTGGAAACTTGCGCGCCCACTGCTTTGTGTCTTACACGATTTTCAGTCTTGAAATCTCATTCTCGATTGGGATTAAGAGCTTCCGCCTGAAAGTGCTGTCGGATTAAATGGTCTTTGTCTGCGCATCCTCTGCGTCTTAGCGTCCCTGCGGTGAGTTGTTTTCGCGACCCCGGCTAACCGCAGACGCAACGCCGCAGAGGAGCAACCAATCAAAAGATCCGCCACGCGCTTCGCACCAGATCGCGCTTGAGCGTCACATAGCTCTGATCGCCGGTTATCGCCCGTGCAAGGACCGTCCGCACGCCTCGATGGTGACGGGCCAGCCCGATCATCGCATCCGTGAAGATATGGCCTAAAAAGGACCCTCGGTAGAAACGAGGAAGCCGCCGCGATGCACTTTCCAGATCCCGGCCGAACGACTCACGCCAGCGTTCGTCGTAGGTTGCGTTCGCGCGCGAATAGCCCGCGGTAATCGAGGCGGAAGACACGCGATTCGCTCCGTCCGAGCCGTTCCGATTTGGTAACACCTGCCGCCGCTCGGCCGAAAGAAGCGAGTCAGCAAGGAGGTCAGCGGACTTGAAAGCATAGTAGATCCCCTCGCCGGTTATCGGATCGCAAAAGCCCGCCGCGTCGCCGATCAAGGCCCACCGGTCACCCGTCGCCCGAAGCCCCTTCCAGGTTGCTGAGTCGAGCGTCGGTATCTTCGCGCCAAAGAAGCTCACTTGATCGGGCTCGGGCTTGCGGCCGCGATAGTAATCGCAAACGAACTCAGACAACAGCGCGCGCAACTCGTCCGAGGTTCGCTCGCCAAGCTTTGAGGCTACGCCAAAATTCATCGCCCCCGGACGAGGAAATGCCCATAGGTAGCCGGTGAAATCCTTTGGGAAACGAACGAGGACCTCGTCGTTTTCAGTCTCGGCACCGCCATTTGAGTGGCCGGCGCCCGCTCCGTCCTTCACGTTGTAACCGAAGGCCAGCGCGAGGTCTCGCTTCGCAAAGATGCCGAGGAGCCGCCGTCGCACGAAACTTGCCGCGCCGTCGGCTCCCACGAGAAACTGCGCGCGCCACGTTTGTCCCTTATCCGTTTGGATCAGCCAGCAGTCGCCGTCGCCGGAGAAATCAGTGACGCCGGCTTGCTCGAACCGCGCGCCGGCTTCGATCGCTCGATCCAGCACCAGTCCGTTCAGAACCTGACGGGAGTAAATTGCAAACGGCTCATCAACCGTGAGGGAAACGCGGCGATCGAGCGGCGATATGATCGTGATGCGGCGGACGAGCTTGCGCGGATAGGTTGAGCTCTCGAGCAAGTAGGCGAATTCGCGGATGGCGCGAGTTGGCACGCCGCCACCGCAGGGCTTTTCCCAGGCGCCCTTCGCGTCGAAGAGCGCAACATCGCGGCCACTGGCAGCCAAACGGGAGGCCAGGTGCGCTCCAGCGGGTCCCGCGCCCACAATAGCTATCTCGGTAGAAAAATCACTCATGAGAAGGACGAGTCTAGCGGGGCGAGCTTGCGGTTATCAAGCATCTCGTCCAGGTGGCTGCGCGCGGGAAAGTCAATCACACAACTCTAGTGGCCCGAAACAATCGCTTTGCTAGTCGGCGGACGGTTGTGCTCATGTACGGGCAGCTCTCCGTGGCCGCCCCTCTTCGGCCAAAGTGCCGTGTGCCAAGAAGGGGCGGCCACGGAGAGCCGCCCGTACATGCTAGCAATTCACTCGTTAGCATCACGACTTCCGTGCTTCTACTTTACTTCAAAGTCGTCCTTGCTCCCGGTGAGCACTTGCTGACGGAACGCGGCCGCGCCCATCAAGCCGCCCATTCCCATTGACTCAACGGCGCTGCTGGGAACAAGCATCAGCGCGCCTTTCTCCTTCAAGCCTTCGTACAGCATGTTCATGGCTCGAAGATGAAGCGCGGTAGGGTTGTCCTTGTAGGACTCGGCCGCCTTGTCGAACAGGTGCGCGATCTCCACTTCGGCCTGGCCGAGGATTATGCGCGCTTGCTTCTCGCGTGAGGCTTGCGCCTCGCGAGACATGGCGTCTTGCAGGGCATCGGGGATCACGACGTCTCGCATCTCGACCGATTGAACGGTGACACCCCACGGGTTCGAGCGTTCGTCGATCAGCTTCTGTAGCTCGCCTTCGATTCGCTCGCGGCCTCGTAACAGCTCGGTCAGCGCGGTGCGGCCGATGATGTCGCGAAGGGCGGTCTGCGCCGCCCAGCTCACCGCTTGCTGATAGTCCTGCACTTCCAGGGCCGCTTTCTCGGGATCGTAGACCAACCAGAAGAGAACTGCGTCGACGTTGACCGGCACGGTATCCGACGTGAGCGTCTGCTCAGCCGCAAAGCTGGTCGTGATGATGCGCTGATCAATCCACGTTGACACCGACTCGATCAACGGAATGATCCAGAAGAGGCCCGGTCCTCTAAAGCCGACATATCGGCCAAGGCGCAGCACGATTGCTTTCTCCCATTGCTTCGCGACCTTCGGAGACTGCGCCAGCAGCGATCCGAGAATAAACCCTGCAATGACTCCGAACGGGTTATTGAACATCACCGCCGGTACAACTCCGAGTATCAGTGGAAACAGAAACAGCATCACTGCAACGATGTTCAACCGCGGTGCGGTCTGGCTGGGAACCTTTGATTTGACTTGAGCCAACTGCGTATTCGACTCAGGGGTGGTTGCCATGATTTTCATCTCTCCTTTTTGAGCTTCTCGCTCGCCTACTGCTCTTGGAGGCTATCCTCATTTCGTCTTCTTGAGTCTGTTCTTCAGGTGTTCCGCGACGTGATTGGCCGAGAAACCAAGATGACCTGCCCTTGCGAGGAAATGGTCCTCGAGTTCGCGCAACTCGCGCTCGCGGTCTTCGTCACGAGCCGCTTCGAAGTGTCGCGCCCGCACGAAGGTTCCAACCCCGCGACGCGTCTCGAGAATGCCTCCGCGTTCCAGTTCGGCGTAGACCTTGGCTACGGTGTTGGCGTTTATTCGCAAATCGACAGCAAGCTGTCTGACAGTGGGCAATTGGTCGCCGACTCCTAGTCTTCCTGTGGCGATAGCAAATCGAATCGCCCGATCGAGTTGATGATAAAGCGGCGTTGGATGCGCGCTGTCGAGGCTGAAGGAAAAACTCATTTGTTCCCTTGTACTAGGGCAATAGTACAATATCGGTTTCTAAAGTCAAGAAAATTGTTTGGATGGTTTCTCAGGTCACGAGGTGGAAGATGCGCGAGTGCGGTTCACTAGGTCTGGTTTGGTTCAGCTCTGCCCGATTTAGCCTCGGCGGCGCGCTTGATGGAGCGCAAAGCTGCCATTCGGGTGACACCGCTGAACGGCGCGATGAGCGCCCAGTAGAGCTTGAACTTCCTGCGGCTCGAATCGTCGAGGCAAAGGACTCTAGTCTCGGTCGCCAGCTTTGTTGCTCCGGCCTCGTCCTGGCTAATAGAGAAGTTCCACGCCGCTTTAGCAAAGCCCGGCGACGCGAACGCGTTGAACGCCTCCGCATCCATTCGCTTGATGTTGCCGGATGCAGACCAGAAGCGGCCGACCAGTCCCAGAACAATCTCTTCATTGGCCCTTTCACCCAGAATTATGAACCCGCTGGCGACGAGATCGCGCAGAGTGAGCCCGAGACGCCGGGTGTCTCGACTCTTTGCGCGACAAACGCCGGGTGCTTCACGCAACCGGAATAGCAGTCGCACGACCCTGGAGTCGCTTAGGTCCAATTCGCGAACGGCTTCATAGACGATATGAGCCGGAGCCATTATCTTGATTTGATGTCGTTCAACCGTGTCGTAACGGGGAAGGATTTCGTCGATCAGCATGAGATGACACGCGAGAGATACGACAGGGCGACCTTAATACGGCGAGTCAGGAAGAATGATTGAACCCTTCTTCCCCCGTTCGACCTGATCGAGGTGCAGCAACAGCATACCTATTCCGGCAGCGCCCTGCATATACCCGGTCTGCGCCACCAGCAAGTCGGGCTTGACGCGATGCTCTGCTTGAATCCACCTCATGCCTTTTTGGTCGCGCGTCGCTTTGGAGAGCAAGTTCGCGGTCACTCGCTTTGAGAAGTCGATGTAGCGACGATTGTGAGTGATGTGATACAGGCTGAGGAAGAACTCGGCCACGCCCGCTGATCCGCAACACTGGCTGACATTGTTCCAGAAACCCGGCGTCTGCTTTTCCGGCACCCCACTTTGCAGAATGGAGTTCGCCGACTTGCGGACCCAATCCATCCACACGCGCTCGCCGGTCACCTCATAGAGCCGGTAAAACAATCGCGCGGTACCCGTTGGTCCATGACACCAGCCCAGATAATACAAATCCTTGCCGTCGGGCTCGTTGTGAAAAATCAGACACCCGTCTCCGCCGGTGATTGCGATTGACTGTAGATACTTTGCGCCGGCCAACGCTGCGTTCAGGAGCTGAATTCTCTTCGTCCTTTGATACAGCGTCGCCAAAAAATACGCGACTCCCGCGGTTCCGTGAGAGAAGTTGGGCATCAGTCGATTGTAACCCGGCGTCATCGCCCATTTCGTTCTATCCGCATCTTGTCTCCCAAGCTCGATCAGCCGATCAGCGGCTTGCTCCGCAAGCTTGGTGAACCGGGGGTCATTGAACTCCTTTGCCGCGTATAACAGGAACAGACCTATGCCGGCGCTTCCACTGATGATGTCGGTCGAATCATTCCACTCGACTCCCTTCCCCGCTTTGACCGCCCGCTGGCGAACCAGCTCCGCGCATCGCAGTGCGGCCTGGCGGTGCTTCTCGTCGCCCGTAGCCTTAAAGGTTTCTTGGAGAGCAAACCCGATCCCGGAAATACCATCGTACAGGCCGGAGTTCTCCTCGTTTGAAAATGAGACGACCAAATGATTGGCTCCGGCGCGGCTTCTTGAAGATGTGCTTTGTCGTCTGTTGCTCGATATGCTTCCAGAAAGAAAAGGATGACTCCGGTGGTTCCAGCGTAGAGGGTGTTGTTGGCGCTAAGCGGGTCGTCGGGAACGGAAAGCCACGAAGTTCCAGTCGAGCTCCGGATGGCTGCGGTCTTGATCCACTGTGCTGCTTCGAGCGCCGCTTCCAGATTGACCCGAGCTCCCGCCTTCAGAGGGAGTCCGATCAGGAGGACCGCCAGTATTGCGGCGATTGGACGTTGTTTGGATAAAGCCATATATCGTTCCGCATCACCGTAGCGCATAAAGTTGCGAGTAACCGCGCACGCGGTGGATGAGGCGCCCAGCGCAAGCAGATCAAATCAAGTACTACTTTGGTCCCACACCTTCTTCATTAGCCGTTGATCAGTTACCAATTCGGGAGCCGGAGGCGTCGTCTTTAAGCCTATCAAGAATTCCACAAACGACATTAGCAACAGCGTCCCACCAAAGACCTCGAGCCCTTCTTCAATAGCTCCTTGAGTCTGCCTTGAAATCCCAAACCGCTGCGAATGCTCCTCTATCGACTCGGCGTAGATCGATCCGATCCAACATACGAGACCAGCAACCGCCAACGCCAGAGAGAGTTTGCGCTCCGCTGAAAAGAACGAGAAGAACAGCACCATCACCAGCGGCACGCCGACTATCAGCGGCGCCAGGAAAGTAATCCAATCTCCAGCCCCAACGTGCGCCGCCGCCATCTCGGGACCTCGGGTCTGGTTGTACAGCGTTGCGATTTGCTCGTGGACCTGGCTGATTTCGTCCGCGCTAATCCCGACAAGTACGAGCGCGATGAACACCCACCCGGTGCGAAATAGAATGTTGAGCTTTGACCCATACGGCTTCTCACGGGCGTTAAGGATAGCGATCAAACCAGCGGCAAAAAGCTGAATGCTCGAGTACCACGTCGCCAGGTTTGCCTCGTACGTCAGGTCAAGCTGCCGATTAACAACATTCCCCGGCGACGGTATGGCTATGATCCCGGCGGTGGCCGCGAGAAAGAATAGGTCAATGCCCAGCATGACAAGACAGCACAGTCTGAGATCCCTTCTTCTAAACTCTATTCTGACCATCCAGTGTCTATGACCCTAAAGGGGATCCGCTGAACTTCGTGCCAACGCGGGAGACCGGAAGTATAGCTAACGCAAAGGCGCGTTACTATCTAGCGCGTCCATTTTCGCGGTTGGGTGAACGATGGGAAAGCGAATTAGCCGCGGATATGCTTCCTTCAGCGGTTAACCTACACAAGACTCACGATGAAGTCTGGTATAGATAAGACGGAGGCCGCCCAAGAATTAAATCTGCTAACGTTCCAGCCCGTGCTCTGGCTTGAGCGCCTCCGTCATTTATTGAACGCGGGACCCGCGCACCTTTGCTAAGTTTTTTCTTTCTGTCTCCGAGCCGAGTCCGAGACTATCACCGGGCGTTGACAACTTCCGCCGAATTGATCCAGGCGGTGTACCAGAGATTCACCAGCATTTGAGAGCCGGCCGCAAGCCGCGCGGCTACGAATTGCTTCGACTCGGGACGCGTGTTGTTGACATCCCAACGAGCCGTTTTCTCCATTCTGTAAAGCTCGGGCGCCTGCCTGAACGACTCAAACAGATGCCTCATTATGTCTGCGAACGGGTCCTGAAGCACGCGGGCCTTATTAACAAGCCCGCTGAAGTCCGCGACTTTTATCTGAGCCTTGACATACTCGCCTTCGAATCGCCAGTGAAGCGGCTCACGCGTGAACAGCTCGGGATTCGAGCTTGTGCTCCAACCGTTGTAGTGAATCGTGGTGTGCAGAGGCTGAGACGCATCGCCGACGTAGTGCCCGAGCACGCCGGCATAGTAGACGATGTTTTGCTCGATCTGCTCGCGCTCGGCAGCGTACTTCGGGTCGCGCCACAATCTGAAGAGCACCTGGACCTTCTGATAGCCCTCGAGCATCGAGTACGGTAGAAAGCCGATGTCCTTCGGTTCTTTTCCATGCGCTCGCAGCCAATCCGAATAAAGATAGCGATCGTTGGGCAGGGCTTCGAAGTTCTCGGTCTTGTCCATGTCGATAAAGTGATCCGGCCCGTTTACTTCCGAGAGCGCTTTGAATAATTCCCTGTTGTCGCGCCACCGGTCCGGTTCGGGCCCGAGAAACGCGAGCCGCCCCGACGCGTTTCGGAAGAATGCCGGCACGTCATCGGGCAGGTTCTGTGCCGCCACCAGATTGATGAAACGATGCCCTTCGTCTCCCCAGGCATTGGCGGTCGGGACGATGCCGGTCAGCAGAGCCATGGTGACAAGGGTAAGCGCAACGGACAGTCTCAACTTGTTCATCAGATCTCCTTCGGCTGACGATTCGAATTGGAGAACAATACGCGGGAAACGGAGCGAAATCCAGAAGCGCTCAGTCTTCGTCGTGGTCGCTGCCGTCGTAGTGCAGGATCAGCGGTTCTTCCTCGACAACGGTTTCGAGATGTACGTCGCGGCCCCAAAGCTTGTACACGTATTCAAGCGTCTTGCGGGCGTACTTCATATCCATCTCGACCCCTTCATAACGATGCATCAGGTAAAGCTCGCGATTGCCATCGTAGTCGCCGTCGACGACTTCAATGTAAGGGAACCCGAAGTTGGTCATGTTTGACACTAGTTGGTCACGCACGCGCTCCCACTTCTTTTCGGTGATGGTCCACTCTTCTTCGTCCACAAGCTGGTAGACGAACAGATCCAGTTCGTCGCAAAGCTCTTCGGTCAGGTAGTTGCGGAGGAAGGATATATCGTTTTCAATCTCGCGCACTTCGAATATCTTGTCTCGGCCTTCGCCACCGCGGCGACCGAACCTTTCGCGATCTTCAGCAGAAGGATTGTTCCAGCGCTTTTCGATATCCTCGAAAATCTTAAAGCCGAGATAATAAGGATTGAGTTGTCCCTTGTGGGGTGAAACGACGCCCGAGTGCAACTCTGCGAACTCGACATAGTCGTTGGTTGGCAAGTCCAGCTCGCGCATTATTCGAGAATGCCAGATACTCGCCCAGCCTTCGTTCATGATCTTGGTCTGCATTTGAGGAACGAAGTATTCCATCTCCTGATGAAGCATCGACATCACGTCGCGCTGCCAGGTCTCGAGCATCGGTGAGTTCTTCATTATGAAGTAGACCAAATCCTTCTCGGGTGATTCGATGCTCGGCTTGCGCTTGTCTTCGTCGAGATGTTTTTCCCAAGGCGCTTCTCTCCGGGTTATCTCCTCCCGGGTGAAGAGATCGTCGTAGCGTCCTTCATGGCTCGACGCCTTCACCGCTTCCTCATCCGGGTTCCTGCCTTGGCGTTTGATAAAGAAATTCGGGTCGATGTGTTCTTCAATCGACAACACGGCGTCGAGCAGTTCCTCGACCACTTTGCGGCCGTACTTGAATTCGTACTCACCCATCCGCCGCGAGTGAAGGGCCGCTTCGTCGATCATTCGGCGATTGGTCCGCGAAAAGTAAACGCTGTTCTTGAAAAAGTCCACGTGGCCGAGCACATGCGCAATCACCATCTTGTTCTGGATCGGTGAGTTGGTCTCGAGTAGAAACGCGTATGAGGGATTCGAGTTGATGACGACTTCATAGATCTTCGACAGACCGAAGTCGTACATCGTTTTCATTCGATGGTAGGCCTTGCCGAAGGTCCAGTGGGAGTAGCGGCCGGGCAGCGCATACGAGCCCACTTCGTACATCACGGCGGATGGGACTATTTCGAAGCGAACCGGGAACGGGTCGAGCCCGAACCTGGACGTGGCAACGTCCCAGATCTGCTCGACCGCCGTTTCCAGTTCTCTGACTTCTTTGTCGACCATGGCCGGTCCACATGTAGGGGCGGCCCTCCGTGGCCGCACCTCAACCGCTCAGCGCCTCACATCTGCGAGG
>JBASRN010000188.1:0-16634 GCA_049273855.1 Blastocatellia bacterium
TGATAGACGAGCAGCATCGCTTCGGCGTGCTTCAACGTGGCGAGCTGATCGGTCGCGGCTACAACCCGGATGTGCTGGTGATGACCGCGACTCCGATTCCGCGTTCGCTTGCGATGAGCGTCTACGGCGATCTGGACTTGTCGATCATCGACGAGATGCCGCCGGGTAGAAAGCCGGTGATCACGCGTGTGCGGGGCGAAGAGGGACGCCGGAGAATCTATCAGTTCCTGAGCAAAAATATTCGCGAAGGCGGCCAGGTCTACATCGTGTACCCGCTGGTTGAAGAATCGGAGAAGCTCGATCTGCTCAACGCCACCCAGATGGCCGAGCATCTTCAGACGTCGGTCTTTCCAAACTTTCGCATCGGGTTGATTCACGGGCGAATGAAACAGGAAGAGAAAGACCAGGTGATGAGCGAGTTTCGCGGAGGGACGCTTCACATACTCGTTTCGACTACAGTGATCGAAGTCGGGGTGGATGTTCCCAACGCCAACGTGATGCTGATCGAGCACGCCGAGCGGTTCGGGCTCTCGCAGTTGCATCAGCTTCGAGGGCGGGTTGGCCGCGGAGATCAGCAGGCCTATTGCATCTTGCTGGCGGGCGACAAGCGATCGGCGGAAGCGCGCGAACGGTTGAAGATAATGGAGGTGACGAACGACGGCTTCAAAGTGGCTGAGAAAGATATGGAGCTGCGCGGTCCCGGGGAAGTTTTGGGAACTCGGCAGTCGGGAGTTCCCGCGTTCCGGGTTGGCAATCTGGTTCGCGACTACCCGCTGCTGGAGCTTGCGAAGAAGGAAGCCGATCGCCTGTTGACCGAGCGCGGCAACTCGAGCGACACAGCTCGCGCGATTGAAGTAGTGAAGCGCCAACCGAAGTTTGGACTTGCCTCGGTGGGGTGACGCCCTGCCGCGGATTACGCGGATCTTCGCGGAGGAGAGCTTGCGGGGCGCACTGTTCGGAAGAAGAGATCGGCACAAATGAGTCAGCGGTCCGCCTTACCGGTCATTCTCCGCGAGAATCTGCGTAATCCGCGGCCAACCGTCGCCGCAAGTAGCGACCACGGTCTTCCTCAGCGACTCAAGATCAGCACACTCAGTGATCGTTGACGTACGCCGACTGTCCAACCCGCTTCCAGTCTGTTCCAGCCAGCGATCATAGCCCTTCACCGTCAGAATCGGTCTACCATGAATCCATGCGAAGCAAACTTCAGAGAGCGTGCCGGCTGAACTTCCCAACGCGATCACGAAGTCACCGCCCAACACGTTCACCGTGTTGCGCGCGTGTCCGAGTCCCGTCGGAATCACAACGGTGCACCACCGGTTCGCATCGTTCATCTCAGAAGAAGGAAGAATCCCAACCGTCGTGCCGCCCGCTTTCGCAGCGCCGCGACAAGCTGCTTCCATCACTCCGCCTCGTCCGCCAGTGATGACGGTTATGCCAAGCCGCGCGAGCATCTCGCCGATTTGCTCTGCAACCGAGCACAACTCAGGCGGGGCGTCGGAATCTCCGATGACGGTGGCCTGTGGGCGCCGTGCTTGCGAACCTGCCATTGACCTTCACCCTTTCTGATGGTGCCGGGCGTGTTTACCTGGCTCGACACCGGATTGCCTCTCGTCGAGGATTCGTTTAACGACCCGCGCTATTTCGTCCGCTGCGGTTGAAAGCTGCTTACCGCGACGGTGTATCCCACAAATCGCGTTGGTGCAGGAATGATCCATCTCGGGGCTCCAACGCAATCTCCCGGCTTTATCGCGGCCATAGGTCAGATATGCAGACAGCAGATTGAACCCGGTGCCTGGGCGCTCGCCTATCAGATGCACGATGGCTTCTACCCCGAGCAATGCGCCGACGTGGTAGCCCGCACGCACGCGCCCGCCTTGAATCACGACGTCGGTCTCGGAAACCTGGCATCCGCGCGCCGCAAGCTGATGCTTGAGCGCCGGCATAAGATTGCGCAAGTTCTCGTTGACCGCGTTCGCATTAAGCCCGTCGGATATCACTATCTGAACCTGAGGGCGCCGAGCCGGGTAAAGCGAGGAGAGTTGGGCGGCGTCCCTATCGCAGATCCGCTCGCCCGAGGCAGCGTGTGACAAGTAGTCGTCGCGATCTCTCGCTCGAGTGGCAACTCGCAGATGCCGCATCGAAGCCTTGGCTAAGATCGAGTCTTCGAGCGACGCATACAGCGCCTGCCGCGCGTGGTTGTAGATCGCTTGCATACGCCGATCAGCCAAAGCCTCAGATTGCTCGAGGCGACCGCGCCCAAGATCAAACCCGCGCTCCCGCAGTTCGACGTACTTGCGAGACGCTTCGGCGGCCAACGCCTCAAACGATCGGCAATCTCCGCCGGACTTCGCATACGCCGCATATAGCGACGCCGCTCCGTCTTTACGCAAGGTCAACTCAGCGTTGTCATCCATCACGCCCAGCGCGACGAGCCGCTGCTGCATCGCTGAGGTAATTCGCTTGCCAAGGTGATGCCGCAACTTCGGGTGATCGCGAAAGGACGTGGTCATGTAGCCGAGCATCGGATCGGCGTTGCCGGCAACTGCCATCAAATACGCCGGCGCGGCTCTTGTCACAATCTCCTCGGTCACCCAGCGAAGCGTTTCCGGATCGATTCCCATGTGAAATGTCGAGCAAACGTCCAGCCCCATTGTGATCCCGTGCAGTTTGGCCATCACGGTGTCTTCAAGGCACGCGCGTAACAACTGACCGGCAGTGCGAAACACTTCAGGGCCGATGAAGCCGGCAACGTCGTTGACGATCATCCACTTTGGTTGGCCGTCGCGAAACGAGTTCCCGATTGCGCGAACAACACCGTAAGTGCGCGACTCAAGCGTTACCATATCGATGCCTTCAGACGCGCCGTTGGTCACCTCCGAGCCCTGACCCGTCTCGAAATACAATCCGTCAAACCCGCCAGCCAGATCAGCGATGCCATCCACGTCGAGCCCCACCATTCCAGCCAGCGCGGCCGAGGTACCCGCAAGACTCTGAAAGCCTACATCGACGCGAGCTCGACCGCGCGCAGTCGTTTGCTTGATGATGTCGGAGAGAACACAGTAGCGAGTTGGAAGTTGAAGCCGTTCGACCACCCGTCGCAGCAGATCTTCGAGCCGAATAATAGTCTCGACGTCGTCGCTCGCGGGGTTCAGGCCAAGGATTACGTCCCCGCAGCCGTAGCTGAGCCCCTCGAGAATCGAAAACAGAATCTCTTCTTCGTCATCCCCGGGACTGTTGGGCTGGATACGTGAGCCAAAGTGACCGCGCGAGCCAATCGCTATGCCCCGGCCCGGAAGCGGATTGAACAGCGAGCGTGCTGTTTGCGAGAGCTCGTCGTCGGTCATCAGTTTCACGACGGCGGCGATTGCTTCGCTTGAGAGACCGTCACGATAGCTGTTTAGCCAGCGGGAGGCTGTGCTGCTGAGCAGAGCGGTTTTGATCTCCGAGACGGTCAGACTCGAAAGCTCGTTTGCAAGTTTGCGGTTAAGCGAGCGATTGAGTGCCTCGGTCACTTCGTCGTCGACCAAATCCGGTTTGGTCATCTCAGCGAGCCTAAGCGACGCAAGCCGCGCGCGAGCATCATGCGCAACTTGTTCGTCGGCGGTTCCGCCAACCAGAAGATCGCCCTCCTTGAACCGATTGGCGAGGACCAGGACTTTTTTGAGTTCTTGCGGGTTCATCCGGGACCAAGTCGGAAATGAAGTTTATCCGGTCGGATCACTGGTCTTCTCCGCAACCTCGGCGTCTTGGTGGTGGGCTGAGTCGCGAAATACAACTAACTGCCGAGACGCCAAGACGCAGAGATTGCGCGGAGAGGCCTGCAGCACTCAGGATTTCCTCTCCTCTTGGCGAGCCCACTCCGGACCTCGAAACCGGCTGCGCTCGGTCAAGACATACCATAAGCCCAGCAGCGCGGCGAACGCTATCACGGTCTTGCCAGCCCGCACGCCCTCGGGCAGGCTCAAGATCACACTGATAAAGGCAACCCACAGAATCGCGATCAGGTTGATCGCTGAATCGTATCTCCCCAGATGCCACGGGCCTCGTTCCATGCGTTCTCCTCTTCGCTTTGCGCGCCACGAGAGGTAGACCGGAATCACGTAGGAAAAATAGAGCGCTATAACGCTGATTGAAGTTACTACCGAATACGCGCCGCTGTAGACAGCAGCCAGGAACGCCACCACAACGCTCAACCAGATTGCCGGGCCAGGTGTCTGATGCTTGAGACTGACTCGGCGCCACAGCCTCGAAGCGGGCAACCCGTCATCGCGCGCAAACGCATAGATAACCCGCGAACACCAGGTCACCGCCGACAGTCCGCAGAACCACATCGCCATCGCGGTAAGCCATGAAAACGCGGCGCCCGCTCTTTCGCCAAGCGCTCCAATCAGAATCGTGATCACCGCGGGAACGTCGTTGCCTCCTGTGTCTTTTGCATCGAGCACCGCCCTCACATCCTTGATTGACAGCGTCAGCGCAAACAGCAGCAGGTATCCGACGACGCTGGACACGCCCACGGCGAGAACCATTCCCCACGCCGCACGTCTTCTCGGGTCTACGGTTTCTTCGGACACGCTGGCCGATGCGTCGAACCCGGTGAAGGTCCACTGCGCTTGCAACAGCCCGATCACGAAGGCCCACCAATAAGGCCAGCCCTCGGTGTTGTGCGTCATTCGCTTGAAGAAGAACGAGCCGGGCTGCTTTGGCGCAAATATCAACAGCGCGCCGACGATCGCTATCACACCGACTATGTGAACCGTGACGCTGAAGTCGTTCAGCCGCGCGACGAGTCGTATCCCGAACTGATTGATCAAGGCGTGCGAGATCAGCAAGCCGGCGTAGACGAGCAACAGATTGCGCGTCGTTGCCTCGAGTCCGATGAGCGGCGTTACGAACAACGCGCAGCCATAATCCACGCCGGCCAACACCGTTATGTTGCCGGCGATGTTGAACCACGCCGTGAACCAACCCCACGAACTTCCGCCAAGCTTCGAAGACCAGTGATACACCGAGCCCGATGTGGGCAGCGCTGACGCCAGCTCCGCCATGCTCATCGCAACCGTCAGCGTGAACAGTGTGACAAGCGGCCAGCCAACCGCCATCTCGAACGGCCCGCCCATCCTCAGCCCGTGCCCGTAGAGCGTGACCGCGCCGGTGAGAATTGAGATTATTGAAAACGAAATGGCGAAGTTCGAAAACCCGCCCATTGTTCGAAACAACTCCTGAGGGTAGCCCAGAAGCGACAGTTCTCGAGCGTCCTCGCCCGCCGAGTGTCGATGCGGCTCTGTCTGCATTCGTGCCAGCATACCAGCAGAAGAGCATTGGGATAAGAGCATGGAAGTTCAGGCTTCAGCCTCGTAGTTTTGTCCCGCGATCTACACCCAGGCTAAAGCCTGAACTCATGCCCTTATCCTCTTGACTCTCGTCCTCTGCCGCAATATTGTGGCATGCCGCAGTGGAAAACAGAAAAACTCTCTCACCGCTATCAAAACTGACGCGTCTTGAGTTGCTTCCCGGGGGTCTTTGGAGGTCACACGATGAATAGAATCTTTCGCTTCTCGTTCCTGAGTCTCGTTCTTTTTTCCCTTTGCCTCGGTGCCTTTGCTCAATCGAAGAAAGCCCTGCTCGACAAAGAGACCTTTATGAACATGGAGAATGTCAGCAATCCGGCGATCTCTCCGGAGGGCAGACAGATCGTCTTCACCCGCTCCTGGGTCGACAAGGTCAAGGACCAGCAGGTTAGCAATCTATGGATCGTCGACGCCGACGGTACTCGGGTGCGCGAGCTTACCAGCGGCACCTGGCGAGACAGCGCACCGGTCTGGTCGCCCGACGGCAAGCGCATCGCGTTTCTCTCGGACCGCGATGGCACCAATCAGCTACACGTGCTGTGGGTAGACACGCGCGAGGTTGCGCAACTTACTCATCTCGAACAGGCACCCTCGGGCATCAACTGGTCGCGCGACGGCCGTTGGATCGCTTTCAGCGCCTTCGAGCCCGACAACGAACCGATCCTTGCCGTAAAGCTGCCGGAACGCCCTCGAAACGCGCAGTGGGCCAAGCCGGCCGTTATCGTCAACCGGCTTGCGTGGGCCGCGGATGGAAGAGGGCCGCTACCGATGGGCAACATGCAGGTGTACACCATCGACTCGGCGCTTGGGGGCACTCCCCGCAAGGTCACATCGGGCAAGTTCAATCACATGGGCCCGGAGTGGTCGGCAGACGGCAAGACGATCTACCTGTCGGCAATCCGCAAGCCCGAAGCTGAGTACTTGCGAGGCGACAGCGAGATCTACGCCGTTGACCTGAAGACTCTCGATGCTAAGCCGCTCACCGACCGCCAGGGTCCGGACTCGAACCCGCAGGCGTCGCCCGATGGCCGTTGGATCGCCTACACCGGATACGACCAGAAGAATTTCACCAGCCATCTTGCAAGCCTCTACCTGATGGACAACACCGGCGGCAACAAGAAGCTGTGGGTCGGCAGCCTTCCCAGCTCTCCGCGCGGGGTGATCTGGGCCGCCGACGGATCGGGCGTTTACTACGGTATGGAAGAGCAGGGCTCAGCGCACCTCTATTTCGCATCGGTTGACGGCAAGGGTCGAAAGGTCACCGACGGCACACACGTGCTTTCAAGTTACTCGATGGCTAACAACGGACAGGTTGCGGCGACGAGGTCGAGCTTCAAAGAGCCGAGTGCGCTTGTGACTTTCAACATTCGCGACGCGGCGAACATGAAGAAACTCGTTGATGTCAACGAAGACGTGCTTGCGGGCGTGCAACTCGGCGACGCGGAAGAACTATGGTTCAACTCAAAGGATGGGTTGAAAGTACAGGGGTGGTTGATCAAGCCGGCCGAATTCGATCCGGCCAGGAAGTACCCGATGGTGTTGTGGATTCACGGCGGCCCGTGGTCGATGTACTCGGTGGGTTTCAACTGGGCGTTTCAGAACTTCTCGGCGAAGGGATATGGGCTGCTGTATATCAATCCGCGAGGCTCAACGGGATACGGCCAGGACTTCGTCAACGGGATTCAGTATTCGTATCCCGGCAAGGACTATGACGATCTGATGGCAGGCGTTGAGGCCGCGATTGCGAAAGGCTGGATCGACGACAAGAACCTGTTCGTGTGCGGCGGCAGCGGAGGAGGCGTGCTGACTGCCTGGATAGTCGGCCACACCGATCGGTTTGCCGGCGCCGTCTCGATGAGGCCGGTGATCAACTGGCACTCGTTTGTTGGGACCACCGACGGTTCGAGCTGGTACGACCAGTTCGAGAAGTACCCGTGGGAAGATCCGATGCAGTACGCGGTGCGATCGCCATTGCATTATGTCGCTAACGTGAAGACGCCGACTATGGTAATGACGGGCGAGGCTGACTTGCGAACTCCGATGAGCCAGAGCGAGGAGTTCTATCGTGCCTTAAAGATACTGAAGAAGGACACGCTGCTTGTGCGGATGCCGGACGAGTATCACGGTTGGCGCCGGCCGTCGCATCAGTTGCTTCAGCAGCTCTATCTGCAAGCGTGGTTCGAGAAGCACACCAGGAAAGATAAGAGCAATCCGTAGCTGCGGAAGAACGGGCAGAGTGCATCAGACCGCCGCATCCCAACGGCGGTCTGCGCATCTTACTTCTCGCTCACTAAGCCTAAGCCGGCATTGTAAGCTTGATGATCGCGAACATAGCGCCTTGCGGGTCCTGAATCACTGAGAATTTTCCGACGTTGGCTATATCCATGGGCGGCACTTGCAGCTTACCCCCTCGCTCCTTAGCTTTGGCGGCGCTCGCGTCGCAGTCCGCAACCATGAAGTACGGAAGCCAGTTTGGTGGAACCGGTCCCATCTCCGGCGTGATCTCCATCATCCCGCCGATGGGTTGCCCTGCGTTCATCCATTCGGTGTAGCCGCCGGGAGCTGCGGATTCGCTCGCCTTGGCTGTCCAGCCGAAAAGACCGGTGTAGAACTCGGTAGCTTTCTTTCGATCGGTGGTCCAAAGCTCGTCCCAGCAAAACGTGCCGGCCTCGCCGACAAGCTTTACGCCGAAGTGTGCTTTGGCTTGCCAGACGCAGAAGGCTGCTCCAAGCGGATCTTGAACTATCGCCATTCTGCCGACATCCATAACGTCAAACGCATCGGCGAGGATGTTAGCGCCAAGCGCCTTTGCTTTCGTGGCTGCCTCGTCAGCGCTGGTGACTGCGACGTAGGAATTCCAGTGCGGAGGGACGCCGTGCGCGGCTTCTTCTGCTCCCAGTTTGTACATCGCGCCGACGTCGAGGCCGCGAATCCTGAGCATTGTGTAGATCATGTCCGGGTCGGCGGGCATATCCTCCGCCTCCCATCCAAACAATCCCTTATAGAATTTCTTGGCGCCGTCCGGATCGCTTGTGCCAAGCTCGATCCAGCAGAATGATCCGGGGGCGTGACCTGTAACCTCTGGCATTGCTTCTCTCCTTATTCGTAATTCGGCCGCGTCTGAAGTCCGCGCGCCGTGTTTGCGAAGAAGTTCAACGACCTTCTTTGCAACCCGCCTCGATTTCCTGTCTCCTCGATTCAATCACAATCGGCGTGTCTTTGCATCCGGTCTCGACCCGTCTCAACGCGACGGCAAGAGCAGGCGGCCGTCGTTTGTGACAACCCGCCATTAAGGGGTGATCCGCGTCTTGCCGTTCTGCAGGTCTTCTTCGGCGGCTTCGGAAACAATTCTAACAAAAATGCCGGTCGTTATCGGGCACGCACTATCGACTCGATTGTCGCGCGCGAGCTTCGAGCGAATCTCGGCTTGTGTGATGAGACCGGAGCGGTTACAGAGGGCCGCCCCTACAATTGCGGCGATTACAAAGACCGGCGACTCGCCGCGCCAGATTATACTCAATGACCGGAGGAATTCTTAGTCTGCGCGGTGAGGGGTCGCGCCGATCGTTTGGCGATGTTGCGGGCTTGCTCGAGCCAGTTCAGAAGCTCGTCTATCAGTTTCATGTCTTCGTCTGGAGGCGCCAGCTCCTTGTAGCGATGCAGCGCGGCGCACGCGGAATTCAGGTCCTGTACTTCGTAATAGACCAGTGCGAGGTTGTAATAGAGCGGAGAGAACGATGGCTCAAGCTCAGCCGCGCTCTCGTAGTGCAAACGCGCAAGCCGCAATTCGCCCGAGTCAAAGTACAGGTTTGCCAGATCGTAGTGAGCTTCGACGTGACGCGGCTCGTGCTTCAGCGCAAGCGTAAAACAATCCAGCGCTTTCGTTACTCGCTTCTGCTCAAGCTCGATGATCCCAAGGTTGCAGTATGCGTCCGCAACGTTATCGCCCTCCGCTATCGCTTCGCGATAAAGCTCGGCTGCTTTTTCGTCGCCGCGCTCGTGAAGCATCAACGCTTCCTCAAACGGGCTCAGCAGATGGGAAACCGCCGCGCGTGCCGGCTTGAACAGATTCATCTGCCCTTGAAGCTCGGCCTCGACTTGTTTGAGCGTAAACCCCTGCCCGCGAAGCTCGCGCACGCGGCGAAACTGAGTCAGCGCGTGAAAGTCGTACCTCAAGTCTGCCGGGTTCGCAGACGGCATCGCGTGCACGACACCTTGCGCGGTCCAGCGCCGAATCAACCGCTCGCTCAACCCGAACAGTTGTTTGATCTCGTCCACGGTGTAGGTGGATTTGACCCGCTGGTAGTCTGCCTTGGACGGAGTTGCGGCAGGAAACCGCAGGACCTTGCTGTCTTTGTCGGACATCTGGTGAAGCTTAGGATGCTTTGCGCTTACGAGTTTTCTTAGGCCTGGCTTCTTCTTCGGCTTCTTCTTCCTGCTTGGCCTTGCCAGTCGCCTTCACCATCGGTTTGCGTTGGGCTTGTTTGATGCTCTCTTTGAGGGCGGTCATGATGTCGACCGTGGGCGCCTCTTCTTCAACAAACGCGGTAACTTCCTTGCCTTCGATTTTGGCTTCAATAATCTCGCGCAGCGCGTCGCTGTAGTTGTCCTTCATCTCGATCTCGCCGATCGAGGTCACCATCTGCTCGACCAGCGTGTGCGCGAGCTTTAGCTCTTTCTCGTCGATCTTGTAGTCGCCGATCTGCGGAACTTCGTCGACTTTGCGGACCTCCTTCGGATAGCGAAGCTTGAAAACCACAAGCCCGTCTCCTTGCGGAGCGATTGCCACGAAGTCTTCGCGATCGCGCAGCACGACTTTGCCAAGCCCGACTTTGCCGGTCTGCTTCAGCACTTCGCGGAGCAGAGCGTAGGTCTTGGCGCCGACTTCGCCGTCTGGACCGGCGTAGTAGGGCGAGTCATACAGCGTCGCCGGAATCTCCGACGCATCCACAAAGCCGACTATGTCTATGACCCTGGTCGTTTTGAGCTTGATCTTGGCAAGGTCGTCGGGTTCAAGGATGGCGTACTGGTCTTTGGAATACTGGTAGCCTTTGATGATCTCTTCGTTCGAGACGATCTGGTTGCACTTCTTGCAGCGCTTGTCGTAACCGATCGGGCCGTAGTCTTCTTTGTGAAGCTGGTTGAGGTGAATCTTCTCGGAAGTCTCGATCGCGTTGTAGACACGCACAGGGATGGCTACGAGCAGGAATCTGATGTGGCCTTTCCAAATCGATCGCATTGCATCTCTCTCCTCCGGGGCTGCCGGGCATTATACACGAAGAACAAAGGACAACACATCTCCTTCAGCCTTGAATCGAATGTACCTAGGTTTGTGGTACGACGAACTCCGGTGACAGCTTGCCGTCCTGATTTTGCACTTGAAGCCTGTCGCCCGGCCTTACTTTCTTGCCCGATTTGTTTGCGATCAACTTGGTCACTGAGTGGTTCCGGGTTTTCTGCGGCACTCCGTTCAGCAACAGCACCGCGCCCGCATCGAACCTCTCGCCGAAGATCTTTAGCTTCTTGCGAACGATCGAAATGCCGGTAATTCTCGGCAGCAACAGAAACGGATCGGTCGAGCCCTCGGGCAGAGCCCAACGAGCAAAGTTAAAAGCCCGTTTGCCGCCGGCAACGTTGAAGCCGCCCGCCACGTACATATGTTCATCGCTGAACGCGATCACATCGACAAAACCGTCCACGCCGGACCCAATAGGCGACCACTTCTCGCCGTCGAACCGGGCGAGCCCGTTTGCCTTGACTCCATCGATCTCGGTGAACGTGCCTCCGGCATAAACCCAGTCGCCGTGGACCGCCAGCTTCATGACCAAACCATTCGCGCCGCTCCCAAGGGCGTGCCAGCTCTCGCCGTCCCAACGGGCGATGTTGTTTGCGCTTACTCCACCTGCCGTCGTAAAGCGGCCGCCTGCGTACAGGTCTTTCCCCTTCATCGCAATTGTCGCAACGTATGGGGAGCAGGAAAAGCCGGGGTTCGAGTTCAGACACCCCTCAACTCCGCTCCCCAGCGCCGACCACTCGCTGCCGTTCCATCGCGCGATGTTGTTCGCGGAGGTGCCGCCTGCCGCAAAGAAGTTGCCTCCGATGTAAGCATCACTCCCGCTCACTGAGATCGTGTTGATCGAAGCGGTCAGGCTGTCGCCTACGACTCCGCCGCCTACCGGCGACCAGTTGGCACCATCCCAACGGGTGAAGCCTTGAACTCTGAGCGTGCCGCCGATTTCCTTTACGTCGGTGAGGACGTTTCCGACGGCGTAAATGTCATCCCCGGCTAGGGCCAGCGATTGAACCGTCACGCAGTCGGATCCATCGCAGATGTTTACGCCCTCTCCTATGGTTGACCATTTGCTTCCATCCCATCTTGCCACCTTGTTGGCCAGGACGCCGCCTATCGAACCAAAGTTGCCGCCGACGAGCAGCTCACTTCCCTTCACCTCAAGCGAGTAGGCGGTTGGAAAACAAAAGATGCCCCGGCAATTGTCGATCCCTCCGCCGACATTCGACCAGGTCTTGCCGTCCCACATTGCAATACCGCTGACCGGAACTCCACCAGCGGAAGTGAACCTCCCGCCGACGTAAACATCCTTTCCCATGATAGCAATCGAGCGAACCGAGGTGAAGGGCGTGATGTCGGGGTCTGCAAGCACTAACGAGTTATCCCAGCGATCATCATCCGAGATTGAAGCCGGGTCTTCTTGCCGCGGGCCGAAAAAGCCCCCCAGCGGCGAGCTTCCATAGACGGGTATCGAGTGGCTTGAGAGCGCCAGCAGGAGAAGGGCAAGGCTCACGGTCCGCACAATTGGGGGCGCGGCTTTCATCCGGAGGTACCTCTGAAGCAATGTTGCCAGATTGGAGCGGCCAACCGGGCACGCTCCGAGTAAGCTAAAGGAGTCTAACACGCCAGGGCGATTGCAACCTAGCGAAAAAGAACGAGTTTGAAGATGTCTCACGAAGAGACAATATGACGAACCGCTATCGGTCTCCGCTCATCGCCCGAATCAGGATTTCGGCGACTTCAGGGCGAGAGAACTCGCGCGGCGGCAACTCACCCTTCGAAAGCAGCTCGCGAACCTTAGTGCCCGAAAGCGTGACGTGCTCCGACGAGTCGTGAGGACACGTCTTGTTGGAAGCCATCGCGTCGCAGCGCCGGCAGTAAAATGAGTGATCAAAGAACATCGGAGTGATCGCCAACGCCTCGGTGTCGAACTCGTTGAAGATATAGTGCGCGTCGTATGTGCCGTAATAATTCCCGACTCCCGCGTGATCGCGCCCGACTATGAAATGGGTGCAGCCGTAGTTTTTTCGGATAATCGCGTGAAAGACCGCTTCGCGAGGCCCCGCGTAGCGCATTGCCGCCGGGTTTACGGCAAGCATCGTCCGAGTCCGCGGGAAGTAGTGCTCCAGCATCGTCTCATAGCACTCCATCCGAACTTCCGCGGGAATGTCGTCGGACTTCGTTTCGCCTACCAACGGGTGTAGCAACAACCCGTCTACCGTTTCAAGCGCGCACTTGATTATGTACTCGTGAGCTCGATGGATGGGATTGCGAGTCTGAAACGCAACGACTCGATGCCAGCCCTTTTTCTTGAAGGCGTCGCGGGTGCGCGCCGGGTCCAGGCGATAGGAGGGAAAGGCCGGGTTCTTCGGCCGGTTCAACAAGCTGATCGGCCCGCCCAGCAGCCACTCGCCTTGCTCATAAAGCGCCGCGACTCCCGGATGTGCCGTGTCTGTCGTCAGATAAACCCTCTCTGCTTCGCGCTGTCTGTCGTAGTGAAACTTTTGCCTCAGGTGCAGCACGCCGAGCAGATGATCTTCAGCGGCAAAGAGCGCGACATCGGAACCCTCTTCGAATTCGGCCGCAGAGTCCTCGCTCGTCGAAAGCGTGACCGGTATCGTCCAGGGCAAGCCGGAGGCCAGGTGCATATTTCCGCGAACGGCGACATAGTCGTGTTCGCACATGAAGCCTTCAAGCGGGGAGAACGCGCCGTTGGCTATCATCTCGAGATCCGAGACTTCGCGCGGCCGGAGTGTGATTCGGGGCATCGAAGGCGCACGCTCGACGAGCGTCTCACGTTCGACTCCTGAAAGCTCGCGATTGATCAGCCTTCCGCCGTGTGCTGGTATCGTTTCCATTCTGTCCAGTCGCCTATCTGAAGGTGTAGAGAAGTAAGGACGATACGCGACCGCATAAAGGACTGTCAACGCGCGGCTCCGATCGCCGGCGTATTCGACACACCGCCAGTGCCGTGCAATAATTTGCCCTGATGTTTGGGGCAATCAAGAGGGCTCAATTCATCCTGCCGGTTCTGTTCCTGTTCGTTGCGCAAGCTGCGGGTTCGGATTGGGATCGGGGGGTTGCGCTCTACAACAAGAACGACTTTCGCCGGGCGCTGGCCGAGTTCCAAGACATTGTTCAGGAGCGCCCGGATGCCGCCGGCGCCTGGTACTACATCGGGCTTTGCGAGTTCAAACTCAAACGCTACGATCGAGTCGAGCTTCCGCTTTCGCGCTCGATAGACCTGCTCGAAATCCAGGCGCCTTCAAGCGCCGACTTAGCCGGCGCGTGGTACACCATCGGCGTGTCTTTCTATCTTTCGAGCGAGTATGAGAAAGCGATCGCCCCGCTCAACCGCTATCTCGACATAACCACTAAAGCCAAACGCGAAGTCGATCCGAGCGCGCGGACCGCGCTTGCGCGTGCGTACTTCTTTCTCGATCGCTACGACGAGGCCTTGCCGCTGCTGGCTGCAAACGGCGTCGACAAACCGGCCGCCGCTGACAAGTCGAAGGACATCGCCGCGAACTACTATTACCAGGGCGTAATCTATTTCAAGCGTGAGGACGACTCGCGAGCGTCGGTTGCGCTCCGGGAATCCCTCAAAGCCAATCCGGAAGACCCGGCGGCGATCGAGCTATTAGCAGAGAGCCTGATGCGCCGGGCGCGCAAGACGAATTCATCCGCCGTCTGGAACGAAGCCGCCGAAGTCAGCGAGCAGCTTCGAGCCGTTCGTGATGACCAGAAGACCGCCGGTATTCAGGGCCGCGCTTTTATGGGCGCCAAGCAGTTTGATCGAGCTGTTGCGCCGCTGGAAAAGCTGGCGCGCGCAGACACGGCGAACGGGCAGGCCTGGCTCTACTATGGAATCGCGTTGTCGCGCAGCGGCAAGATGAGGAAGGCGATGGAAGCGCTCGAGATGACGATTCAACTGATGCCTGATTCCATTCCGGCAATGTCGGAGCTCGGGTATGTGTATGAGAGTGACAAGCAGTATCAGCAGGCGCTGCGGATCTATGAGAAGGCCTATTCGGTCAGCAATGACCCGGCTATGAAAGAGAGCATGGAGCGGGTGCGCACGCTTGCAGCTCAACAGCCGTAGCGGGCTGGCGCGATCGCCGGTCGCGGCGCGGACCGCTGAGCTCAGTCACGCGGAGAATGAAGAGATCGCTTCCGCTTCGTTCTCGTAGGTTTCGAACACGGTGATGAGCTTTGTTATCGCCAACAAGTCCTGTATGCGCTTGGTCAGGTTAACCAGCTTCAAGTGTCCGCCTTGCCGCTTTGTCGTCGTATAGCTGCTGATCAACGCGCCGAGTCCCGCCGAGTCGATATAGTTCACTTCCCCAAGGTTCAACAGGATCCGTTTTTGGCCGTCGGCTAGCAGGTCTTTAATCCTGTCTCTAACCTGACCGTCGCCTTCACCCAGGACTATCTTGCCCGACAGATCGAGCACGCTTATGCCGTTTACGACTCGCTCTTTGATGTCCATACCGCCTCCTGACCTCTTTGAGGCCGTGAAATTATCACAGCGAGGCTAGGGAGTAAAGACGGCGTTCAACAGCATGGAATCCATGCTGTTACTTTCCACCTCCGCGCGACATACCGATGATCAGGTTAAGCCACGGATCAACCTCGGCCGTCCAGCCAGACGGGATAAGTGTGGTCGAACTATACTCCGCAACGATGGCGGGGCCGCTGACGGTGGCGCCCGGACGCACGCGGTCGCGCGAATACACCGGGACTCGCGACGCCCGGCCAGTCAGAAAAACCGGTGCATAATGGTCTGGCTCTCCTTGGTGAGTCTTGCCTGATGCGACTCGCTTGAGCTCTGGTTTGTCTGTTACACCGATGCCTCGCACCCGAAGCGATACGATCTCAGTCGCGCGAGACTTATCCGCGTAACCGTAACGTTCGCGATGCGCCGCGTGAAATTGAGCTTCTAGGCGCCGGGTAAACGGCACGTCGATCTCGAACGACTGCCCGATGTATCTGACCGCCGCCGAGCGAACCACCTTCGCCATCTTAGCCGCGAATCCTTCGCCTTTTAGATCACGCAAGGCCCGCTTCTCAAGCGCGGCGTAGCCGCGTTCAATTCGTGCGAAGTCGAGCTCGGCAACCTTCAGCATCACTGTGCGCGAGTAGTCCTTCACAACATCGCCCAGCAATACTCCGAGCGCCGAAAGCGTTCCGGGCGACCGGGGAACGACGACGCGCGGAATTCGAAGCGCCTCCGCAAGCTCGCACACGTGAAGCCCGCCCGCGCCGCCAAAACTCACAAGCGAAAAAAACCGCGGATCCTGGCCCCGTTCGACAGATACGACACGAAGGGCGCGTTCCATGTTTGCGTTCGCTACTTGTACGACTCCGAGCGCCGCCCGCTCAGGGGTAATGGGCTTGGCGCTAAAGCAGGACATCTCAGAGGCGAGTCTCGACAAAAAAAACTTCGCCCGGTCCACATCCAGCGTCATCTCGCCGCCCAGAAGAGCGTTCCCGCCGAAGCGTCCGAGCACCAGGTTGGCGTCGGTCACGGTTACTTCTTCGCCGCGTCCGTAGCAGGCCGGACCAGGCTCCGCTCCCGCCGACTCGGGCCCAACACGCAGCGCGCCCGCCGCATCGACTCGCGCAATCGAGCCGCCGCCTGCTCCTACCGTGTGAATGTCGATGACCGGGACGGCTACGGGCAAACCGGCTACCACAGCCTCGTTCGTGGTGCGAGCGTCGCCGCGGCACAACGCCACATCCGTCGAAGTGCCTCCCATATCGAAGGTGATGATGTCGCGAACCCCCGCCCTCGAGCAGACACGCAGGGCGCCTATGACCCCGCCAGCGGGTCCGGAAAGAATCGCGCGGACAGGCTCGGCCGCAGCCGTCGCCGCCGACACCGACCCGCCGTTGGATTGCATCACGCGGAGTCCGTAGTCCGTAGTCCGTTGTCCGTAGCGAGAGGTTCTGGGCTCAACTACGGACAACGAACTACGGACCATGGACTC
>JBASRN010000196.1:0-2275 GCA_049273855.1 Blastocatellia bacterium
CCCCAAACCCTGAACCCCAAACCCCTGAACCCCGAACCCTGAACCCCAAACCCCGAACCACGAACCCCGAACCCCAGACCCGGAACCATCACTCCGAACTAAACGGGCTATAGTCGCTATCCTCCCAGCGCCGTTTCTCGAAGCTCCAATGGCGGAGCAGCACGAAGAACGGAAAAACCGACAGCGCCACCATCGTCAGAACCAAGTGCAATACACGCGGCGATCCCTGCTCTACCTTGACGGTCAAGGCCGCCGGTTGCTGCCATCTCTCCCAGCGAACCTCGAGCCCGAGCACGTACGTTCCCTCGGGCAACGCCGACAAGTAGACGCTGCGCGACTGACCTCCCTCGCTCCACGACTCGCCCTCGTCCACTCCGTGGTAGTACTCGACCAGCATCGAAAACCCTTGAGCCTGGTTAGTAGCCTGGTTGATCAAGTCGCCCTGGATTTCGAGCCACGTATTGTCCACGTTCGACCACGCGCTGATCCCCACATTCTGCCGTGACTTCAACTCGAACGGCTCGCTGAACCGAATCTGCGAGTCGTCGGGCGTCTTCATCGCTTCTAATGCATAGGTCGCTTCAAACACCTTTCGATGCGACGCCGTAGCTATAAGGCCAATGCCGACAACAAGCGCCGCCGCAAGCAGCGCGAGCCAGTACTTGTAGATCTTCTTATGAGGGAAGACCTGATTAGGCGCGATCTTCGACGGCCGCGGAAGCCCGCTTATGCCAAACGCGCGCTCGACTTCGCCCCGCTTAATGAAGGTTCCAAGCGACCAATTGATCTCACCCGTTGGAACGTCTCGTTTGCCTTTCCGCTTCGGCCGGTTTCCGGCCCTCGCTTCCGCATCCTCCCTCGCCTGCTCGATGGAGCTCTCCACCGAGAGCATCCGCGGCGGATGCACATAATCAGCCGTCTGGGTCAGCTCGCCGGCCATCACCTTCCAGTAGAGCTCCCCGATGACGTACTCGACCCTTGCAATCGCGTCTTGATAAATCTTGAACCGCTTGCCTTGAAAATAGACCGCATCTCCCTTGCCGCCAAAACCGATACCGCCCTTGTGAGCGACTTCTCCGGGCGGAACAGGCTCGACGAAGTTCCAGTTGTCATCGCTTCGCACCAGCCATCGAAACCCGGCCTGCGGGTTGTACAGCAGATATTCTTCCCAGTAGTAGCGCACGCCTTCGAACTCGACGCTTCGCAGAAGGAATCCAATGACCGTGAGTTTCGCGCCGGCGAACTCGCCCACCGAGCCCATCGGAATGATGGGGACCACCTGCCCCGGCTGAAGCGCCTGCATAAACCTCAGACGTCCTTCACTGACGTCCAGCAGCGAGCCGCAGTTGGGGCACGCCACACGAAGCGCCTGGTCGGGCGCGCGCAGTTCGAGAGGGCCTCCGCACTGCGGGCACGACAACTGTTGAGCGGCGACTCGACGCGCTTCTCGCTCAGGCGCGTGCACATCCGGGGGAAAGCCCAACTCAGAAAGATCGACCTGGCGGCCGATGAATACGAGCGGCGGACTCTGGCTGTAGTCAAGCGTGGCGAACTCGCCGCCCGGTCCGGAAAGGTCGGCGTAGTAGTATTGTTCTCCGGGAACGAGTTTGTAGGGTATCTCGCCTTTTGCGGCAACCGCGCTGGCTTGCCCGATTTCTGCGACGACCAACGGAATAGAAGTTGGAATCGCGGCGACGGGCGTTCCTAATGAGAGCGACTCGATCGGCGGAATCAACGCTTGTTCGGGCAGCGATTGCCCGAAGGTCAGATAGAAGCGGCCTTGCGCTTCAGCCAACCATCCCCAGCGCCCGTCGGTGAACGCAGCGTACCACTCGTCCCACACGCCACCGGCTTCGTGAGCAAGCTGCGCGCGGCCAGTCAACTCGAACGGAACGCCCTGATAGACGCCGGATAGTCCCACGTCGAGCGGCGAGCCGGTCTCGACAAGCTCCGCGACCTTGCCCAGATCTTCGAGCGCGCGGTCGGTTCGCGCGACTACCGAATGACAGAACTCGCAGACGACTACGATCGATGATCCGACCTTGAAAGCTATGGGCGCGCCGCAGGCGGGGCAGTTCGCTTCGAGTTGGCTCAAGGCAGTGACACCTCTGCGGAAGAAGTCGCCAAGGCTTGCGCTGCGGCGCCGCGAATTGAAGACCGGATTGTCACTCGATCTGCGCCGAGCAGCGCGATCAGCTTCGCGCTCCAGTCCCAGTTCGGCCGCAGGCGGCAACAGTAAAGATTGAACGTGGCAATCCCGCTCTCAGGGTAGGTG